>CAMLDO010000001.1 GCA_946478865.1 uncultured Methylobacillus sp.
TGACCATGCCCAACGTCAACGTGGTCGAGGAAATGACCAACATGATTTCGGCTTCCCGTTCCTACCAGGCGAACGTGGAAATGATGAATACCGCCAAAACCCTGCTGCAGCGCACGCTGACACTCGGTCAATAACGAAAGGAACGCACGATGGTAACGGCCGTGAACAACTCCACCAGCTCGACAGGGGCTTCCTCGCTGACCGCCAACTCGGTTCAGGCACAACAGGATCGCTTTCTCAAGCTGCTGGTGACGCAGATGAAGAACCAGGATCCGCTCAACCCGATGGACAACGCCGAGATCACCTCGCAAATGGCGCAGTTGTCCACCGTGACCGGCATCGAGAAGCTCAATGAGACGCTCAAGGCCTTCACCAAGGCGCAGGCGTTCCAGTCGGTCGACATGATCGGCCACTACGTGCTGGCTCCGGGCGAGCACATGGACCTGGCCTCGGGTACTGCGCTCGGCGGTGTGGAGCTGGCCAGCGCGGCAGATGATGTGACGGTCAAGATCTTCGACAGCGACGGCAAATTGGTGAAAACGCTGGATTTGGACAAGCTCGATGCCGGCGTGAATGCATTTACCTGGGACGGCAAGACCGATGCCGGCACGACCGCGGCGGACGGCAGCTATACCTTCACGGTCACGGCTAAGCTGGATGGCGAAGTAGTGGATGCCACCAGCCTGTCGGTAGGCAAGGTGCAAAGCGTGCTGATGGACGATGTCGGTCCGGCACTGAGTGTGAGCGGCATGGGACTGGTCGATCTGGACGACATCAAACAAGTGCTTTAATCGAAGGTTAAGGGCAAGGAAAGGACAGCAAAATGGGTTTCCAACAAGGGTTGAGCGGTCTCAATACCGCTTCCAAGAATCTGGATGTGATCGGCAATAATGTGGCGAATGCCACCACTGTGGGCTTCAAGACCGGCCAGGCGCAATTCGCGGACGTGTTCGCGGCTTCGCTGACGGGTGCCGGCAGCAACCCGGTGGGCCTCGGTTCCAAGCTGTCCACCATTGTGCAGCAGTTCACCCAGGGTAATATTACCGCCACTAACAATCCGCTCGATATCGCGATCAATGGCGGTGGCTTCTTCCGCTTGACCGATGCCGCCGGCACGCCGTACTACAGCCGTAACGGCCAGTTCCAGGTGGACCAGAACGGTCAGATCGTCAACGCCCAAGGCCTGCGCGTCACCGGCTACATGGCCGATAGCACTGGCACTATCGTGCAGGGTGACATTCAGCCCATCGTGATCCCGACCTCGGACATCGCGCCGCAGGCGACGGGTACCAGCCCATCTGCGACCGGCGTGGAAGCCGTGCTGAACCTCGACAGTCGCGAGGACATTCTGCCCGCTGCTCCGGCATTCAGTGCATCGGACCCGACCACTTACAACTATTCCACCTCCACCCCGATTTACGACTCTCTGGGTAATAGCAGCGTCCTGAGCCTGTATTTCCGCAAGACCGCGGTCGGCACCTGGGACGTGCACACCACGGTGACGCCGCCTGGCGGTTCGCCCGTCAATATCACGCCTTCTCCTGTGCCAACGATCGTGTTTGGTACCGATGGTTTGATAGATAGCACTGCTTCCACCGAACTGGCCAATGGCGCATTCACGCAGACCATCACCCCCGCACAGTTAGGTACCGGAGGGGCGAACATGACTTTCAAGATCAATTTTACTGGCACGACGCAGTATGGCGATGAATCCACAGTGAGCGACTTGGCGCAGGATGGCTTCGCTTCGGGCAGCCTGACGGGCTTCACGATCTCCGACGACGGCATCCTGCTCGGCCGTTACTCCAACGGTCAGTCCAAGAACCTGGCGCAGGTGGTACTGGCGAACTTCCGCAACCCGCAAGGCCTGCAACCGCAGGGCAACAACCTGTGGGCGGAGAGTTCTACCTCTGGCCCGGCACTGCTGGGCACACCACAGAGCGGTCAGTTTGGCGCGCTGCAATCGTCGGCGGTGGAAGATTCCAACGTCGACCTGACCGCCGAGCTGGTGAACATGATCACCGCCCAGCGTGTGTATCAGGCGAATGCGCAGACCATCAAGACGCAGGACGCCGTTCTGCAAACCCTGGTCAACCTCCGCTAACGGCTAAGTAATGGATCGCCTTCTCTACATTGCGATGAATGGTGCCAAGCACAGCATGCTGCAGCAGGCTGTGACGGCGCAAAACCTCGCAAATGTTTCCACCACCGGCTACAAGGCCCAGGCGCATGCCTTCCGTGCCTTGCCGGTGTTCGGCGACGGCATGCCTACCCGGACCTATTCGGTGACCTCTACGCCGCGCGCCGACCTGTCTTCTGGCGGCATCAAAAGCACGGGTCGTCCGATGGATGTCGCGGTCAACGGGGGTGGCTGGATCGCAATCCAGGACGCCTCCGGGCAGGAAGCCTATACGCGCAACGGCAGTCTGCAAGTCGGCAGCAACGGCTTGCTGGTCACCAGCAACGGCCTGCCCGTGCTGGGCGATGGCGGCCCGATCACGATTCCGGAAGACTCCGAAGTCACGATCGGCAAGGACGGTACCGTCAGCATCGTCACCAACAACCAGTACAACGCCACGACCGCGATTGCACGTATCAAGCTGGTACGCACCGCAGACAACGAGATGTTGCGCGGCGACGATGGCCTGTTCCGCTTGTCGAGCGGCCAGCCCGCGCCTGCCGATGCCGAAGTCACGCTCGCGACCTCCGCGCTGGAAAGCAGCAACGTCAACAGCGTGACCGCGCTGATCGACATCATCGATCAATCCCGCTTCTTCGACATGCAGGTCAAGCTCATGCAGAAGGCGGACGAAAATGCCAACCGCGCCATGCAAGTCATGTCGCTGACGGCTTAATTTGAGGAACAAACATGCTTAGATCGCTCTGGATTGCCAAGACCGGGATGGAGTCGCAACAGACCAACATCGACGTCATCTCGCACAACCTGGCCAACGTCAGCACCAACGGCTTCAAGCGTTCGCGCCCGGTGTTCGAGGATCTGGTGTACCAGACGATGCGCCAGCCGGGTGCACAGGCCTCGCAGCAGACGCAAGTCCCTTCCGGCTTGCAGATCGGCACGGGTGCACGCCCGGTGGCTACCGAGCGCATCCATATCCAGGGCAACCTGCAGCAGACCGGCAATACCTTCGACATGGCGATCCAGGGCAACGGTTTCTTCCAGGTGCAGCTGCCGGATGGCACGCTCGCTTATACCCGCGACGGCGCCTTCCAGGTGAATAGCGAAGGTACGGTGGTCACGGCCAACGGTGACATTTTGCAGCCGCAAATCACGGTGCCATCCGATGCCATCGGCGTGGATATCGCCCAGGACGGCACGGTGACTGTGACTCAGCCGGGTAACGTCACGACGACGCAAGGCCCGATCCAGCTGACCAACTTCATCAACCCGACCGGCCTGCAAAGCATAGGCGACAACCTCTACCTGGAGACCGTGTCGTCCGGTACGCCGAATACGTCCAACCCGGGTTTGAACGGCTTGGGTACGCTTCAGCAGGGGTTTGTGGAAACGTCCAACGTCAATGTCGTGGAAGAACTGATCAACATGATCCAGGCGCAACGCGCGTACGAAATCAATTCGCGCTCGATTCAGGCATCGGATCAGATGCTGCAACGCCTGGTTCAGCTTTAACGGTTAACAGGACACCTCATGAATACGCTGCGTAATGCCTTACCGCTGCTGATGCTGGCGCTGCTGGCCGGGTGTAACACCGACCCGTCCACCAACGTGGCTCAGCCGATGACGGCGCGCCCCACGCCGGTTGCGCAGGCTCCGGCGCGGGATGGCTCCATCTATCGTGTTGCGGATGCGCGTCCGCTGTTCGAAGACCGCCGCGCGCGATTCGTCGGCGATACGCTCACCGTCAACATCGTCGAGCGTTCCAACGCTACCAAGAGCATCGACGAGAGCAACGAGCGTACCGGTTCTGTGGATGTGTCCGTGCCGACGCCGACGCTGTTTGGCCTGACGCCGAAGCGTATTCCGCGCAATGTTCCTGGATTTACACGCGGTAATAATCTCGATACCAGCGTCACCGCCGATTCCGACATCAGCTACGACAGCGCGGAATCCAATACCAATCGCAATACCATCACCGGTACGATCACCGTTACCGTGATCGAGGTGCTGCCGAATGGCAACCTTCTTGTGAGCGGCGAGAAGCAGATCGCCGTCAACCAGAATACCGAATTCATCCGTCTTTCCGGCGTGGTGAATCCGATCAACATCAATGCGGCCAATGCCGTGAATTCGACCCAGCTCGCCGATGCGCGTATCGAGTCCAAGGGCAAGCAAAGCATGGACACGGCGCAGATCGTCAGCCTGCTGTCGCGCTTCTTCATCTCGCTGGTGCCTTTCTGAGGAACGATTCATGAAAACGACAGGCAAATGGTTGGGACTACTGCTCGCACTGGCGCTGGCTTTGCCGGCACAGGCGGAGCGCGTCAAGGATCTCGCCTCCATCCACGGCGTGCGTAACAACCAGCTGGTGGGCTACGGGCTGGTGGTGGGCCTCGATGGCACGGGCGACCAGACGACCCAGACGCCGTTTACCGTGCAGAGCATCGCCAGCATGCTGCGCAACATGGGTATCAACCTGCCGGCGGGCACCAACCTTCAGCTCAAGAATGTCGCGGCGGTCATGGTGACGGCCAATCTTCCCCCGTTTGCCAAACCGGGTCAGACGCTCGATGTCACGGTGTCGTCCATGGGTAACGCCAAAAGCCTGCGCGGCGGCACTTTGCTCATGTCTCCGCTCAAGGGCGCGGACGGCCAGATATATGCGATGGCTCAAGGTAATCTCATGGTGGGTGGCGTGGGCGCTTCAGCCGGCGGTTCCAGCGTGCAGGTGAATCACCTCAGCGCCGGCCGTATTCCGGCTGGCGCCACGGTGGAGCGCGCGGTGCCCACCGATGTCGGCCAGGGCGAGTTTGTCAATCTGGAACTGAATCAGACCGATTTCACCACGGCTTCCCGTCTGGTCGAAGCGATCAACCGCAATTTCGGCCCCGGCACAGCCACTGCACTGGATGGTCGCATGGTGCGTGTGCTGGCTCCCGCGGACCCCAACCAGCGCGTCGGCTTCATTGCTCGCATGGAAAACATCAATCTGACGCCGGGTGAGGACATTGCACGCGTCATCCTCAATGCGCGCACCGGCTCCATCGTGATGAACAAGGAAGTCAAGCTGGATACCGTGGCGGTTGCGCACGGCAATCTCTCGGTGGTGATCAGCAGCGAGCCGCTGGTGAGCCAGCCCAACTCGTTCTCGCAAGGCCAGACCGTGGCGACGGAATCCGCCGAGATCGAGATCAAGGAAAAGAAGGGCGAGCTGGTGATGGTCAAGGCAGGTGCTTCGCTTGGTGAAGTGGTCAAGGCGCTCAATGCGGTTGGCGCTACACCGCAAGACCTGCTTGCGATCCTGCAGGCAATGAAAGCCGCTGGCGCACTCAAGGCCGACCTCGAAATCATCTAAATAGCGCCATGCTGCCCGATAATCTCGCCCTCAACCCGCAAAGCCTGGATCGCCTGAAATATCAGGCGAGCCAGAACGGCGGCAAGGATTCGCTCAAGGCGGCGGCGCAGCAGTTCGAATCCTATTTCCTGCAGATGATGCTGCGGACCATGCGGCAGACCCTGTCGCAGGACGGGCCATTCGATAGCCAGGAAACCAAGATGTTCGGCGAAATGTTCGATCAGCAGATCGCACAGAAGATTTCGCAAGGCAAGGGCCTGGGGCTTGCCGACATGCTGGTACAGCAGATGCAGCTCTCGATGGGCGCGCAGGGTATCCAGGCAGCACCGCGCCCTTACGATTTCCCGCAAGTACTCAAGGACCTCAAGGCTGACAACGTGGCTGGTACTGCTGTATCACAGCCGGCAGCAGCAGGGGTCGAGACCACTGCATCGCGCGATGCCATTGCACACAGCCCGCGCAGTTTTGTCGATGAGCTGTGGCCGCATGCGGTGGATGCTGCTGCTTCTCTGGGTGTGTCGCCGCACTTCCTGTTGGCGCAGGCGGCGCTGGAGACCGGCTGGGGCAAGCATCAGGTGCGTACCGCCGATGGCGGCAACAGCTACAACCTGTTCAACATCAAGGCCGGCAAGAACTGGCAGGGCGAGCGTGCTGTCGCAGCTACGACCGAGTACATGAACGGCAAGCCGGTCAAGGAAAGTGCGCAGTTCCGCGCTTACGGTTCCTACGCCGAGGCATTTGCCGATTACGCGAGCATGCTGAAGAACAATCCGCGCTACGCCGGAGTGCTGAACCAGGACGCAGAAGGCTTTATCAGCGGCTTGCAGCGCGGCGGTTATGCCACCGACCCAGCCTATGGCGACAAGTTGCGCCGCATCATCGGCAGCGCAGCGCTGCGACAGGGTCTTGCGGCTTAAGTTTGTGCCCTTTTGGCCGATATAAATACATGATCGAAAGCGAGCAATCATGAGTATCTACAGCATAGCCACCTCGGCGTTGCAATCGGCGCAGACCGCGATCACGACCGTCGGCCACAACATTGCCAACGTCAACACCGAAGGCTATCGCCGCCAGGAGGTGATCTTCGGTACCAACCTGGCCACGCGTACCGGCAGCGGCTTCCTGGGGCAGGGCGTCAATATCGTCACGGTGCAGCGCGTCTACAGCGAACTGGTCGAGCGCCAGGTGAGCCGCAGCGAAGCGCAGGCAGGCTATCTCGACCAGTACCTGCAAGGCATGCAGCAGATCAACAACATCCTGGGCGACCGTTCCGTCGGCTTCTCGACCATGGTGCAGGAATTTTTTGCTTCCTGGGGCGACCTCGCCGACGATGCCTCGTCGACCTCCGCCCGCCAGGCGGTACTGGGCACAGCCGAAACGCTGGCCAACAATCTCAACGGCGTCGGCGAATACCTGCGCTCGCTGCAAGGCAGCCTCAATACCGATATCACCAGCATGGTCGACCAGATCAACAGCTACGCGCAGAACATCGCCGAGCTGAATGGCCGCATCGCCGTCAGCCAGAGTTCGGGCGGTCAGCCGCCGAATGATCTGCTGGATCAGCGCGATCAACTGGTATCGCAACTGAACGATTTGGCTGGCGTCACCGTGGTCAAGAACGATACGACTGGCTATAACGTTTTCCTCGGCAATGGCTATCTGCTGGTTGGCGGGATGACGGCTTCCTCCATCACGGCGCAGGCTTCCCAGTACGACCCGTCGCGCATTGAGGTTTATGATGCCAATGGCGGCTCGCTGCTCTCGCGCGGGTCGGGTACTTTGGGCGGCAGACTGGGCGGCTTGCTGGATTACCGTTCGGAGTCGCTCGATGTCGCGCAGAATTCGCTGGGCCGGCTGGCGATCGCGCTGTCGCAGAGCATCAATGAGCAGCACCAGCTGGGGCAGGACATCAATGGCAACCCTGGCGGCGTATTTTTCACCGATCCCGCATCGTTCGCCCAGACCTTCGCCAGCACCGCCAATGGCGGCGATGGTGTGATCAGCACTGCGATTACCGACGCGAGCGCGCTGACCACCTCCGACTACCGGCTTTCGTTCAGCGCGGGCACCTACACCCTGACACGCATGTCCGACGGGCAGTCCTGGAGTAACGCCAGCCTGGCTACATTGTCGACGACAGCCGACCAGGGTTTCACGCTCTCGCTCGACAGCGGTACAGTGAGTGCCGGCGACAGCTACCTGATCCGCCCGACAGCGGCAGGGTCTACCAGCGTGGGTGTTGCGATAACCAACACTAACCTGATCGCCGCCGCTGCGCCGATTGCCGCTGCTGCGTCCACCGCCAACACTGGGACAGCACAGATTACTCAGCCGACCGTCGATACCACGACGCAGCCGCCGCTCAACGCCAATCTGACCAGTACGGTGACGATCACCTTCACCTCCGCTACCACGTTCGACGTGACTGGCGCGGGTACCGGCAATCCGACCGGCCTGACCTATACCCCGGGCGGCGACATCAGCTACAACGGCTGGACCTTCCAGATCACCGGCACGCCCGCGAATGGCGACGTATTCACGGTCTCGGCCAATACCGGCGGCGAACTCGACAATCGCAATGCGTTGGCGATTGCCGGGTTGCAGAACAACAAGACGCTGGTTGGCGGCACGGCTTCGCTCGAAGGGGCGTATGCCGCACTGGTTAGCAGCATCGGCAACAAGACCAGCCAGGTCGAGATCAACCAGAGTGCGCAAGCCAACCTCCTGACTCAGGCGCAGCAGGCCCAGCAGTCGGTGTCCGGCGTCAATCTGGATGAAGAGGCTGCCAATCTGCTGCGCTTTCAGCAGGCCTACCAGGCGGCGGCCAAGCTCATCTCGACAGCGCAAACCATGTTCGATTCCATCCTGCAAATCGGCTAAGAGATCGCCATCATGAGAATCAGTACCTCTTCCTACTTCAACTCCAACCTGGCCGCGTTGCAGGAAAAACAGGCGACGCTATCCCACCTGCAGCAGCAGCTTGCGACGCATCGCCGGATCGTGACACCGTCGGACGATCCGCTTGGTGCCGCGCATGCGCTGGAGACCTCGCGGGCGCTGTCCGTAACCGTGAGCAGCCTGGAAAACATCAGCAAGGCGCAAACCCGGCTGAAAACCGAATCGACTACGCTGGAGGCGATTCGCAATGTGCTGGAAAGCGCCAAGGACACGGCGGTTGGCGCCAGTGGCAACCCCAGCACCCAGGAGCGCACCAGTTTCGCCAATTACCTGACGCAGGTGTACGACGATCTGCGTGCCTACGCCAATTCAACCGATGCGGAAGGCAACTATCTGTTTTCCGGCTTCAAGAACACAGCCCCGTTCCAGCAGCTCACCGGTGCGTCCAACTACCAGGGCGACAACGCCAAGCGTTACGTGTCGATTGGCAGCAACCAGCAGATTCAGGTCAGCGATTCCGGCCAGGACGTGTTCAGCGTGGGCACGGCCAATGACCCATTCGCCGTCATCAGCCAATTCATTACCGACCTGCAGGACGGCTCGTTGACCGGCGCTGCATTCGACACGGCCGCTGCGAACGCTGTGAGCGGTCTCGAAGCCGCGCTGGATAAAGTCGTGCAGGTCAGCGACCATGTCGCGGTCCGCTTCCAGCAACTGGAGGTCGCCAGAGATACCCAGACTCAGTACAAGCTGCAATACGAAGACGAACTGGACCGCGTTGAGTCTGCCGACCTGCAGTTGGTGGGCGTGCAGTTGCAATTGATTCAGACATCGCTGGAGGCAAGTCAGAAAGCCTTCATCAACGCCAGCCAGCTGAATCTGTTCAACCTGCTGTAAGTCATCTCTAAAACCAGAACGGATCCGGCCGTGGGAAAAATATTAATAACCGGCGCCGACGGCTTTATCGGTTCGCACCTGACCGAGGCGCTGGTGCGCCAAGGCTACGATGTCCGCGCATTCGTCCAGTACAACTCGTTCAACTCCTGGGGGTGGCTGGATCGCTGTGCTCCTGACGTGGCAGGCAAGTTCGACGTGTTTGCCGGCGACGTGCGCGACCCGCACGGCGTCAAGACCGCGATGCACGGCTGCGACGCGGTGCTGCACCTGGCCGCGCTGATCGCGATTCCTTATTCCTACCATTCGCCCGACACTTACGTCGATACCAACATCAAGGGCACGCTCAATATCGTGCAGGCCGCGCGCGAACTGGGCGTGGCCAAGGTGATCCATACCTCGACCAGCGAGGTCTACGGCACCGCGCGTTTCGTGCCCATCACCGAGGAGCATCCGCTGCAGGGCCAATCGCCATATTCGGCTAGCAAGATCGGTGCGGACCAGATTGCGTTGTCGTTTTACTGCGCGTTCGGCACGCCGGTCACCGTGATTCGCCCGTTCAATACCTATGGGCCGCGCCAGTCGGCACGCGCTGTGATCCCTACCGTGATTACCCAGATTGCCAGCGGCAAGCGGCAGATCAAGCTGGGTGCGATCCATCCCACACGCGATTTCAATTACGTAGCGGATACGGTCAGCGGCTTCATCGCTGCGCTGGCGTCCGATCAAGGGGCGGGCGAAGTAATCAATCTCGGCAGCAACTACGAGATTTCCATCGGCAATACCGTCAAGGTGATTGCCGAAGTCATGGGCGCCGACATCGAGATCATCACCGACGAACAGCGGCTGCGCCCCGAGAAAAGCGAGGTCGATCGGCTGTGGGCTTCCAACGAGAAGGCCACTCGCTTGCTAGGCTGGCGGCCCAGCTACGGCGATGTGGAAGGCTTCAAGCGCGGTATTGCGGAGACTGTCGCGTGGTTCCGCGAGCCGGCCAACCTGTCGGCCTATAAATCGGATATCTATAATCTGTGAGCACTGCAAGCGCATCGTCCGTGGTCGATCAAATCGTCAATGCCATCCGCAGCGTAGTAGGCGAGGGTAACGTCGCCCTGCACGAGCCCCGTTTTGCGGGTAACGAGTGGGCTTATCTCAAGGACTGCCTGGACTCGACTTTCGTCTCTTCGGTCGGCCGCTATGTCGACCGTTTCGAGGCTGATCTCGCTAACTACACTGGCGCGCGCCATGCCGTAGCCGTGGTGAATGGCACCGCTGCGCTGCACGTAGCGCTGCAACTGGCCGGCGTGCAAGCGGGTGACGAAGTGCTGATTCCCGCGCTGACCTTTGTTGCAACTGCGAACGCGGTGGCTTACTGTGGCGCAATTCCGCATTTCGTGGACAGCGAGGAGCGCACGCTGGGCCTGGCCCCGCACGCCTTGCGCGAATACTTGCATGCCGCGACCGAAATGCGCGGCGGGCAATGCGTTAACCGTGCTACCGGGCGTGTGATCCGCGCCATTGTTCCCATGCATACCTTCGGACATCCGGTGGATATGGAAGGCATGCTGGCACTCGCCCGCGATTTCAATCTCGAAGTGATCGAGGATGCGACCGAGTCCCTGGGTAGTACGATACATGGCAAGCATGCCGGAACCTTCGGACGCATGGGTGTGCTCAGTTTCAACGGCAACAAGGTGATCACCACTGGCGGGGGCGGAGCCATTCTGACCGACGACCCCGAGCTGGCGAAGCACGCCAAGCACCTTACCACCACCGCCAAGCTGCAGCATCGCTGGGCCTATGTGCACGACGAGATCGGTTACAACTATCGCCTGCCCAACATCAATGCCGCATTGGGCTGTGCGCAACTGGAACAATTGCCCGGTTTTGTTGACGTCAAGCGCAAGCTGTATGAACGCTATCGGGCCGCGCTGGACGGCATTCCCCACGTGCGCCTGTTTGCCGAGCCAGAGGGCTGTCAGAGCAATTACTGGCTGCAGACGCTGCTGCTGGATGAGTCCGCCGCCGGCCTGCGCGACGAATTACTGCAGGCGACCAACGATGCCGGCCTGATGACGCGTCCTGTATGGCAGCTAATGAATCGGCTTCCTGCATATCAGGCATGCCCCAGTATGCCGTTGCCTGTCTCCGAATCTCTGGAAAAGCGCATAATCAACCTTCCTAGCAGTGTGACACTTGGCGGTGCCTGAAAAAGGACATGCAAAAAGAATCCATACTATTGGTCGGTGCGGGCGGCCATGCACGGGCTTGCATTGACGTCATCGAGCAGGCAGACCGCTACACGATCGCCGGGCTGATCGGGCTCGCCCATGAAGTCGGCACGCAGGTCCTCGGCTATCCGGTGATTGGAACGGATGATGATTTTCCCGCGCTTGCCGGATCGTATGCCAGCGCGATTGTGACGGCGGGGCAGATCAAGTCGCCGGACACGCGTATCGGCATCTTCCAGAAGCTCAAGGCAAGCGGTTTCCGGCTACCAGCCATTATTTCGCCGCGAGCTTATGTATCCCGGCATGCGAGTCTGGGCGAAGGTACCATCGTCATGCATGGCGCAGTGGTAAATGCCGGCGCCAGCATCGGCAGCAATTGCATAGTGAACAGCCAGGCGCTGATCGAGCATGATGTTCAGATCGGCGATCATTGCCATATTTCGACGGCCGCAGTTATAAACGGTGGTGTATGGATTGGGGCGGGCAGCTTTGTCGGCAGCAACGCATGCGTGCGCCAAGGTATCCGCATCGGCGAGCGTTGTATGATCAGGATGGGCGAGCGGGTGATCGTCGATCTGCCGTCGCCTGCACAGCTTGCATCAATGAGCGATTCGAAATGAAAACCTTGATCATCGCGGAAGCTGGCGTCAACCATAACGGCGACATGTCCATGGCGCGTCGGCTGATCGATGTCGCGGCCGATGCGGGAGCCGATCTAGTCAAGTTCCAGACGTTTCAGGCCAGCCGACTGGTCACCACAGACGCAAAGAAAGCCGAATACCAGAGCAATGCCACGGGCGGTGACGAGACCCAGTATGCGATGTTGCGCAAGCTTGAGCTGACGCGCGAGATGCATCTGGAGCTTATCGAATATTGCCGCACGCGAGGTATCGGTTTCTTTTCTACCGGTTTCGACGAGCAAAGCGTCGACATGCTGGTCGAGCTCGGTATCGATCGCTTCAAGATTCCGTCTGGAGAAATCACCAATCTGCCGTACTTGCGCCACGTCGGGCACTATGGAAAACCGGTGATACTTTCTACCGGCATGGCAGATCTTCGCGAAATCGGAATGGCGCTCGATGTGTTGGAATCCGCTGGAACGAAGCGTGCGCAGATCACGGTACTGCATTGCAATACCGAATATCCCACGCCTATGAGCGACGTCAATTTGCGTGCGATGCTGACCATACGCGATACATTCGGCGTGGAGGTCGGGTATTCCGACCATACATCGGGAATCGAGATCGCGATTGCAGCGGTTGCACTTGGCGCGACGGTCATCGAAAAGCACTTCACGATGGACCGGAGTCTCCCTGGGCCGGATCACAAAGCCAGTCTGGAACCCAAGGAACTGTCGGCCATGGTGTCGGCGATTCGTAATATCGAGGCCGCGTTGGGAGACGGCATCAAGCGCCCGAGTCCGAGTGAATCCAAGAACATAAGTGTTGCCCGTAAATCTTTGGTGGCGAGCCAGGATATTCGTGCGGGGGAAATATTTACCGAATCCAATCTCACCATCAAGCGGCCGGGCATCGGAATATCGCCCATGCGCTGGGACGAGGTGTTGGGTCATAAAGCAACGCGTGATTTTGCCAAGGACGATCTGATAGAGCTATGAGCCGCACCGTCTGCGTCGTGACCGGTACCCGGGCTGATTACGGCCTTTTGCGCTGGGTCATGGAAGGGATTCGCCAATCGCCAGGGCTCAACCTGCAAGTCATCGCGACGGGGATGCATCTGTCTCCCGAATTTGGCCTGACCTACCGCGAGATCGAGAAAGACGGTTTCGTGATCGATCGCAAGGTAGAGATGCTGCTGAGCTCGGATACGCCTGCCGGCATTTCCAAATCGATGGGATTGGCGATGATCGGCTTCGGAGAAGCCTTCGAGCAGTTGAAGCCGGATCTGTTGCTGGTGCTCGGAGATCGATTCGAGATTCTTGCCGCTGCGTCTGCGGCTGCGGTCGCGCGGATACTGATCGCGCATCTGCATGGCGGGGAGATTACCGAAGGGGCGATCGACGAGGCATTCCGCCATGCGATCACCAAGATGTCGCATCTGCATTTTGTTGCGGCTGAAGAGTATCGTCGGCGTGTCGTGCAACTGGGCGAATCGCCGGAGAGAGTGTTTCTGGTAGGCGGACTAGGCATCGACAACATCAAGCGGCTGGAACTGCTGGATCGCACAGCTCTGGAGGCCTCCCTCGATTTCAGGCTGGGCGCGAGAAACCTGCTCGTCACGTTTCATCCCGTGACGCTGGAAAATGCGACTGCGGGCACCCAGATGGCCGAATTGTTGGCGGCACTGGATGAGCTGGAAGACACGCATCTGATTTTCACTATGCCGAATGCCGACACCGATGGCAGGGTATTGATCGACATGATCGAGGCGTTCGTCGCCACCCGTCCCCATGCTCGTGCCTATACTTCCCTGGGGCAGCTGCGCTATCTTTCCTGTATCAACCAGGTGGATGGTGTAGTGGGCAACTCTTCCAGCGGCCTGACCGAAGTGCCCAGCTTCCGCAAGGGAACCGTCAATATCGGAGACCGCCAGCGCGGCAGGCTCAAGGCGGACAGCGTGATCGATTGCGCACCAGATCGGCAGTCGATTGCCGAAGCTTTGCGCAAGCTATACTCTCCGGAATTTCAGGCCGGGCTGGCAACCGTGCACAATCCTTACGGCGAAGGCGGTGCAAGCGAGCAGATAGTGCAGGTGCTGCAAGACTATCCGCTGGATCAGCTGCTGAAGAAAACTTTCTACGATCTTGTCTGATGATGGCAAGGAGAACAGTTCAATTGATAACGCAGGCAGACGCATGAGCGAGTTCGCCAAGCAGGCAGCGCTGGAGCCTTGGAAAAAGACCCTGATTGCGCTCGATGCTACATTGCAGCAGGCAATCATGAGCCTCGACGCATCTGCGTTGCAGATTGCCATGGTTGTCGATGCCGAGGGAGGCCTGATCGGGACACTCACTGACGGCGATATCCGCCGCGGCCTGCTACGGGGATTGGACATGCAGAGTCCGGTCGGCCCTATCGTCAACCGTGAACCTCTCGTTGTCCCGCCGCACCTCGAGCGCGAGATGGTGCTGCAGCTGATGCAGGCCAACAAGGTGCGTCAATTGCCGGTCGTCGATGGCCAACGTCGCGTACTTGGGCTGCATGTCTGGGATGAATTGCTGGTACCCGCCCAGCGCCCCAATCCCATGGTGATCATGGCGGGCGGGCAAGGAGTGCGGCTCAGACCCTATACCGAACATTGCCCCAAGCCTATGCTTCCGGTGGGCGGCAAGCCGATGCTGGAGCACATTATCGAGCGCGCCCGGGGTGAAGGTTTCCAGCGCTTCGTGCTGGCAGTGCATTACCTGGGCCACATGATCGAAGAGCATTTTGGCGATGGCAGGCGCTGGCAGGTCAAGATCGATTACCTGCGCGAAGAAACTCCGCTCGGCACCGCCGGCGCACTGGCGCTGCTGACATCCCAACCTGATGTGCCGCTGGTCGTCACCAATGGCGATGTGCTGACGGATATTCATTACGGCGAATTGCTGGATTTTCACAATCACCATGGTGCGGCAGCCACGATGGCGGTGCGACTGCACGAATGGCAGCATCCTTTCGGCGTGGTGCGTACCAGCGGCGTGGATATCGTCGGCTTCGAGGAAAAGCCGGTGATCAAGAGTCACATCAATGCTGGCGTTTACGCGCTCGATCCCAGCGTGCTGAACCACATGCCGCAAGGTGAGCGCTGCGATATGCCCACCTTGTTCGGCAGGCTGCAGGAGCGCGGCCTGCGTACCGTCGTGTATCCCATGCACGAACCGTGGCTGGATGTCGGCCGCATAGACGATTACGCCATCGCCAACCAGAAAGCCGAGTCCTGATGGTGGATCGTATCCTGGTCGTGGGGCTGGGCAGCATCGGCAAGCGGCACGCCAGGGTGATCAAACAGCTGCGGCCGGACTGCGAAATCATTGCCATGCGACGCAGCGGTTATCCGGACAAGAACGAACCGGATATTGATCACTGCGTCACCAGCCTTGACGACGCCCTGCGGCTCAAGCCGCGATTGGCAGTGATCACGAATCCGGCCAGCCATCACATTGCCGCGGCTTTACCGCTGGCTGAGGCGGGCGTGCACCTGCTTGTCGAGAAACCCATCGCTCACATGGCCGATGGTGTGCCCGAATTGATCGCTACTTGCCGCCGCAACGGTGTCACTCTGATGACGGCTTACAACTTGCGTTTCCTGCCGTCCTTGCAGCGTTTCCGGCAATTGATCCATGAGCGTCGCGTGGGTCATGTGCTGTCCGTGCGCGCGGAAGTGGGGCAGTTCTTGCCTTCGTGGCGTCCAGGCAGCGATTATCGCAGCAACGTCTCAGCGCAAGCCGCGCTCGGTGGCGGTGCCTTGCTGGAACTGAGCCACGAAATTGACTTTTTGCGCTGGGTGTTCGGCGAGATCGACTGGGTTAACGCAGCGCTGCTCAGACAGAGCGCGCTTGAAATCGACGTCGAGGATACCGTGCACCTGATACTCGGCTTTCATGGCCTCACGAATCGCGAGCCGCTGGTGGCTTCGCTGGATATTGATTTCGTCAGACACGACACTGTACGCAATTGCGTCGCGATCGGTGAAGAGGGCTCGCTGCGCTGGAATGGGCTGGAAGGCAAGGTCGAACTCTATGAGTCGGGCAGCAAGGCCTGGCAGGTGTTGGAAGAGTGCCCGACTCAGCGCGATGACAGCTATCTGGCCGAATGGCGGCATTTTCTGGAATGCGTCGAGAGCGGCGTATCGCCGCTGGTGAGCGGCGAGGATGGGCTGGCGGTGCTGCGTGTGATCGAAGCCGCACGGGTATCCTCCGCCAGCCGCACCTTAATCAAGGTTCAACATTCATGAATATTGTCGCGCTCATTTGTGCTCGCGGCGGTTCGAAAGGTCTGCCCGGCAAGAATATCCGTCCGCTGGCCGGTGTGCCGCTGATCGCTTGGTCCATACGGCAAGCTCTTGCCATTTCGCGCATCAAGCGGGTAATCGTGTCGACCGACTCCGAAGAAATCGCCGAGGTCGCCCGGAAATTCGGGGCAGAAGTGCCATTCATGCGTCCCGCGGAACTGGCGCAGGACCGTAGTCCCGAGCGCGGTGTGTGGCGCCATGCGCTGGAGTATCTGAAAACCACTGAAGGGGCTTACCCGGATGCGTTGATCGTGGTGCCGGCTACGGCGCCACTACGCCTGCCGGAAGATCTGGAGCGCTGTCTGGACGAGTTCGCGCAGGGCGGGGCCGATACTGTCATTACCGTATCCGAGGCTCACCGCAATCCGTATTTCAACATGGTCAAAGCGCGTGCCGACGGTTGTGTCGAACTGGTTATCGCTCCGGCGGATGGGGCCTTGGCAAGGCGCCAGGACGCGCCGGATGTCTATGACATGACGACTGTGGCGTATGTCACGGATCCGGAATTCGTAATGCGTGTCGACAGCATTTTCGCCGGCCGGGTGCGAGCAGTGCAGATTCCGGTCGAACGTGCGGTCGATATCGACACGCTGCTGGATTTCAAGATGGCGGAATGCCTGCTGGAATATCGAAATGAAAGGGAAAACAGTGCTGGATGACAAGGTCGTCGTAATCACCGGCGGAGCCGGCCTGCTGGGACGCAATTTCTGTCAGGCAGTGGCGGCTCAAGGTGGTATCGCTATCGTGGCCGATCTGAATTTGCCGGCCGCCCAGGAGATGGCCGCAAAGATTACGGCGGAATATCCCGGTCGTGCCGAGGCCGTAGCGCTTGATATCACTGACAAGACCTCGATCGATGCCCTGATCGAAACACTGCATGCCAAGTATGGCCGGATCGACGCGGTGGTCAACAATGCCTATCCACGCAACCCGAATTACGGCCGTAAATTCGAAGATATCGAGTACGCGGATTTCTGCGAGAACCTGAACCTGCACCTCGGCGGCTATTTCCTCGTGGCCCAGTGTTTCAGCCGCTATTTCGTCGCGCACGGCAGCGGCAATATCGTCAACATGTCTTCCATCTATGGCTGCATTGCTCCACGTTTTGACATCTACAAGGACACGGCGATGACCAATCCCATAGAGTATGCGGCTATCAAGTCAGGCATTTTGCACATTTCGCGTTACCTGGCCCAATATCTCAAAGGGCAGGGGATACGTGTCAATTGCCTGAGCCCGGGTGGGATTCTGGATCGCCAACCGGAACCTTTCCTTGAGGCTTACAAGTCCTATTGCAATGAAAAGGGCATGCTGGACCCGCAAGACATCAGCAGCACCCTGATATTCCTGCTATCGGATGCTTCCAGATACATTACCGGGCAGAATTTGATCGTGGATGACGGTTTTACGCTTTGATTGAGCGTTGTTAAGCGAGCGCAGGTATCAATCCCTCAGCTTGTCCCTCGGTTTGCAATGGTGCTAACCTTGCCCTGGTCAAAAAACAGTTGATATAGCCTTTCCAAAGAAAACGACATGACGCCACTACAACAGGCTTACCTCAATAAGTTGCGCGCGACGGCTGAAGCAAACGCAGCGTTTTTCCAGTTAAACATGCCGCAGCATAAAATGCTGTTGGACAAGGCCTCTTCGGCGAGCGTGGACATCTCGGAGCAGGGCGATCTGGTGGTTCGATACGCCAACGGCGAGAGCCGTAGCATCACCGCAGATATTCTGGAAATGGAGGGGCGGATCGAAAAATTCGGCGATATGTCCGACCGTCCGCAGCTTCTGGCATTCCATAATTTGCGCAGATTCGTGGAAAGCCCCAGTCATGGCCGCCACCAGGTATTTCATTATTCCAAGCTTGATGCGGAATACCCCAATCGGGCGACACGGCATTTCGCCAAACACTACCCGGACAATAGTGGCCTGACCCGCTATCCCAGCTTCGGCGAGAAGGAAATCCCGCTGCTGATCGTCTTCGGCAGCCGCTTGGGCTGGCATCTGCCTCGACTACTGGCGGAATATAAGATTCGCCATCTGGTCGTGATCGAAACCGATATTGATGCTTTCCGTTTGTCCACCTTTTTCCAGGACTACGTCCAACTGACGCGGCTTGCACAGGAAAAGGGGACCGATCTCATCTTTATCGTTCAATCCGAACTCGAGAAAATCGCGCGCTCCCTGACGGGAGCGATGTTGAGAACAGGTGGTTTGCCCCAGTTCTTCATTCATGGTGCTTCCCTGTTTTATGGAGTGGATGACACAGCAATGGTTGCCAGGATCAGGGAAACGATCATGGAGACCATGTGGGAATTGTTTTTCGGCATGGGGTATTTCGATGACGAACTGGTCACCATCCGACATACCTTCGGCAATCTCAAACAGGGTATCCCGATCTATCGACGCCCCAATACGATCCCCAAGGACGCGGTTGCGTTCGTCATTGGTTCCGGCCCATCCCTGGATGGACTGATTCCGCTCCTGCGCGAATATGGTGATCGAGCGGTAATTTTCAGCTGTGGCACGGCGCTGGCCATCCTGCACAAGATGGGCATCAAGCCGGATTTTCATGTGGAAAAAGAGCGGCAGAACATTATTGCCGAAGTCATCCAGAAGTCCATCAGCAACGATATGGAGTTTCTCAAAGGAGTGAGTTTCATCGGGTTGAGCCCCGTATATCCTGACGTGTTCAACATGTTTGAGCGTCATGGCATGATCGTGAAGGCAGCGGACACGATGGGTGCGGTGCTGAATGCCAAGGGCGTGTCTCGTGAGCTTATTTTGAATGGCCAGCCTACTGTGACCAATACCGCCATCGACTTTGCGGTGAGTGCGGGATTCAAGAATATTTATTTGTTTGGCGTAGACCTTGGAAGCAAGGATAAGGAAAAGCACCATTCAAAGCATACGGTTTACATGAATCTGATGCCGGAAGAGGATCATCTCAAGAAGATTCTCGCCCACCAGCCGGCTAACGACATCATCGTACCCGGTAATTTCGGCGGCGAAGTACATGCCAACAAGGTGCTCTCGTTTGCGCGGCCGATGATGAGCCACAGCATCTCCATGTATCCTGATGCCAAGGTGTACAACCTCAACGATGGCGCCTTGATCGAGCATGCCATTCCTCTACCCCCCGAGGATTTCAGCAAAACCTGGGCGGGTGGGTGCGACAAGCATGCGACTGTCGAGGCTGTCATGAATACCTTCCAACCCGAAGAGTGGGATATGGATGAGTTGCAGCAGATGCTGATGGAGCGGATCGATACCTTTATCTCTCGGGTCGAAGCCATTGTGGCCAAACCGCAGAACTCGCTGTCCGATGTGCTCGATAAAATGATTGAAATTCATTGGATGACGCTTGCGCCATCCAATATCAATGATCCATGCGCACTGCTGTTCCGTGGCACGTCGTCACGCCTGTTAAGCATGGCGTACAATGCGGTCACTATCATCAAGGATCAGGACGAGGCGCTTGCCAAGGCCGAATGGGACTTCTCCAATCTGCTTGATTGCATGCATGAGGCCAGGGACGAAGTGGTGAAAAATATACAAATTGCTTTTGCGGCAGCGGAGCAATGATTCTGGAGCAATCATGAAAATCGATCCTTTAGAGCGAGTAAGGCTTAACAAGCGCATCGAGCAGGCGCATACCTGTTTGATGAACGGCGATACCGACGCTGCTCAGACAATATTCCAGGAAGCCCTGTTGCAAGCGCCGCAATACTCCGCTGCCATGCATGGCATGGGGGTGTTGCACGTAGCGCGCGGAAATGTGAATGAGGGCGAGCGCTGGTTGCGCCAGGCCACCGAGGCAGATGCCGAAAATGCGCTGGCCTGGAACGATCTGGGCGAGGCACTGCGGATGCTGGGACGCGGGGACGAAGCTATCGCTGCATATCGCCGTTCACTGGAACTGGAGCCCGATTTCCTGAGCGCGATAAACAACCTGGCGGTGGCGTTGGCAGGCAAGGGCGATCTGGAAGAGGCCAAGCGTTGCCTGCGGCAGGCTATCGACATTGACCCGCTGGATCCTCATCCTTACAACAACCTGGGCGTGATCCTGGAAATCGAAGGCCAGATTGAGGAGGCGCTGCTCTGCTACGAGAAGGCGGTCAAGAACAAGCACGACTTCGAAGAGGCGAAGCAAAACTACGCGGACTTGCTCCAGCGTAATCCCGATCAGCTGATGAAGGCCATGGGGCGTCTGCTGGATGACGCCAAGGCTCTCGATTGATCATAAAAATGCCGTCGCATCGGGCATGCGGCGGTACCCAAAAAATTTCAAATAAATATGCCATTTCTCCCTAAAGTTTGGGTGAGCCCTGCCGAAAATGGACTGTGAGCACGATAGCTCATGCGAGCGGGAAAGAATTTCCCGTATTCATTCTTAAGAATTAGGAGCAGGAAATGGCTAATACCACCGTAACTTTGACCGCCGCAATGCGGTCCAACCTGACCACGCTGCAAGCTACCAACAATCTGCTGGACCGTACGCAAGAGCGTCTGGCTACCGGCAAGAAGGTCAACACCGCGCTGGACAACCCGACCAACTTCTTTAGCGCTGCTGCTCACACTACCCGTGCTAGCAACCTGACCAACCGCAAGGATGGCATGACTGAAGCAGTGCAGGCGATCAAGGCAACCAATGCCGGTATCGAAGGTATCAAGGCTCTGCTTGAAAGTGCCAACGGTATTATCGCAACGGCATCCACGGCCTCTTCCACAAGCTACTCCACCCTGTATACGCAGTTCGATACCATCATTGGTGAAATCAATGACTTGATTGAAGACTCCAAGTACAAGGGCACTAACTTCCTGGGTGGTACGGCCGTTTCTCTGGACGTCATCTTCAACGAATCTGGCACCAACAAGCTGACATTGCAAGGTTTCGACGCACAGTTCAGTATGCTGCTGGACGCAGACCAGATTGGTTCTCTGGCTGCTACTGCTGGTGGTTTCAGCCTTCTGGCTGCTAACGTGGCTGGCGGTTCCGCTGCTACGATTTCGTTGTTCCAATCCGCTGATGGTTCCGCTGCAGGCTTCTCGATTGCTGAAAACCTGACTGCAATCAGCAACGGTATCACCGCTGCACTGGCAGTGCTGGAGGCTCAGTCCACCAAGCTGTCGAGCAACCTGTCCATCGTCAATGCTCGTCTCGACTTCACCAATGAAATGGTGAACATCGAACTGGCAGGCGCGGACAACCTGACGCTGGCTGACCAGAACGAAGAAGGCGCCAACATGCTGATGCTGCAAACGCGTAATCAGCTGGGTACGACCTCTCTCTCCTTGGCCTCTCAGGCAGCCCAAGGTATCCTGAGACTCTTCTAATCAAGTAGAGTTGAAAGGTAACTGATGATGTTGCCGGGGTGGTCGATTTAGACTCGCCCCGGTCTTTCATTGGGAGAATGACATGGTCAGCGAATTAAATGTGGCAACCATGGGATACCCTTCGGGCTTGGCTTCGGTCGGTCTGGCATCGCCTGCTGAATCAGGCGTGCAGGCTGCGCCGGGTGTGAATGGGCAGAAAAATGGTTTGCCCGAACAGCAGGAAACCATCAGTATCAATTCGTCCTCCGGATCCGTCGCGACTTTAACGGATCGCAAGGAGGATAGCGTTCGAGCTGCGCAATCTGTAAGAGACGCAAACAAAGGGCTCGATCGTGCAGATGAGTTGCTGAATGAGATGGCGGCTTTAGTCGGTGCGGTAAAAAACTACCCGCCGTTTCCCGCAGGGAACGAAGAGCGTGTGCAATACATCAATAGCATAGATGGGTTGCGGAAAGAGATGCAGTCTCTGGTGGTTCCCCCCGTAGCTCCCGACTATGAGCCCGTGTTTTATCCGCAAGAGGCTGAGTTCCCGCCTATTGATGCTCAGGTCCCCAGCGACGCAGCGGTGCTAGCATTCGGTGAAGCGGTACAAGTCATACGCAATGACGTGAATACTGCGCGTGAAGCGCTTGAGCAGCAACTGCAGCGCTCTGCGGAACATGCGAGCGTAGGTTTGCCGCGCCCACCTGAAGAGCCGCAAGTGCAGGAAATCAGTATTGCCGTGGCCGGTCAGTTGAATGGCAAATCCCTGCCAATCGCGGGTGCTTCCGACGCACTTGCTCAATTGTAAGGTCTGACAGTGGCGCTAAAGTTAACTCTGAAACCCAATGAGAAGGTCTTCATTGGGGGCGCCGTTGTCCAGAATGGCGATAATTCTGC
Organism: uncultured Methylobacillus sp.; assembly: GCA_946478865.1. The sequence continues at coordinate 22,682 of CAMLDO010000001.1, forward strand.
CGAGTTGAGCATTCTGAACGACGTTCCGCTACTGCGAGAGAAGGATGTACTGACCGAGCAGGAGGCCGATTCCATATGCAAGCAGGTATATCTTTGCGTGCAGCTGATGTATATGGACAGGAACAATCTGTCCAACTATCAGCGGAATTACCAAGCCCTCATTGAGGAAATTCTGAGGGCGGTGCCGGCGACGGTGGATTACATCGCCGAGATCAACAATGACCTCGCATGCGGACGGTATTACCAGGCCATGAAGTGTGCACGTAGGTTGGTGCAATTCGAACAGGAGTTAATCAGTCATGTTCAACAATCCGCTTAAAGCCTATCAAGCCGTTGAAAGCGCAACTCTGGATGGGCGCGCGCTCGAAGCCAGCCTGCTGATCAAGTCGGCAGCTCGCTTGGCGGCTGTGCAGCAAAATTGGAATGCGCCGGGCCGCGAGGAATTGATGGACGAGAGCCTGCGCTATAACCTGCGCTTGTGGACGGTGTTCCAGGCGGAAATGGCCAATGCCGAGAATCCGATTCCTGCGGAAATCAAGCGCAACATGTTGTCTCTCTCTGCCTTCATCGATAAGCGCACTTTCGAAGCTATCAGCTATCCCGATCCGGCCAAGCTGGACATTCTGATCGCCATTAATCGCAATATCGCTGCCGGTTTGCAGCCCGCGAACAACGCAACCGTCGCACCTTAAAACAGCATGGCTTCCGATCCTTTTTCCGTCAGCGGCAACATACTAGACGTACTTGCACAGGATCAGTCCGGCCAGCGCTCGCAGTTAGCGCAGTACGCCCTGCAGCGCGCAGCCCAGCAAATGAAAAGTAACAACCTGAGGGAAGCCATTACCACCTTCAGGCAAGCCCTTGCTTTCGATCCGCAAAACACCACAGCGCTAACCTATATCGGGAATATCAATCTCTCGATGGGTAATGTGGACGAGGCTGTCAAAGCGTTCAAGGATCTAATCAAACTAGATCCGACCTCATCCGATTCCCAGATCAAGCTAGCCAACGCTTACTTGCAAGGCAAACGCTACGACGAAGCCGAGGCCACTTTCAAGACCGCTGCACGATTGGATCCCAGGAATCCCGTGCCTGAGTACACTTTGGGCATCCAGTATGCCCAGACGGACCGGCTGCAGGAGGCAGAGGCGCAGTTCCGCAAGGTGCAGCGTATGGTGCCGACCGATGGCAATGTCTATTACGCCCTAGGTGCTTTGCACAACAAGCAGGGTCGATACGAGGAGTCGGTGCAGGAACTGAAAACCGCGCTGTCGCTCAAGTCCAATTTCTACGAAGCCAATTACGAGTTGGGCGTAGCTTATACGCATTTAGGTCAGGACGATGAGGCCAATCGGCAACTGCAAATTCTTAAGGGTGCACGTTCAGCGTTTACGACCGATCTGAGTTTTGAAATCAATCGGCCGAAGATTCTGTTCATGGATGGTTCGGGCAGCGGGTTTAACCTCAGCCTCGGTCCCAATACCCCTGTATGGATGCTGGATCCCACGAATTTGACTGCGCCAGGGGCAAGTAAAACCTTTTCAGTCACAATTCAGTTCAGTACCCAGATGGACAGCGCTTCCATCGCTCAGTTGAACAATTGGACGATTTCGCGCGCGCAAAGCACCAAGGCGGGTTATTACAACAACAGCGCTACGGGTTTTGTCAGCAGCACCGAAGTGCAGATTGCCAAGCGGCCGCTTTCAGTGGTCTATAACCAAACCACCATGCAGGCTACTGTGACATTCATGGTCAGCCAGAACAGTACGGGTACGGCTACGATAGACCCCAAGCATCTGGTGTTTCAATTCAGCGGCCAGGACGCCTATGGCCGTAGCATGAATACCGCGGCCGATGAGATTGACGGCCGTTCGTCCGTCAAGGGTTTCTAAACTGCAGTCAGCAGGTTGAGCGCGCCGTTCAGCCCGGTATGGCTGATGGCATAAGTCGCTTGCGCGCGCACTACGGGTTTCGCGTGGTAAGCGATCCCAATACCCGCTGCAGCCATCATCTTAAGATCGTTGGCACCGTCCCCGATGGCGACTACCTGCGTGGAACTAAGCTCGAGTTCAGTGCGGATACGATTCAGCCAATCAGCTTTGCCTTGTGCGTCCAGTACATCACCCAGCACGCGGCCGGTCAGTTTTCCGTCGACAATTTCTAGCACATTGGCATGTGCATAATCCAACCCTACGCGCTGCTTGAGGCGTTCGGTAAAAAAGGTAAACCCGCCGGAAACCAGCAGCGTCTTGATGCCGCGCGCTTGTAGCGCTCCCAGTAGCGTTTCAGCGCCTGGGTTGAGCTGCAGGCGTTCGGTATAGACGCGCTGTAGTGCGGATTCGTCCAGGCCTTCCAGCAACGCCACGCGGCGGCGCAGGCTTTCGGCAAATTCGATTTCGCCGCGCATGGCGCTTTCTGTAATCGCCGCGACTTGGGGTTTGAGGCCTTGCATGTCGGCGATCTCGTCGATGCACTCGATGCTGATCAGCGTCGAATCCATGTCCATCACCACGAGGCCGATGTTGTCCAGCACATGCTCGTCGCGGACAAACGCGGCATCGATGCCATGTTCTTCGCACCATGCGACGATTTCAGGCGTGAATTCGACCTGGCGGAGCACGTAAGCATGATCGGCTAGCGTAACGAAATCGGAACGGCCGGCGAGTTTCGCAAGGGAGTCGAGATGTTCGGGCAGCAGGTTCTGCCCCTGGACGACGAGACGCATGGCAAGAAAGGACTAAAAAAGAGCCGCGATTATAGCATTGGCCGTGCTGGACGCTGATTTCCACAGCGCTGGCACTGGCTTATTCGAGGGTTTTCCGCCAAAATTGCAGCATTTCCCCTGTCTTTGGAATCACCATGAATTTGCATGAGTATCAGGCCAAGCATTTGCTGCAGCAATATGGCCTGCCGACGCCGCGCGGCATCGTGGCGAACGACGCAGAATCGGCCGTGGCCGCCTCGCGCGAACTGGGCGGTAATGCCTGGGTTGCCAAGGCACAAATCCACGCCGGTGGTCGCGGCAAGGCTGGCGGCGTCAAGGTGACGCGTTCGCATGATGAGTTGCAGAACCTTGCCACGCACCTGCTGGGTAGCCATCTGGTCACGCAGCAGAACGCTCCTGACGGTCAGCCTGTGCATCGCCTGCTGATCGAGGAAACGCTGCCGATCGCACGCGAGCTCTATCTCTCGCTGCTGGTTGATCGCTCTGCCGAGCGCATCGTCGTTGTCGCATCTGCTGCCGGCGGTATGGAAATCGAGGAAATCGCACATGCGACGCCGGAGAAAATCCTGCGCGAAGTGTGCGATCCGCTGCTCGGTCTGGTGGATTATCAGGCACGCAACCTGGCATTCGCGCTCGGGCTCTCCGGCGACCAGATCGGCGCCTTCACCAAGCTGCTCAAGGGCCTGTATCGCCTGTTCAAGGAAAACGACCTGGCTCTGCTGGAAATCAACCCGCTCGTAGTCACCGATACCGGTGCGCTGGTTGCGCTCGATTGCAAGATGACGGTGGACGACAACGCGCTGTATCGCCAGAAAGGTCTCGCCGAACTGCGCGACTGGAGCCAGGACGACCCCAAGGAAGCTGAAGCGCACGCGAGCGGCCTCAACTACATTGCGCTCAACGGCAATATCGGCTGCATGGTCAACGGCGCTGGTCTGGCGATGGCGACTATGGACCTCATCAAGTTGCACGGCGGCATGCCAGCCAACTTTCTCGACGTGGGTGGCGGCGCGACGGCTGAAACCGTGGCACGCGCGTTCAAGATCATTCTTGCCGATAGCAACGTCAAGGCGATCCTGGTCAACATTTTCGGCGGCATCATGCGTTGCGACATCATCGCCGAGGGCATCATGACTGCGGTGCGCGAAGTTGGCGTCAAGGTGCCGGTAGTGGTGCGCCTGGAGGGCACCAACGTCGAATTGGGCAAGAAGATGCTGCGCGAAAGCGGCCTGTCCATCATCTCCGCTGAAGATCTCACCGATGCGGCTAAGCAGGCTGTGGCAGCGGTAGCGTAAGGAAACACATGAGTATTCTGATCGATAAGAACACCAAAGTGCTGTGCCAGGGTTTTACCGGCAAGCAAGGCACTTTCCATTCCGAACAGGCGCTGGCTTACGGCACGAAAATGGTCGGTGGCGTAACGCCGGGCAAGGGCGGGCAAACTCATCTCAATCTGCCCGTGTTCAATACGATGCGCGATGCGGTCAAGACGACCGGCGCACAGGCCTCGGTGATCTATGTGCCGCCGGCGTTTGCTGCGGACTCCATCGTCGAAGCGGCGGATGCCGGCATCGAGCTCATTGTCTGCATCACCGAGGGCATTCCCGTACTGGACATGCTCAACGTCAAGGCCGCGCTCAAGGCGAACGGTGCCAAGATGGTCGGCCCCAACTGCCCGGGCGTGATCACGCCGGACGAATGCAAGATCGGCATCATGCCGGGCTCCATCCACAAGCGCGGCAAGGTTGGCATCGTATCGCGCTCCGGCACGCTGACCTATGAAGCCGTACACCAAACTACGCAGCTCGGCCTCGGTCAGACTACCTGCGTCGGCATCGGTGGCGACCCGATCAAGGGCCTCAATTTTATCGAATGCCTGGAGATGTTCCAGGCCGATCCGGAAACCGAAGCCATCATCATGGTGGGCGAGATCGGCGGCGCGGATGAGGAGGCAGCGGCGGAATTCATCAAGTCCAATGTGAGCAAGCCGGTCGCTGGGTATATTGCTGGCCAGACAGCGCCGCAGGGCAAGCGCATGGGGCATGCCGGGGCGATCATTTCCGGCGGCAGCGGCCGCGCGGAAGACAAGATGAAAGCGCTGGAAAAGGCTGGCGTGGTGGTTGCAAGCTCTCCGGCCGGACTAGGCGAGGCCGTGCTCGCCGCGATCAAGGCAAAGGGTCAATAACAATGAATTCCATCCTGCGTAGCTTCCTGTTTCTCGTCGCACTGCTGCTGCCACTAGGGGCTGTCGCGGAAGAGGAGGTGCCTTACCTGCTTGCCGCTTCTGCGCGCGGCGACGTGAACATGGTGCGTGCGATCCTCGACAGCGGTGCCAATGCCAATACCAAGGACAAGGACGGTATTACCGCGCTTATGTATGCCGCACGCAAAGGTAATGCGGAAGTAGCGCAGGTGTTGCTGGAGAAGGGTGCGGACGCAAATATCAAGGATGGCGGCGGCTGGACGGCGCTCATGTACGCGGCCAAGAAGAACTTCATCGACACTGTGCGCGTCTTGCTGGAGAAGGGCGCCGATCCGTCAGTGCGCGATCAGGATGGCTGGAGCGCGCTCGGTCTCGCCACCACCTCTGGCTACAACGAAGTGGTGGCGCTGCTGATCAAGGCCGGTGTAAACCCGAATGCGCGCAGCGACGACGGCCGTACCGTGCTCATGCACGCGGCCAAGAGCGGTCAAGTCCCCAGCATCCAGACGCTGATCGACAGCGGAGCGGATGTCTCCGCACGTGATCGCAACAAGCTGACCGCGCTCATGTATGCTGCTCGCGAAGGCCACCTCGATGCGGTGAAAACGCTGCTGGATGCAGGTGCCAAGGTAAACGACAAGGATGGCACGGACTGGACGGCACTGACGTGGGCGGTCAAGAAGGATCATCCCGAAATGGCCGAGCTCCTTATCGACAAGGGCGCGGATATCAACATCAAGGACAACAACGAAGAATCCCTGCTGCATCTTGCAGTCGAAAACGGTTCCAAGGACATGGTCGCCCTGCTGCTTTCCAAACGCATCAACGTGAAGGCGAAGGACGGCTACGGTTTGACTGCGCTGGTTTACGCGATGAAAAATGGCGAGAAGGACATCGTGAAGATGATCAAGGACGCCGGCGGCAGCTACTAAAACATCTGCAAGCTCGACACGCTCGTCAACCTCGCGCCAGCCACGTCAGGAACCTTATGAAGCTCGCGATCGCGCAAATCAATTGCACTGTTGGCGATCTGGCCGGCAATGCCGCCAAAATCCTCGATTATTGCCGGCAGGCCAAGGCTGCCGGTGCCTCCCTGCTGATGACCCCGGAGCTCGCGCTCACAGGCTATCCCCCCGAGGATCTGCTGCTGCGCGACGATTTCTATCATGCGACCGACATCGTGCTGCAACATCTCGCCGAAGCTTTACCCTCCGGGATGACACTGCTGGTCGGCCATCCTGCTCACGATAATACCCGCCGTTACAACGGCGCGTCCGTTCTGCGCGATGGCAAAATCGTGGCCACTTATCACAAGCAGAAGCTTCCGAACTACAGCGTGTTCGACGAAGTGCGCTACTTCGATTCCGGTGATGCCGCGCTGGTGTTCGAGCATGAAGGGATCAGGATCGGCGTCGTCATCTGCGCCGATGTATGGGAGCCCGAGCCTGCCATCCGCGCCCGCAGGGCCGGTGCGCAGATCCTGCTTGCGCTTAACGCTTCCCCCTATCATCTCGACAAGCAGCAGACGCGCTACGAGGTCCTGCGCGATCGCGTGCGCGATACCGGCATTCCTGTCGTGTATGCCAACCTTGTCGGCGGCCAGGATGAACTGGTGTTCGACGGTGCTTCTTTCGTACTCAACGCGGCCGGTGCGCTTGCCAGGCAGATGCCTGCGTTCGAAGAAGAGCTCGGCTACGTCGAGTTCAACGGTGCCGAGCCGTGCGCCGGCATTGTCGTGCCCGACCTGAGCCTGGAAGCCGCGGTGTATAAGGCCTTGTGCCTGGGCGTGCGGGACTACATCGGCAAGAATGGTTTTCCCGGCGTGGTATTGGGGCTATCAGGCGGTATCGATTCCGCACTGACATTGGCCGTTGCAGTGGACGCATTGGGAGCTGACAAAGTGCGTGCGGTGATGATGCCATCGCGCTTCACCGCCGACATCAGCCAGACGGATGCCGCGCAGATGGCCGAAAATCTGGGCGTGCATTACACGGTACTACCCATCGAGCACCTGTTCGAGACTTTTGTCGATACGCTCGCCGGGGAGTTCGAGGGGCAGCCGTTCGACCTGACCGAGGAAAATCTCCAGGCCCGTATCCGGGGCACTCTGCTCATGGCGCTGTCCAACAAGTTCGGCTCCATTGTGCTCACTACCGGCAACAAGAGCGAGATGGGGGTCGGGTATTCCACACTATATGGCGACATGGCAGGCGGTTTTGCGGTGCTCAAGGATGTTCCCAAGACCATGGTTTACCGCCTGTCGCACTATCGCAATTCGATTTCGCCGATCATTCCGCCACGCATCATTACGCGCGCGCCCTCGGCTGAGTTGCGCCACAACCAGACTGACCAGGACTCGCTGCCGCCGTACGAGGTGCTGGATGCGATCATGGAGGCCTATGTCGAGTACGATCGCAGTCCGGTCGAGATCGCAGCCCTAGGCTACCGGCCGGAGGATATCCGGCGCGTGGTGACGCTGATCGACCGCAACGAATACAAACGACGGCAGGCGCCGGTGGGAGTGCGCATTACGCATCGCGGATTTGGCAAGGACCGGCGTTATCCGATAACATCCCGCTACAAATACGAATTCTGAGGAGGAAACCATGAAGAAAATCGAAGCCGTCATCAAGCCATTCAAGCTGGACGAAGTGCGTGAAGCGCTGTCCGAGATCGGCGTGACGGGCTTGACGGTTACCGAGGTCAAGGGCTTCGGGCGTCAAAAGGGACATACCGAGCTCTATCGCGGCGCCGAGTATGTGGTCGATTTCCTTCCCAAGATCAAGCTGGAAGTCATCATTGCCGACTCCCTGGTCGATGCCTGCATCGAAGCCATTGTCAAGGCGGCGCGTACCGGCAAGATCGGCGACGGCAAGATTTTCGTGACCTCCGTCGAGCAGGTCATCCGCATCCGTACCGGCGAAACCGGCGAAGCCGCGGTTTAACCGTTTGCGATTTCGACGGCGGCCTGGCTTTCAGCCACGGCCGCCGTTTTCATTTCGGGAGAGAGTACTCCGATGAGCCTCGTTGCCTTGCCTGCCTGGGCACAAGCGGCCGGCCTGCTGGTGCTGTCCAACGTCTTCATGACGTTCGCCTGGTATGCCCATCTCAAGAACCTTAGCGACAAGCCATGGTGGATCGCGGCGCTGCTCAGCTGGGGCATCGCGTTGTTCGAGTACCTGCTGCAGGTGCCGGGCAATCGCATCGGTTTCACCGCGCTGTCGCTCGCGCAGCTCAAGATCATGCAGGAAGTGATTACGCTGGCCGTGTTCATCCCGTTCGCGGTGTTCTATATGCATGAACCGGTGAAGCTGGATTACCTGTGGGCAGGCCTGTGCCTCATGGGGGCAGTGTATTTCATGTTCCGGGCAGGGTAGCCCGCCCGGAATTACAGGAAGTCGCGTGTGGCTAGAATCCGAGCGCGCGGGCGCCCTGATAGAACGCGAAGCTGACAATCCACGCCAGCAGCAGCGACCAACCGATGGACAGCCACATGAAGGCGCTGCTGCGCGATTCGCTCTTGAGCGTTGCAATGGTGGACAGGCAAGGGGTATAGATCAGCGTGAACAGCATGAAGCTGACGCCCTGGACCCAATCCAGACGCTGCGCCATGAGCTGCATCAATTCGTCACCCTGCAGGCCGTAGATCACGGCCAGCGATCCCACGACGATTTCCTTGGCCACGAAACCGAAAATCAGCGCGATGGCGAGTTGCGCATCGATGCCGATAGGCGTCAGCACGGGCGACAGGAACTGGCCGATCATGCCCGCATAAGTATCGAGGCTTGCAGGGTGCGTGCCGGCGGGATAGTTGGTCAGCGCCCAGACCAGCACGACGCCGGCGATGATGAATTTGGAAGCGCGGTTGAGGAAATGCCCGACCTCTTGCCAGCCGCGCAGTACGATTTGGCGCGGAGTGGGGAAGCGATAGGGTGGCAGTTCGAGGATGAAGGGCTCGTTGCTCTTGAAATGATTCTTGAACAGCAGGGCGCTGATGAAAGTGATCGTGAAGCTCATCAGGTACATGCCGAACAGTACCAGCGGCGCCTGCTGCGGAGAAAACAGTACCGCCGTCATGAAGACGAACACCTGCAGCCGTGCCGAGCATAGCGAGAAGGGGATGACCAGCATGGTCAGCAAGCGCGAGGCGCGGTTGCGCATGACGCGCGTGCCCATCAGGGCCGGCACGTTGCAGCCGAACCCCATGAGCAGCATGACGAAGCCGCGACCGTCCAGGCCCAGCCGGGCCATGAGCGCATCCATGAGGAAGGCCGCGCGCGACAGGTAGCCGCTGTCCTCGACCAGTGTCATCACCAGAAAGAACAATATGATGATGGGCACGAAGGCTGCGACCGTGCCGAGGCCGTTGTAGATCCCATCCAGCAGCAACCCATGCAGCCATGCCGGCCAGGAAGCCATGAGCGGTTCGAGAAGATCGCTGCGGCCATGATCGAGGACCCAGGCGACCGCATCCTGCAATGGTGCGCCGACAGTGAAAATGAACTGGAACAGCAGGAATAGCGCGGCGAAAAAGATCGGCAGGCCGAGCCAGGGATGCAACAGTACCTTGTCCAGCCGCGAGGTGAGGGCGTCGGTGAGTTGTACCGGCATCTGCACCGCGGCCTTGACGATGCTTTCCATCTCCTGCTCGATCCGGTCGTCAGTACCTAGTTGAGCGCGGACTTCTTCCGGAACGGGATGACGTCCGGTTGCATTCATCGTTTGGGCCGCGAGTTGCAGGCCATGCTGGAACCCTTCGCCGTACTTGGCACTCAGCGTCGCAACCGGCATGCCGAGTCTGTCGGACATCGCTTCGGTGCTTACGGTGATACCGTTGCGTCTCGCTTCGTCCGCCATGTTGAGCATCAGCACCGTAGGCAATCCCAGATCACGTACTTGCAGTGCAAGCGAGAGCTGGCGATCGATCTGCGAAGTGTTGAGCACGAGGATCACCAGGTCGATCTCGTTGTTTTCGAGAAAATGGCGCACGACTTGCTCGTCGTCGGAGAAACCATGCAGATCGTAAATGCCTGGCAGATCGATCAGCTCGGCGATATGACCGCCGAGCAGAATCTTCGCACTCATGAGATCCACGGTAATGCCAGGCCAGTTGCCTACCCGGGCGGATGCGCCGCTGATTCGGTTGAACAGGGTGGATTTGCCCGTGTTGGGCATGCCCAGAAGCGCGATTCTTTTCATGGATGGATGCTTGCGAAGAGGCTGGGCGCCGGATCAGGCGGCCAGAGAGGCTTGGGAAATCTGGATACGATGGGCTTCGCTGGCACGCAGGATTACATCGGTTGTGCCGATACGTACATGCAGCGGACCCTGGAAGCGGGCGCGGCGAACCAGCTCAATGCGCTTGCCGACGCGGAAACCCAGTGCGTTGAGCCGCTGATGCAGGCCTTCCTCGGCGCTGATCGCACGTATCGTGGCGCTCTCTCCGGGTTTTAGGCTGTCCAGGCTTTGGGTCAACATGGCTATCGCAAGGTAAATAAGAATAGTTCTTATTATTGCATAACCATGCGGCGGCGCAAGGATTTTGCGCAAATAAAAACGGCGCCACGAGGGCGCCGTCTATCCATGCCGAGAAACGCTGTTACTCGACGATCTTGGCCTTGGCGCGCAGATCGGCGAGATGCTTTTCCAGCGCGGTTTGCTGAATCTGCTTCTTGAGGCTGTCCTTGACCTTGTCGTAGGCCGGCGGCTGGGCGGCACGGGTGTCTTCCAGCTTGATCACGTGCCAGCCGAACTGGGTCTGCACCGGGGTTTGCGTGACCTGGCCCTTTTGCAGCTTGGACACGGCATCGCTGAACGGCTTCACCATCGCGGCAGGCGGGAACCAGCCGAGATCGCCGCCCTTGTCCTTGGAGCCCGGATCCTTGGATTTTTCCTTGGCCAGCTTCGCGAAATCGCCGCCCTTGCCGAGCTGGGCGATGATGTCCTTGGCTTCGGCTTCGGTGGAAACCAGAATGTGGCGTGCGCTGTATTCCTTGTCGCCGATCTGTTGCTTGAACTTGTCGTATTCGGCCTTGAGCTCGGTTTCGCTCACGGTGTTCTTCTTGAGGAAGTTTTCGATGTAGGTGTTGACCAGCAGTTCGCGGCGCAGCAGCTCTTCCTTGGCGGCATAATCGGGCTGCTTGTCCAGGCCCTGCTTTTGCGCTTCCTGCAGTACCAGCTCGCTGCTGATCAGCTTGTTTTCAATGATCTTGCGCACGTTGTCGTCGACCTTCTGGCCACGTGCGGTTGCATCCTTGACGATGTAATCCATGAGGGACTGCTTGATGGGCTTGCCATTCACGGTCGCCACGTTCGTACCGGCGGCCAGGGCAACGGGAGCCAGCGCGCCAAAAACGGCAGCCAGCACGAATTTCTGAATCAGGTTCATCGGGATTCCTTGTAGTGGTAATGGGGTGGAATGATTTAGCGGTCTTCCGGCGCGTGGGCCGTAATGCTCAAGGCGTGGATGCGCGATGGGATAAGGTCTTGAAGCGCCTGATAAATAATGCGATGACGCATTATGGGTGATTTGCCGCAAAATTGCGAGCTCACCATGGTGATCGTGAAATGGCCGCCGCCGCGGTTGCCGGCGTGTCCCGCATGCTTCGCGCTGTCGTCCACGATTTCCAGCAGCTGGGGTTCGAGCGAGGCGAGCCGCTCGCGGATTTCGGTGTCGAGATCGGTCACGTTCAGGCGGGCAGAGTTTTGCGGAAGGGGCGTACGGTAATGCTGGCGAAAACGCCGCCCGTTACATAGGAATCCGCCTTTGCCCAGGCCTCCGCTTCGGCCAGTGAGGGAAATTCGGCAATGATCAGGCTGCCGGAGTAACCCGCCGGGCCGGGGTCCACGCTGTCGATCGCGGGGAAAGGACCGGCCAGTAGCAGGCGGCCTTCATCCTGAAGCTGTTTCAGGCGCGCGATATGCGCCGGACGATTGGCGGCGCGCTTCTCAAGGCTGTCAGGGGTGTCCGCGCCTGTGATGGCGTAAAGCATTATTCCGGTTCCTTCATGTATTTGCCGAGGTACAGGCTTTGCAGCACCACGAACACGATCATCAAGCCCATGGTGCCGAACAGCTTGAAGTCGACCCAGGTTTCGGTGGCGAAATGGTAGGCCACATAGAGATTCAGCACGCCCATGGCGGCAAAGAAGCCGGCCCAGGCATGATTGAGTCTGCGCCAGATCGGATCGGGCAGCGTGATCTGTTGTTGCATGACCGTGCGGATAAGGTTTTTGTTCCAGAAAAGTTCGGCCGTGAACAGCACGACGGCGAAGAGCCAGTAAAGCACGGTCGGTTTCCACTTGATGAAGGTTTCGTCGTGCAGCAGCAGTGTCGCGCCGCCGAATACGACGATGATGGCGCCGCTGGCGATCAGCATGCCATCTACCTTGCCGTGCTTGAATTTAACCCAGCCAATCTGCGCGAGCGTGGCGACGATGGCTGCGGCGGTGGCCGCATAAATTCCCAGCGTCTTGAAGACAATAAAGAACAGGATGACGGGGAAAAGATCGAACAGGAATTTCACGGGAAGGAGGCCAAGGTATCGGTCAGGCGGCTATTTTGCTATGATTCCGCTTGGCTCACAAGAGCGACTCCGCCTACGTATTCCATGCCTTCTCCCATCGATCTTCACTGCCATTCCATCGTTTCCGACGGTACGCTGTCGCCGGCCCAACTGGTCGAGCATGCGGCTGCCCAAGGTGTGCGCGTGATGGCTCTGACCGACCATGACGATCTCGGCGGTCTGGCTGAAGCGGAAGAGGCCGCGCGCGAACGGAATGTCGCGTTCATCAACGGCGTGGAAATCTCGGTTACCTGGCATAAGCGTACGATCCATATCGTCGGCCTCAAGGTATCGCCGACGCATATGCCGCTGGTCGAGGGATTGCAGGCAATACGCACTGGCCGCCATGTGCGTGCCGAAGGCATGGCGGCAGGCTTGGATGCCATTGGTATTACCGGCAGCCTCGAAGGCGCTTATCGCCACGCCAAGCGCGGCATCATCAGCCGCTCGCATTTCGCGCGATTTCTCGTCGAAAGCGGCCATGCAAAGGATGTCGCGGCCGTATTCAAGAAATACCTCGTCAAAGGCAAGCCCGGCTATTACGAGCACCGCTGGGCCGATCTCGACGAAGCGGTCAGCTGGATTACCGGCAGCGGTGGCGTGGCTGTACTGGCGCATCCGGGCCGGTACGATCTCGGTCGCACCAACATGGCGACCTTGCTGGCAGAGTTCCGTGAAGTGGGCGGTACTGCCATCGAAGTCGTGACCGGCAGCCATACCCCGGAGCAGTACAGCCATTTTGCGCGGCTCGCGCATCAGTTCGGCTTCAAGGCTTCGCTTGGTTCCGATTATCATGGCCCGGGCCATGCCTACATGGACATGGGGCGGCTGCCCGACTTGCCATCCAATTGCGTGCCGGTCTGGCAGGGCTGGCCCGAAACCGAGGCGCTTCATTGAGCGGAAGCTGGCAGACTCTTGTCCTGTGTCCTCCCGTGGTTTAAGAATTTTTCATGGCCCAATACTTCAATATCCATCCCGAAGACCCCCAGCCGCGCCTGATTCGTCAGGCGGTGGAAATATTTCGCAACGGCGGCGTGGTGGCGTACCCCACCGATTCCAGCTATGCATTGGGCTGCATGCTTGGCAACAAGGATGCACAGGAGCGCATTCGCGCGATTCGCGGTGTGGACGAGAATCACCATTTCACGCTGGTTTGCCGTAATCTTGCGGAAATCGCGGTGTATGCGCGCGTGGACAACAGCCAGTTCCGCCTGCTCAAGGCCAACACGCCGGGAAGCTATACCTTCATCCTGCAGGCGAGCCGCGAAGTGCCGCGTCGTTTGCAGCATCCCAAGCGCAGCACGATAGGTTTGCGCGTGCCGGATCACGCGGTGACGCTTGCCTTGCTGGAAGAGCTGAACGAGCCGTTGCTGAGCATGACATTGATGTTGCCGGGCGACGATGCCCCACTCAGCGAGGCCTGGGATATCCGTGACCGGCTGGAGCGGCAGGTGGACTTGGTAATCGACGCCGGCGCCTGCGACGTGCAGCCGACGACGGTGATCGACCTGACCGGTGAAGCGCCGGAACTGGTACGCCTGGGCAAGGGCGATCCTGCCCGTTTTGGATTGGAGTGATATGGAACTCAGCCTCATACAGAAGATTTCGATTTACGCCTTGCCGGTGATTTTCGCGATCACCGTGCACGAAGCCGCGCACGGTTACGCAGCACGCCATTTCGGCGATATGACCGCGGCCGCTGCAGGCCGCATCACGCTCAATCCCCTGAAACACATCGACCCCATCGGGACCATCCTCGTGCCGCTGCTGACCATGCTGGTCGGTGGCATCCTGTTCGGCTGGGCCAAGCCGGTGCCGGTCGATTTCAGCCGCCTGCGCCATCCCAAGAAGGACATGCTGTGGGTGGCGGCCGCCGGCCCGGGCTCCAATCTGGTGATGGCAATCTTCTGGGCCGTCGTGTACAAGCTTGCCCCCACCATGCCCGAAGCGTTCATGCTGCCGATGTCGCTGATGGCGCAGGCCGGCATCCTCATCAATGTGGTGCTCATGGTGCTCAACCTGCTGCCGCTGCCGCCGCTCGATGGTGGTCGGATTGCCGTCAGCCTGTTGCCGCATCCTTATGCCTGGCAATTCGCCAAGCTGGAGCGTTTCGGATTTCTCATACTGATAGTGCTGTTATTTACCGGTATCCTCGGTAAAATCCTGTGGCCATTCGTAAATGCCTCCATGTCGGCGATTTCGTGGCTTTTTTCCTGAAAACTAGAGAGCAAAACTTAACATCATGGCTGTAGAGCGCGTTTTGTCGGGCATGCGCCCCACCGGTAACCTGCATCTGGGACACTATCACGGCGTCCTAAAGAACTGGCTCAAGCTGCAGCACGAGCACGAGTGCCTGTTCTTCGTCGCCGACTGGCACGCGCTCACGACCCACTACGATACGCCGCAGGTGATCGAGGAAAATGTCTGGGAAATGGTGATCGACTGGCTTGCCGCCGGCGTGGATCCCTCCAGCGCCACCATCTTCATCCAGTCCCGCGTGCCGGAGCATGCCGAACTGCACACGCTGCTGTCGATGATCACGCCGCTGGGCTGGCTGGAGCGCGTGCCGACCTACAAGGACCAGCAGGAAAAGCTCTCCAGCAAGGATCTCTCCACCTACGGTTTCTTGGGCTATCCGTTGCTGCAGAGCGCGGACATCCTGATCTATCGTGCCACTCAGGTGCCGGTGGGCGAGGACCAGGTACCCCACATTGAATTCACGCGTGAAATTGCTCGCCGTTTCAATCACATCTACGGCCGCGAGCCGGGCTACGAGGAAAAGGCCGAAGCCGCGATCAAGAAGCTCGGCGGCAAGCGCGGTGCACTGTACGAAGAGTTGCGTACGCGCTACCAAGAGTCCGGCGACGAAGAGGCTCTGCTTTCTGCGCAGGCGATGATCGAGGAACAGCAAGGTCTCAGCCTGGGCGATCGCGAGCGCCTGCTGGGTTACCTCGAAGGCGGCGGCAAGATGATCCTGGTCGAGCCGGAAGCCAAGCTGACACCGGCGTCGCGTATGCCGGGTCTGGACGGGCAGAAAATGTCCAAGTCCTACAACAACACGATTTCGCTGCGCGAGGATCCGGATACGGTTACCAAGAAAATCCGTACCATGCCGACTGATCCGGCGCGTGTGCGTCGCACCGACCCGGGCGAGCCGACCAAGTGTCCGGTTTATCAATTGCACGAAGTGTATTCCGACGAAAACACACGCGACTGGGTACAGCAAGGTTGCCGCGGCGCCACCATCGGCTGCATCGAGTGCAAACAGCCGGTGATCGATGGCGTGCTGGCTGAGCTCAAGCCGATTCAGGAACGCGCCGCCGAATACGCGGAAGACCCGACGCTGGTGAAGAACATCGTTGCCGACGGTTGCGAGCGTGCGCGCAAACTGGCGCGTGAGACCATGCGCGATGTGCGCGAAGCGATGGGGTTGGGCTACAACTGATGTTGCCTGCCGCCAGTGCTCGCATACATGGCGAACCCCTGGCGGAGCTGCCGCAGGATCTTTATATCCCGCCGGACGCGCTGGAAATCTACCTCGAAACCTTCGAGGGGCCGCTCGACCTGTTGCTGTACCTGATCCGCAAGCACAATCTGGATATCCTCGATATTCCCATGGCCGAGCTGACCAAGCAGTACATGGACTACATCGGGAAAATGAGCGCGGCCAAGCTGGAGCTGGCGGCGGAGTACTTGCTGATGTCGGCGGTGCTCATCGAGATCAAGTCGCGCATGCTGCTGCCCAAGCCGGCAGCCATCGAGCAGGAAGAAGATCCGCGTGCCGAACTGGTGCGGCGTCTCATGGAGTACGAAGCGATCAAGCTGGCAGCGCAGCGCATAGACGACATGCCGCAAGTAGGGCGCGAAATGCTGGTGGCGCAGGCCTATTACGATCATATCCCGCAGCAGGAGCTGCCGGGTGTGAGCATGGAAGAGCTGTTCGAGGCATGGCAGGGTGTGCTCAAGCGCGCGAGCCATTTCACCCATCACAAGGTAAGCCGCGAAGAACTGTCGGTGCGCGAGCACATGAGCATTATCCTGCGCAAGCTGAGCGCCGAACCTTTGCTTGAGTTCGTCGCGCTGTTCGACCTCAAGGAGGGCATCCCCAAGCTGGTCGTGTGTTTCCTTGCGATCCTGGAGTTGGCGCGCGAGGGTCTCGTGCGATTAACGCAGCAGGAAGCGTTCAGCCCGATATACGTGCAGGCGAGCGATGGCCGCTGACATCGGTGCCAGCAATATTCAGCATCTGAAGAACGTGCTGGAAGCGGCGCTGCTCACGAGCAGCGAGCCCTTGTCGCTGGACGGATTGCTCAAGCTGTTCGAGGATCGCATGGACCGCGCCACCTTGCGCATGCTGCTGGACGAACTCAAGGCCGACTGGCAGGGCCGTACGCTGGAACTGGTGCAGGTCGCGAGCGGCTGGCGTTTTCAGGCGCGTGCGGAATACTGGCCGTATCTCGCGCGGCTCAATCCGGAACGTCCGCAGCGCTATTCGCGCGCGGTACTGGAGACGCTGGCGATCATCGCATACAGACAGCCCGTGACGCGCGGCGACATCGAGGAAATCCGCGGCGTTGCGGTCAATCCCAACATCATCCGTACGCTGCAGGAGCGCGGCTGGATCGACGTGGTGGGGCATAGAGAGGTGCCGGGGCGACCGTCGCTGCTGGCGACGACCAGGACGTTTCTCGACGACCTCAATCTGCGTTCGCTGTCGGAACTGCCGCCGTTGGAACAGTTTCCGCAGCACGAGATACCGCTCAATTTTGAAGCGGCGGATTAAGACCGAAAACCGCGCTGCTCTTTGACGAGGCGCGCAAACCGCTCCGCCTTCATGTCGCGAGAGCGGATAATCATTTGAAATATCCCCGATATGCCACGGACCTCCCGGTTTCTGGTGTCTCGGGTTTGAGGAGTTACCGATGGCAAGACCTTTCAAGCAGCAATCCCGCCCTCAGCGACCACCGCGTGCGGTCGCTCCCGACATGCCGCCACAGCGTTTGCACAAGCTGTTGGCATTGGCTGGGCTGGGATCACGGCGCGACATGGAAGAGCTCATCGCGAGCGGTCGCATCACGATCAACGGGGAAGTGGCGCAAGTCGGCGCCGCGGTAGTCCCCACGGATGTGGTGCGCCTGGACAAACGTACATTGCATCTGCAGTTCGAAGCCGAGATGCCGCGCGTGCTCCTCTATCACAAGCCGGAAGGCGAAATCGTAAGCCAGGATGACCCGGAGCAGCGCGCGTCGGTGTTCGACAAGCTGCCGCGTGTGCGCGGCGGACGCTGGGTGGCGATCGGGCGTCTCGACATCAATACTTCCGGTTTGCTGATCTTTACCACGTCCGGCGATCTCGCGAATCATTTCATGCATCCGCGCTACGAAGTCGAGCGCGAGTACGCGGTGCGCCTCATGGGCGAGCTCAGCGAAGAGCAGATGGCGCAGATGCGCGTCGGCATCGAGCTTGAAGACGGCGTGGCGCAATTTGATGTCCTTCAGGACAAGGGGGGGGAGGGCGCCAACCACTGGTACCAGGTGGTGCTGCGTGAAGGGCGCAATCGCGAGGTGCGCCGCATGTTCGAGGCGATGGGTCTTATGGTGAGCCGCCTCATGCGCGTGCGCTTCGGTCCGGTCAACCTGCCTCCTCGCGTCAAGCGCGGACAGATGCTGGAACTGCCGCCCAAGGAGGTCGCTGCGCTGCTGGAGTGGGCCGGATTAGCGGTGCCGCGCACAGGTCAGCGCTCGCAAAAGGAAAACGAGAAGCTGGGCCAATCCTTCACGCCCAAGGAGCGCAGGCCGGAAGCGCGCGATAAGCGCCCCGTGCCGGGCGCCGCGGCAAAAACTCCGGGCAGGCCGACAGGCGGAAAAGCTCGGCCGCCTGCGAAGAGCGCCGATCCGTCACGCCGCCGGGTGCGTGGCGACGAGATGGCGCCACCTGCGCTGCAACGCCGCAGCGATCGTAACCGCGGCCGGGGCTGACAGCACGCATAATCCGCAACCGCGGCCAAGCATGAATCAGAGCCACGCTGCGCAAAACCAAACAGGCCATCTTCTGGAGGGAGATAGATGGATACGAACGCCGATATGCCGCATGTCGATACCCTGCGTCAGGTCATGCTGTGGCCGATACAGCTAATCCCGCAAGGCGAAGACCGGCAGATCCAGCACCACTGGGACTATCTGAAGGCTGTTGCGGCCTCGACGCCCTGGCGCGAGATCGACGATGAATTCACTTCGGCGGCGACACAGTTCAGCGAGCGCCGTTATCGCGAGTTCGTGACCTTTCTGCCTTTTGCCCAGCGTTTTCTTTACGGCGAGGGCATCCGCGGTGACGACGATGCCCACTGCGGACGTTCGCCGATTCGCGTGTTCAGCCGCAGCGATGTGGCACAAGCGCGTGTCAGCTACGGCGACAATCCCGATCCCATCCTGCTCACGGTCGACCATGTCGACCTTTATTTTTTCTACGACATCGATGTCGCCATCCTGGCCGTGGAGGTGATCGGCCAGAATCTGACGCTGCATCAGGCGATGGATACCATGTTCCGCCTTGGGCGTGCCTACCCCAGCCATTGGGAATCCAACGGTCGCGGCGGCCACTGCGCGCGCAAGGTCGAGTGGCTGGACAAGCAAGGGCAGGTGCTGGCCAGCTCCGATTACGAGCACAAGGAGCTTTACCTCCAGTTCGTGCGCGAGCATCGCGTGCCGCGCGTGGCTTCGCACTGGGAATTTCTGTTGCGCCCGCTGGTGCAGCATTATTCCGACGAGGAGGGGCCGATCCGCTATCGCGAAATTGAATACCAGCGCATGCCGCTCATGAACTATCTCGCGTTCGAGGATATTTCCCGACTGTCGCGCGCGGACATCATCCGTCTAGGCCTCGTGACACGCCCCGGCGATTCCGCGTCTTTGCCGTATTCCGACGGTTTTCTGCATGACTTCGAAAACCGCTATTGCTACGACCGTCACTGGGACGAAGGTGAGCAGGCGCATCGCGGCAACAATCGCTTCATCTGCAACGGGCAAAGCTTCACGGTTATCGGCAATGCCGGCGAATTGATCTTCACGGACAAGGAAACCGGGGTCATCAGCCAGTTCCGCCACCAGTACTTCCTGCTGTTCCTGATTGCGCATTTCCAGAAGGCAGCGCTGCTGATGCTATCGGACCGACTCGTTTCCGCGATCAGCCGGCTGGATATCGACGATCCGATCTCGGTCGCGAATTTCAGGAAAAGCATCCGCCATACCCTGGAAATCTTCCTGCGCTTCACGCAGCGCTACTGGTTTCATGCGCTGTCGGACCAGGCGCAGTCACGCGACCTGTTCGCAATGATGTTGAAGCATCTGGAAACTGCGGACCTGTTCGAACGCATGCGCCGGCGCATACTCGACATGACGGAGTATCTCGACAGCGACCAGCTCAAACAGCACGCGGAAACAGTCACGCGGCTGACCGTGGTCACGGCGTTCGGCCTGATCGGCACCGTCGCCACTGGCATCCTCGGCATGAATCTGTTCGACGAAGCCGCGAATCCGCCCATGACCAAACTCATGTACTTCATGATCGTGTTCGTGCCGGTCACGGCGCTGACGCTCTATACCATCGCGAAATCCAAGCGCCTGTCGGACTTTCTGGACTCGCTTTCGAGCGAGCAGCTCAGCCGCCGTCAGAAGTGGCGCGCATTCCTGCAAATCTGGATGGGCAAGGGCAACGACTGAAGCCTGGCTCGGCTAGTCGGAATACATGTGGGCGCGGTCGCCGCCGTCGTGTTTCGCCTGGTACATGGCGTTGTCGGCGCGGCTGAGGACTTCATCCATGCCGAGTTCGGCGCCGCGGAAAAGCGCGATGCCGATGCTGGCCGTACAGACGTGAGAAACCGGTTCGGCAGACGCGTTGGGCTGCAAGGAGTAAGGTTCGGCCAGCGCAACGCAAATCTTCTCCGCCACCGTGGCGGCCAGCTGTTTCGAAACGCTGCAGCTGGATCCAAGCTCGCCCAGCAAAACAACGAACTCGTCGCCTCCGAAGCGGGAGATGGTGTCGGTCTCGCGCACGCAGTTTTTCAGCCGCTCTGCCACCTCTATCAGCAGCATGTCTCCGATCACGTGACCGTGGGTATCATTGAGCGGCTTGAAGTTGTCGAGGTCGAGAAAAAATACCGCGCCATATTTGTGGCTGCGCTTGCTCGCCGCGATGGCCTGCGACAGCCGATCCATCAGCATGCGGCGATTCGGCAGGTGCGTGAGCATGTCATGGAAGGCCATCTGGTTGATTCGCTCTTCGGACGCCTTGCGCAGGCTGATGTCCATGAGCGCGGCCACATAATTGGTTACCTTGCCCTCGTGATTGCGGACGGCGGTGATCGTGAGCCATTCCGGGAACATTTCGCCGCTTTTGCGGCGGTTCCAGATCTCCCCTTGCCAGGTGCCGTTGCGCGTAATGTGTTCCCACATATCGGCGTAAAAGGGCTCCTCATGCCGGCCTGAACTGAGCACGTGGGGCGTTTGGCCGATGACTTCCTCCGCGGTATAGCCGGTGATTTCCGTGAAGGCCCGATTGACGCGCAGGATCACCTTGTCGGCGTCCGTGACGAACATGCCTTCCTGAGAGTCGAAGGCGATCGCGGCGATCTTCAGTTCCTGCTCGGCCTGGTATTGCCGGGTAATGTCGTGAATGATCGAGAACAGCAGTATCCTGCCTCCCACGGTGATCGGCGAGGAATGCACCTCGACGGTACACATCTCGCCGCCGGCCTTGCGGTGAGGGAAGATGAAGTAGTTGCGCTGTTGTTTCAGGCCACGCCGGCGCTCTTCCGCGATTTGCTCCGGCGGCAGGGTATTGATCTCGTCGATGCACATGCTGCGCATTTTTTCGATGGTATAGCCGTAGAAACGGCTGGCGGCGCGGTTGGCATCGATGAGACGGCCCGATTCGGGCTCGATCAGCAGCATCACCGCATCGTTCGATTCGAACATCTGACGAAAGCGGTTTTCGCTTTCGCGCAGGCGGTTCTCGGCTTGCTTGTGCTCCGTGACATCGCGAAAGAACCAGATACGGCCGAGTAGTTCGCCTTGCCGGCTGCGCAATGCCTTGGAGTGGTAATCCAGGGTACGCCCGTCGATGAGCTCGACTTCGCGGTTTTCCTCCATTTCAGGATGCGCGTAGAGGACTTCGATGCGGGCAAGAAACTCCTCGGAATGTTTGACTTTCTCGAGAGCGCGGGTCAGCAATGGCTGATGAGACAGGCCTACGCGATGAAAGGCGGCGTCTTCCTGAGATATCCCCCACAATTCGAAAAAGCGGGGGTTATG
The DNA here is from genome assembly GCA_946478865.1 of uncultured Methylobacillus sp. The sequence continues at coordinate 44,482 of CAMLDO010000001.1, forward strand.
AAAAACGATGTGTCCATTGGCATCGACAACGAGAATGCCGTGGGGAGTTGCCTCGTAGATCGCGCTAACCAGCGAACGCTGAAATTCAGGGCTGTGCAGGCTCGCTGCAGGCGATGCCGAATTTTGTGCGAGGCTCGACATGACGTTTCATCTTGAAGGGTAATGCGGATACCCATTACACATAATATAAACATTTATGTGCAGGAAAGAAACTGCTTGTGCGGCCTCTCAGGTCAGCTGTTCGCGCGTCAGCAAAAATACGTATTGATCCCCGTCGCTGACCTCCAGCCAGGTGAACGGCAGGTGCGGATAGGCCGCTTCCAGCACATCGCGGTTGTGGCCGATCTCGACGATGAGCAGGCCGCCTGGATGCAGGTGCTCGGCGGCATGCGCGATGAGCGTGTGCGTGTGGTCCAGCCCGTCTTCGCCGCTCGCAAGTGCGATATCGGGTTCACCGCGGTACTCCTGTGGCAGGGCATCCATCGAAGGCGCATCCACATATGGCGGGTTGCTCAGGATGATGTCGTACTGCCGCCCGGCGAGCGCGGACAGCATGTCGGATTGCACCAGATGGACATGATGTTCCAGCCCGTAATCGGCGACGTTCTTGCGTGCGACGGCGAGCGCGGCGTCGGAAATATCGACGGCGTCTACCTCGGCATTCGGGAAGGCGTGTGCGGCGAGGATCGCGAGGCAGCCGCTGCCGGTGCAGATGTCGGCGACGGCGGTGACCTCTTCCGGGTTTTCTACCCACGGCGCCAATTGGTCGCGTAGCAGTTCAGCGATGAAGGAGCGCGGCACGATGACGCGCTCGTCGACATAAAACTTGAAGTCGCCGAGCCAGGCTTCGCGCAGCAAATAGGCAGTGGGAACGCGTTCGGTCACGCGGCGTTCGATCAATTGCGCGAGCTTGCGGCGCTCGGCCTCGGTAATGACCGCGTCGAGGAAGTTTTCCAGCGTGTCATGCGGCAGGTGCAGCGCGGACAGGATGAGCCACACAGCTTCGTCATAGCTGTTCTGCGTGCCGTGGCCGAAGAAGATACCGGCTTCCTCGAAACGCGATACCGCGTAACGCAGCCAGTCGCGCAAGGTATGCAGCTGATGCGCCGCTTCGAGCGGGTTGGTGCTCATTCTTTCTTGTCTCCGTCGTTCTTGTCGCGTCCGCTCGCGGCCCACACCAGCGCCCAGATGAGGCCGCCGGCCACCGCGAATATCAGCAGGAATTCCATGGCTGGTTTAGCGCTTCAGCAGCAGCTTTTCCAGAGTGATGCGGTAGGTGTCCTTGAGCGGCTCGATGTCCGCGACGCCCACGCATTCGTTGAGCTTGTGGATGGTGGCGTTGAGCGGGCCGAACTCGATCACCTGCGGGCAGATGTCGGCGATGAAGCGGCCGTCCGAAGTGCCGCCGCTTGTGGAAAGCTCGGGCGTGACGCCATAGGCCTGCTCGATCGCGCCGCTGATCGCTTCCACCAGATCGCCCTTGGGCGTGAGGTAGGGCTTGCCGGAGAGCTCCCATTCCAGGTCATATGTGACGTCGTGCTTGTCGAGAATCGCGTGGACTTTTTCCTTGAGGCCTTCGACGGTGCTCGCGGTGGAGAAGCGGAAGTTGAACAGGATCTCGACTTCGCCCGGAACCACATTGGTCGCGCCGGTGCCGCCGTTCATGTTGGAAATCTGCCACGAGGTCGGCGGGAAGTATTCGTTGCCCTCGTCCCACACGGTTTTTGCCAGTTCGGCGATGGCCGGCGAGACCATGTGAATCGGGTTTTTCACTAGATGCGGATAGGCGATGTGACCCTGGATGCCCTTGGCGACCAGCTTGCCGGAGAGCGAGCCGCGGCGGCCATTCTTGATCATGTCGCCGACGCGCTTGTTGGAAGTCGGTTCGCCGACGATGCAGTAATCGATCAATTCACCGCGCGCTTGCAGCGCTTCGACTACACGCACCGTACCGTCCACGGCGATGCCTTCCTCGTCCGAGGTGATCAGCAGGCCGATGGAACCGGTGTGATCGGGATGTGCCGCGATGAAATCCTCGATCGCGGTGATGAAGGCTGCGCATGAGGTCTTCATGTCCGCCGCACCGCGTGCATACAACATGCCGTCGCGGATGGAGGGAGTGAAGGGCTCGCTGTGCCACTGATCGAGCGGGCCGGTCGGCACCACGTCGGTATGGCCGGCGAACACGAGCAGCGGGCCTTCCGTGCCGCGCCGTGCCCAGAAGTTGTCCACCTCGCCGAAACGCATGCGCTCGATCTTGAAACCCAGCTTTTCCAGGCGGGCGATCATCAGTTCCTGGCAGCCGGCGTCCTCGGGCGTGAGCGAGCGTCGGGAGAGCAGGTCGATGGCGAGTTGCAGGGTCGGGGTCATGGCGTTTGCTGCGTGCGGATAAAACGCAAGGATACCACCGCGGGCAGGGGCGGGAGAAGGCGCGTAGATGACGCCGCTACGCGTGCGCTGAATGCCTTCATGCGCGATGGTAGAGTCTTCGGGATCTTCAACAGGGAGCTGCGGCAAGTTCATGAGCGGGTTTCGAGCAGAGCGGTGGATCGATTAAACGGCTATCCGCCCGTTCAGCGGGAGAGCGGTAACGCGTCAGAGTGGGCGGGGTGGCCTTGCGAAAACGTCAGGCGTTGTACTCCTGGAAAGTATGCTCGCGCTGCGTACTTGCCGCAGTCTGTTTCTTGCCGATGGCCGTCTCGGTATGTTGTGCCACGTCCTGCCACAGCTTGAGGCAGGATTCTATCGCATCGGTGGCCGCCTTGAAGAATTGCTCCGGGGAAATGTTCACTTCTTCGGCCAGGATAAATTCCCTTTCTAGCAGGTCGAGCAGCGCTTCGACTTTCTCGGTCGCCGCCTTGCTGTTGCTGCCGGGAATATGCATGTTCTCGCGGCATTCGCGGATATGGCTTTCGAGAAAGGACAGTCGGATGCGGCCCACGGCGCCGACTTGGCCCTTGGCAGCATAGCCCGAGCCAAGCGCACGCGCTTGGCCGATGCTTTCCATGAGCAGCGGCAGGCGCAGCAGCAACAGGTTGGAAAGCAGGGCCAGCGAGGTGCCTTCGTTGTCCATGAGACCGAGGTGTTCGCCCATGTCGCCGATCAGGTGAATGATCTGGCGTACGAGTTCGGTGTGGCGGGCGAAGCTCTGCTCCGGCGTGAGCGACCGAAGGTCGGCGATGATGGCCTCCATGCCATTGGTGACAGTTTCCAGCGTGCGGCGATCAGGCGCGAGTTCCGGCGTCTGATCGATGAGCGTTTTCATGCGCGCCAGCACATTGCGCGCTTCCGCCTGCTTGTTGACGAGGTTGGTGCGGAAACTATCGTTGCCGTTGAGCAGGCCAGCGGACAGTCCCCGATGCTGCTGTACGGTAGTCATGAGGTTGACGCCGGTCTGCAGCGCATTGATGCCATGCAGACGGCGCTGAATCTTGCGCTGCTGCTTGCGCTTTTCGGCGAAGTAGATCAGCCCATAGAGCAGGGCGAGGCAGGTGAGGGCAATGGCGAAGGTGGTCATGATCTGCCTAGATGCGGAAACGTTGAACGGATGTGCGCAGGTTGGAAGCCAGGGTTTCCAGGTGACCGGCCACGGCGGCAGCTTCATCGCTCGCGGCGTTGTTCTCCGCGGCGCGCCTGGCGATTTCTTCCATGCTGGCTACGGCCTGACGGCTGGCGGCCGTCTGGGTTGCGGTGGCCTCGGCAATCGCGCGCACGCGGTCCATGGTCTGGTGGCTGCCGTCGCGGATGCTGCTCAAAGCCTCGCCCGCGCGGCCGGCGAGGACGACGCCTTGTTCCGCCTGCGCCCGGCCTTCCTGCATGCCATGCACGGTGCCGTCGATCTGTTGCAGGATGCCATCGATCATGCCGCTGATTTTCACGGTAGCGGAGGTGGTGCGCTCGGCCAGCTTGCGTACTTCGTCGGCGACCACCGCAAAGCCGCGGCCCTGTTCGCCGGCACGAGCGGCCTCGATGGCGGCATTGAGCGCGAGCAGATTGGTCTGGTCGGCAATCTCGCGGATGACGTTGACGATGTTGCCGATTTCGTCCGAGTTCTCGCCCATCGACAGCACCAGCGCCTCCAGCTTGACCATGGATGCGCGAATGCGCTCCATTTCGCTGCCGGCCTCGTCCACGACAGCAGTTCCGCTTTCAGCCAGCGACTCCGATTTTTCCGCGATTTCGCGCGAAAGGCGCGCGGCTTCGGCCACTTGTTCCACGCTTGAACGCATTTCCTCGACGGCCTGGGTGGAATCCACTGCGAGCTCGCATTGGGCCGTGGCGCCGGAAACGACGCGGGACGCAGCCGAGGTGAGTTCGCGCGCCGCGCTTGCGACTTCATCGGTAGCGCCATGTACTTCCTTGATGAGGCGGCCGGTTTCGCGTGCCATTTCGTTGAAATTGAGCGCAAGCGTGCCGAAGCCGTCGCTGCTCTCGATCTGGCTGCGTGCGGAGAGATCGCCCGCCGTCATGCATTTAACAGCGTGGTTGAGCGTATCGAGTGCGCGCCGGATCGACAGGAAGAAGGCCAGCGTGAACATCAGTGCTATCCCGCCGCCAACTCCCGCCAGGATATACAGGTTGATCTTATGCTGCGGCCAGGCTTCAACGGCTGCCAGCAGCGCCGCGGGCATGACCAGCAGCAGCGCGTTCAGTCCGAATTTGAGGCCAAGGCCCATTCTGTTCATCAGGCTGATCAGGGTTTCCATCGCGAATTGTCGTCTTTTTCAGGCAAAAAAAATCCAGACAGCCTTGTTCAGGCGTCCGGACGTCGTTGTTCGGGCGCAGACCCGCCCTTGGGCCTGCAAGCCTGATTCAAGCAGAATGCATGCCAAACGAAAGTAGGTGGGGCGTGATGTCCGTCATGAGATATAAGTTTTTGCCCAAAAAGGATTTTTCAGGCGAGATGAAAACCGGCAAAGCGCAGGCGAGAAAGATACGCACTGATTTGAAGCGCGGGCTGGGCAATGGCAAGCACCATGCACCAAATAAGGAATCGAGGGCGCTGATCGCCCCCGAATATCAAAGCAGAGTCTGGTAAATATCGGTATCGAAGCCGACAGCCACGATGCGATTGTCGCGAACGATGACCGGACGGCGAATGACGCTGGGCTTGGCCTGCATCAGCGCGGCGGAGCTGGCATTGTCTGTCACCGCCGCCTTTTCCGCATCGTCGAGACCGCGCCAGGTCATCCCGGCGCGATTGACCAGCTTCTCCCACGGCATCTGTGCGAGCCAGTTTTCCAGCGTCGCCGCATCCACGCCCTGTTTTTTGTAGTCGTGGAATTCGTAGGCGACGCCGTGCTCGTCCAGCCAGGCACGGGCTTTTTTGACCGTGCTGCAGTTGGGGATGCCGTAGAGTTTCATTGGTTTACCTCAAGTTTTTAAACCGTAGCGAGCGCAGGCAAGACGCGAAGGCAAGCGAGCAACGACGAGATAATGCTGTTAGTACGGCGAGGAGTCGCGCAGCGCAGCCGACAAAGTCTTGCCAAGTGCAGCCGGTTAAACGCCGCGCAGCAGTTCGTTGATGCCGACCTTGCCCAGCGTCTTGGCATCGACCTTCTTCACGATAACCGCGCAGTACAGGCTGTAAGAACCATCCTTGGAGGGCAGGTTGCCGGACACCACGACGGAACCCGCCGGAACGCGGCCGTAGAAGACTTCGCCGGTTTCGCGGTCGTAGATCTTGGTGGACTGGCCGATGTACACGCCCATGGAGATCACGCAGTTGTCTTCGACGATCACGCCTTCGACCACTTCGGAACGCGCGCCGATGAAGCAGTTGTCGCCGATGATGGTCGGGCCGGCTTGCACCGGTTCCAGCACGCCGCCGATGCCGACGCCGCCGGAGAGGTGCACGTTCTTGCCGATCTGTGCGCAGGAACCGACGGTTGCCCAGGTGTCGACCATGGTGCCTTCATCGACGTAAGCGCCGATATTCACATAGGACGGCATCAGCACCACGTTCTTGCCGATGAAGGAGCCGCGGCGCACGATCGCGTTCGGCACCACGCGGAAACCGCCGGCCTTGAAGTCTTCTTCAGTGTAATTCGCAAACTTGGGCGGCACCTTGTCGAAATACTTGGTCACGCCGTCGTCCATGATCTTGTTGTCTTCCAGGCGGAAGGACAGCAGCACGGCCTTCTTGATCCACTGGTGGGTCACCCAGTTGCCGTCAATCTTCTCGGCCACGCGCAGGCGGCCGGCATTCAGTTCTTCCAGCACGCCGAACACGGCATCCTTGGTCTTATTGTCGGCATTGGCGGGGTTGATGTCGGCACGGCGCTCGAAGGCGTCTTCGATAAAGGATTGCAGTTCTTGCATGGCGATTCCTAAGGATTTTGGAAAAAGCGTGATTTTACTTGGATACGCGCCGCAAGTCAGTTTTTGCGAGTTTTGCCAGTTGCCGGCGCGATTTCCGGGTGGACAGTAGGGGGGTTATACCGTATTTTTACGAACGCGACTTCATCGCACCGCAGGCATCAGGGGATAGCGAAGTGCAGCGGGAACGATGCAGCTCCATTCATTCAAATAAATCAGGGAGATATAATAATGGAAGCTTCTCAAGACAGCCGCAACATGGCGGTGCTGATGTACATTCTGTCGATCTTTTTCTGGATCATTCCCGCGCTGATCATGTTCCTGGTCAAGAAGGACGACGCATTCGTCTACAAGAATGCCGCCGAACTGCTTAATTTCGGCATCACGCTGTTCATTGCCAACTTCGTGCTCGCCTTCATCCCGGTTCTCGGCTGGCTGGCCATGCTCGCACTGGCGCTGGCCGCACTGGTGCTGATCATCATGGGTACGCTCAAGGTGCAGAAGGGCGAGATGTACACCTTCCCGTTCGCGCTGCGCCTGATCAAGGCCGAATAAGCCCGATTCACTTTACTCAGGATCAAGCATGAACAAGATGACGACCGGCCTGCTGGCCGGGCTGATGGGAGCGTTTGTGTCGCTGCCGGCACTCGCCGCACCGGGCGAACTGTGGGAAATCACCAGCAAGATGGAAATGGACGGCATGCCGATGGCGATGCCGGCTCAGACTTCCCAAGCCTGTTTGCCCAAGGACAAGAAGCCGGACAGCATGGTGCCGAAGAACGAATCGTCCGATTGCAAAATGACCGAGCAGAAGCAGGTCGGCAGCAAGATGACGTTCAAGATGGTGTGTACCGGCAAGGATCCGATGACCGGCTCCGGCGAGATCACCAGCAGCGGCAACAGCTACAGCGGCAAGATGCAGATCAGCGGGAAGATGGAAGGCGAGTCTATCGACATGAAGCAGTCCTTCTCCGGCAAGAAACTTGGCAGCTGCGAATACACGCCGCCGAAGGACACCAGCAAGGAGCAGATCGCCGAAGCCTGCCGCAAGGCCATGGACAATCTGGAGTATCCGCTGTTCACGATGGACGGTGCGATGTGCCAGTCCAAGAAGGCCGAGTTCTGCGGCCGCGTGAAGAAGCTGACGGGCGAAATGTCGGATCCGGACCGCTACACTGCGGTAGCCGAAAAGCAGCGCAACTGGAAGGAAGCCGCGGACGCTTGTGGTCAGGACACGGCTGCTATCATGGCCAAGGCCTGCAAGACCGCCGTGGACAAGAAGCGCTATCAGTTCATCGGCAATCATTGCGAAGCCGAAGCGGTGGCGCTCGGCCCGCAGCTTTGCGAAGGCCGCAGCTATACCAGCGTGATGTCGGGCGAGCAGGGCGCGATCTGCCAGAAGTATTTTGAGAAGAATGGCGATCCACTGGCCCGCAACTCGTCTTCTGGCAGCAGTCAGGCACGCACGCCGCAGGAAAGCGCTGCGGAAGCGGCGAGCAATCCGGCTGACGCCGTGCAGAAGGGCGTCAAGGCGCTGAAGGGTCTGCTCAGCTTCTGATCGAGATGATGCATGTCACGGCCATGTGTGCCTGCTGCCAAGCGGGCCGCATGGCCTTTTTCATGTCTTGCAGACCACGATCACGACTATGATGCACTCTCCGATGCGCATCTCCTGCCATGCTTTTCTGCTGCTGGCAGCGGCCGTCGCGCTCGCATACGCCAATGCCTTGCCCGCCGCGTTCCAGTTCGACGATTTCAACGTCATCGTCGACAACCCGGCCGTGCATTCCTGGAACGCCTGGCTTGCTTCCATGCCCGGCATTCGCCCCTTGCTCAAATTGAGCTATACCTTCAACTGGAGCATGGGCTGGGGAACGGTCGGCTTTCATGCCTTCAATATTGTGGTGCATGGCTTCAACGTGCTGCTCGTGCATGCGCTCGTCTGTCGCTTGTGCAGGCTACATCTTGCGGAGCATGCAGAGTATGCTGCCCTGTTAGCGGCATTGCTGTTCGCTCTGCATCCCGCGCAGACCGAGGCTGTGACCTACATCAGCGGTCGCTCGGTATCGCTGATGGCGTGTTTCTATCTGTCCGGGATGCTGCTGGGGCTGCATGGCAGGCGCGGTTGGGCCGCGCTCATGCTGCTGGCCGCGCTCATGGTCAAGGAAACGGCGTGGACCTTGCCGTTCGCGCTGCTGCTGTGGCAGCGGGCCGAGGGAAAATCATTGCGGGAATCCGCCAGGGAGCTATTGTCGCTCTGGTTGATGCTGGCTGCCGCCATGCTCGCGATGCTGGCCATGCCTGCTTACCAGCGCTTGCTCGCAGGCAGTTTGTCTGTCCGGGGACTGGGCGAAAATCTGACTGCGCAGGTGGAAGGGCAGTTTTATCTCCTGACGCAGCCGCTGTTGATGCTGCATGCCAATATCGATCCCGATATTGCACTACCGGAACAGTTCGGGCTGGCTTGGCTGCTCAAGGCCATCGTGTTGTCGGGGCTGGTGGGGTGGGGGTTGCATGCGATGCGAAAGCATCCATGGCTGGGATTGGGGATACTGTGGTTCTTCCTCCATCTATTGCCGACCAACTCGCTGTTGCCGCGCTCGGATATCGCAAACGATCGCCAGTTGTATCTTGCGCTGATCGGCCCGGCACTGCTTCTTGTCATCGCGCTCGTCAGGAGCGTGCCTCCGCGCATTGCTGTCTCCGCTGGTTTTGCGCTGGTACTGTTGCTGGGGACGGTTGCTATCTCGCGCAATGAGGACTACCGGACGGAGGTGTCGCTGTGGAGGGCCACGGCCGAGGCCTCGCCGAACAAGGCCAGGGTCTGGAACAACCTGGGCTACGCGTATCGATTGGCCGGAAATTTATCCGAGGCGCGTTCCGCATATCGGCGCGCGCTGGAAATCGATCGCAACGATATTCAGGCACGTGCCAATTTGATGGCATTGGATCGGATGGAAGAATCTATTCCGCCCCAATGATTGCAGGAATATTTTCGAGCGGTGCCGGCCTGCTGTTTTACGGCATTAGATTACTTCTGGCCAGACTGCTCCTCGAAATCCTTCCTTATTTTCTCCAGATCGCGCCTGAAGCCTTCCGCATCCCCGTATTCGCTGAACAGGCGATAGCGCGAGTGAACCGAGCGCATCCTGGAGGCGTGCTTGATGGGGCACCAGTATTGCTCGGTGCGGCCAACGACCTCGGCGAAATAAGGAATTAATCCGTTGGCGTAGGAACAGTAAAAGCAGTTCATCTTTTCCAGCAGGTTGAGGTACGCCAGATGATGGCGGTCGAACACGAGGTAGTCGCTGCGCTTGACCCGCGGGATGCCGTAGACCGGAAAGCAGACGTACTGGTAAAGCGTGACCATGAGATCCAGCAGCACCAGCGGGATCGAGACGGCGTATATGACCGGCGCGGTCAGTACATGCAGCGGGCGGGCGGTGAAAATGTAGCGCAGCAGGCCGGCGCGGAATTTTTTCTGCTGGGCAAGGATATCGCGCTCGAAGCGCACCTTGTGATTTTCCAGCGTATAGCGGAATTGCTCGCGTCGCGTCGAGAGCTCCTGTTCCAGTTCGCTTTCGAGCGCTCTCATGCGCTCCAGAATTTCGCTAATCTTCCGGTTCATTATTGCTGCCCCTGAAAAACAAAAGGGCGCCAGCGGCGCCCTCGAAATACCTTACTTGTTTTTGGACTGTTCGTATAACGGCATGACCTTGGGAATGAGTCGTTTGATGTCGTCCATGCGTGCCTGGTCCGAAGGGTGGGTGCTGAGGAACTCCGGCGGTTTCGCGCCGCCCTTGGCGCTCATCTTTTCCCACAGCGTGACCGCGGCATTCGGGTTGTAGCCGGCACGCGCCATGAGTTCCAGCCCGACTTCATCGGCTTCGTGCTCGGCAGTACGGCTGTTGGGCAGGGTCAGGGCCACGGTGGCGATTGCGCCGCCGAGGGCGAGCGTTCTCACCGCGTTGTCGCCGCTCTTGGTGGAGAGTCCGACCAGCGCGGCTGCGCCCAAGAGGCCCATCTGCTGCGCCTTGGCGCGTGACATGCGCTCGCGCACGTGTTCGCGCAGCGCATGCGAGATTTCATGCCCCATCACTGCTGCCAGTTCGTCATCGGTCGGTTTGATCTGATCGAGCAGGCCGGTGTAGACCATCATCTTGCCGCCCGCCATGCAGTAGGCGTTGACCTCCTTGCTTTCCATCACGTTGACCTGCCAGTTCCACTTGAGCGCATCCGTGCGGAACACGCCGACCTCGGCGATGAGACGGTTGGCGATGTTGCGCACACGTTGGGTCTCGGCGCTGTCCTGATTAAGCTGCTTCTTGGACTCGGCGTCTTTCAGGGTCTGCTGATAGGCCAGGGCGGATTGCTGCTCGGCCTCCTTCTCGGAAACCAGCCCCACGTATTGCTTGCGCTCGACCCCGACGACGCTGGAATTCGTGGTCTGTGTCGTGGCGCAGCCGGCGAGCAGCAGTGTGGCTAGCAGGGCGGCGATCGTTTTTTTCATTGTATGGCTCCCAGTGGTATTCATGTTCGGTTAGAGAGTGACCTGCGCTCCCAGTTCAACCACGCGGTTGGGCGGAAGCTTGAAGTAATAGGTAATGCTGTCTGCGTTGCGGAACATGCCAATGAACAGCTTTTGCCGCCAGTAGGCGATATCCGCGTCACGTCGCGCGAGCAGGGTTTCCTTGCCGATGAAGAAGGAGGTATCCATCACGTCGAGTGCCAAGCCCTTCTCGGCGCAGCGCTCCAGTTCCTTGGGCAGGTCCGGGTCGTCCTTGAAGCCGTACTGGATCTGCAAGCGATAGAAGTCGTGGGGCAATGCTTCCACAATGATGCGGTCGTCCGGATCGGTGTGCGGCACATCCGTGATCTTTACCGTCAGCAGCACAATCTGCTCATGCAGCACCTTGTTGTGCTTGAGATTGTGCAGCATCGCATGCGGCACGCCATAGGGATTCGGCGTCATGAAAATGGCCGTGCCCGGCACGCGAGTCGGCGGATGGGCGCCGATGGCATGGATGAAACTGTCCAGATCCATGGCATCGTCCTTGAGGCGCTTGTACAGCATCTCGCGGCCGCGCTTCCAGGTCAGCATGAGAGTGAAGATCACGATGCCTACGAGAATCGGGAACCAGCCGCCGGCGGGAATCTTGAGGATGTTGGCACCGAAGAAGGCGAGATCGATGGTGAGGAATATCGCTGCGATCGCGATCGTGCGCGCCCAGCTCCATTTCCATACGCCATGGAACACCATCGCGGCGAGCAGGGTGGTGATGACCATGTCGCCCGTCACCGCGATGCCGTAAGCGGCGGCGAGGTTGGAGGAGGAGCCGAAGCCGATGACCAGGGCCATCACGGCCAGCATGAGCCCCCAGTTCACCCGCGGCAGGTAAATCTGTCCGGCCTGGCTTTCCGACGTGTGCTTGATCTGCGTACGCGGCATGAAGCCGAGCTGCAGCGCCTGGCGGGACACCGAGAAGGTGCCGGAAATGACCGCCTGCGACGCGATCACTGTCGCCAGCGTTGCGAGCACGATCAGCGGGAACAATACCCATTCCGGGGCCAGCAGATAGAAAGGATTCTTGACGGCGGCAGGATCGTGCAGCAACAGCGCGCCCTGGCCGAAATAATTGAGTATCAGCGAAGGCAAGACCAGGCCGAACCACGCGAGGCGTATCGGTACGCGACCGAAGTGGCCCATGTCGGCATACAGCGTTTCGCCGCCGGTGACCGCCAGCACTACCGCGCCGAGCGCGACGAAGGCCATCCAGTGATTGTCAGTGAAGAAGTGCAGGGCGTAGACCGGGTTGACCGCTTGCAGCACGCCGGGGTCGTGCAGGATGTTCATGATGCCCAGCACGCCCAGCGTCGTGAACCAGGCCAGCATGATGGGTCCGAACAGCTTGCCGACCGTGGCCGTGCCGTGGCGTTGCACGGAAAACAGCACGAACAGCACGCTCAGTGTGATTGGAATGATCCAGGTATGCAGCTTGGGCGCGGCGACTTCGAGGCCTTCGACCGCCGAGAGCACGGAAATCGCCGGGGTGATCATGCCGTCCGCGAAAAACATGCAGGCGCCGATGATGCCGGCCAGGGTGATGAAACGCAGCTTGCGCCTGTCGTCGCCGGCCTGCTGGGTGGCGAGAGCGATCAAGGCCATGATGCCGCCTTCCCCTCGGTTATCGGCCCGCATCACGAAAATCACGTATTTGACGGTGATCACCATGATGAGCGACCACAGAATCAATGACAGCACGCCCAGCACGTTTTCCGGCGTCACCGGCACCGGATGATGGCTCGCGAAAACTTCTTTCATCGTATACAGCGGGCTGGTGCCGATATCGCCGAAGATGACGCCGAGGGCGGCGAGAGCAAGTGCGGGAACTCCGGTTTTCTGAACGGACGAGGATGCCATCAATGGCCTTTTGAGCGATTAATTTTGCGTGATTTTACCGCTATTGGCGCAACGACGCAGGGCGGATATGCGGTCCAGGTAGACTAATTGCGGACTATTTCCACCTTGACCTCGGCCTGGCCGTGGGCGAACGTCACGGTCAACGCCTCCTTCGGAGCGAGCTGGTTGCTGTCGCGCACGATGCTGCCGTCGGCCTGCTGCACCAGGCTGTAACCACGTTCCAGCACCGAATTCGGGCTGAGATGGCGCAGATTCTGTTCGAGCCGCAGCAAGCGGTCGCGCTTTTGCTGCAGATCGCGCGTCTGGGCGGCAAGCAGTCGTTGCGGAAGCGGCTGGAAGCGCGCCTGGGCGCGGTCGGTGAGGCGCAGCAGCGCCGCGTTGAGGCGGGCCTGCAGATGCCCCAGTCGTTCCTGCTGCTGGCGTATCTTCTCGCCCGGGTGCACCAGGCGGCGCGCCAGATAATCTGTCTGCTGCATGCGCTGATAGAGCAGATGTTGCATCTGACGGCGCAGACGCAAGTGCAGCGCATTGGCCGATTGCAGCAGCGCCTGCCGGTCGGGTGTCACCAGTTCGGCCGCTGCGGTCGGCGTGGGTGCGCGGCGATCAGCGACGAAATCAGCAATCGTGAAGTCGGTTTCGTGCCCGACGCCGGAAATGACCGGGACCGGAGACTCCGCAATCGCCCGTGCGACCACTTCCTCGTTGAACTGCCACAAGTCCTCGATGCTGCCCCCGCCACGACAGACGATAAGCACCTCACACTCGTCGCGTTCGCCCGCCGTGCGAATTGCCCGCGCAATGAGTTCTGCCGCGCCCTTGCCCTGCACGGGCGTGGGGTAGAGCACGACCGGAATGCCCGGCATGCGCCGGCGCAGCGTGGTCAGCACGTCGCGCAGCGCGGCGGCGTCGGGCGAGGTGATGATGCCGATCTGGCAGGGATGGGCAGGCAGCGGGCGTTTGCGTGCGAGGTCGAACAGGCCTTCCTTTTCGAGCTTGGCCTTGAGGCGCTCGAATGCCTCGAACAGCGTACCCAGACCGGCGCGCTGCAATGCTTCGATGGTGAGCTGGAAGTCGCCGCGCGCCTCGTACAGCGTCACCAGCGCGCGTGCTTCGACGTGATCGCCTTCGCGCGGTATCCAGTCGAGCGCGCTGTTGCGATTGCGGAACATCACGCAGCGCACCTGGGCGCGTTCATCCTTGAGCGAGAAATACCAGTGGCCGGAGGCAGCGCGGGTCAGATTGGAGATTTCGCCCGCGACCCAGAACAGCGGAAAGCTGCGTTCCAGCGTCTCGCGCGCCATGCGATTGAGCGCGCTGACGCTGAGCACATTCGGGCGGCGGGATTCAAAAGCGAGTTCGGTAGTCAAAGAGGGCCCGGTCTTCCGTTACAATCATTGTTTTCATTATAAGCTGCGAGTCCTTCATGCTTAACAGAATCCTCGGCGGTCGCGCCGGTTACCTGCTCGGTTTCATCGCGTCCTTCGGTCTGGTTGCCTTCGCCCTCTATATCCAGCAGAAACACAGCCTCGAACCCTGTCCGCTGTGCATTTCGCAGCGCATCGCCTACATGGCGCTCGGCGCGATCTTCCTGCTGGCTGCGCTGCACAACCCGGGACAACTGGGCCGCCGCGTCTACGGTTTCCTGCAATTCGCCGCAGCCGCGACCGGGGCCGGGATCGCTGCGCGTCATATCTGGATTCAGGCCAACCCGGACAAGGTGATGGTCGAATGCGGCGTGGGCTTCGATTACCTGTTCGAGAGCTTTCCGATGCAGAAAGCGCTGCAACTGGTCTTCAAGGGCACAGGGGAGTGCTCCAGCATCGATTGGACCTGGCTCGGCATGACCATTCCCCAACTCTCGCTGGTGGCGTTTGCCGCGTTCGCTGTATTTGCCGTCCTGCTCGCGTTTTTGAAGAAATGAGCTACAAGTCCCATGAGTTATAAAACCATATGAGTTATAAAACCATAGACCAATTCGTCGGCAATACGCCCCTGGTGCGATTGCAGCGTATTCCCGGCGATACCAGCAACGTCATCCTCGCCAAGCTCGAAGGCAACAACCCGGCAGGCTCGGTGAAGGATCGTCCGGCGCTGTCGATGATCGCCCACGCCGAAGCGCGCGGCACGATCAAGCCGGGTGATACGCTCATCGAAGCGACCAGCGGCAACACCGGCATCGCGTTGGCGATGGCCGCCGCGATCAAGGGTTACAAGATGATTTTGGTGATGCCGGACAACCAGAGCCTGGAGCGACGCCAGACGATGAAGGCCTTCGGCGCCGAACTCGTGCTGACCCCAAAAGCAGGCAGCATGGAGTTTGCGCGCGATACTGCGGACAAGATGCAGGCCGAAGGGCGTGGCGTGATCCTCAACCAGTTCGCCAATCCGGATAATCCCTTGGCGCATTACGAGGGCACAGGCCCGGAAATCTGGCGCGACACTGCGGGCAAAATCACCCATTTCGTCTCCAGCATGGGCACCACCGGCACCATCATGGGCACCTCGCGCTACCTCAAGGAAATGAATCCGGCGATCCAGATCGTCGGCGTGCAGCCCAGGGACGGCGCGCAAATTCCCGGCATCCGCAAGTGGCCCAAGGAATATCTGCCCGAAATCTGCGATTTCTCGCGCATCGACCGCATGATCGAGGTCGGCCAGCCGGAAGCCGAGGAAATGACGCGACGGCTCGCGCGCGAGGAAGGCATTTTCGCCGGGATTTCCTCCGGCGGCGCCATGTATGCGGCGCTGCAACTGGCGCAAGAAGTGGAGAACGCGGTGATCGTATCCATCGTGTGCGACCGCGGCGACCGTTATCTCTCGACGGGAGTGTTCCCGGAATGAGCCGCGGCCGCTACATGCGGCTGTTCTTGTTCTGCCACCTCTGGCTCGCTCTTCCTGTGGGTGCCGTCGATCGCATCGACATCCAGATCGGACAAATTGATTATCCCGGCGCACAAGCCGAGCAGGTCAGCGGTTCGCTGGCGATGGATGGCCGCTGGCGCGGCGAGGCGACGCTGAAACGCGGAGACGCGGCGCAGTTGTCCAAGGAATTTGCATTGCCCCTCGTTGTGAGCAAGGGGGAGCTGCGCGGCCGCGCGGAGTTTTCCGGCGAGCAGCGCATGTTGAAGCAGCTACGTGGGGAGCTCTTCGTCAAGGATGTCGTGTTCAATGACGAGTCCGGGCTGCATGCGGGCGAAAAGATCGCCGCCAGACTTGCTGCGACAGCAGTACGCGAGGGCGAGCAGTGGCGCTGGTCGGGCAAGCTGGACGGAACCGACGGCGAAGTGTTCTGGCAGCCGCTCTATCTCGCCAAGGCGGATATTGGCTTCGAGGGACGCGGCCGGTATTCGGAAAAGACCCTGTCCGTTGAGCAAGGCACGCTTGCCATCGGCGGTGTCGGCACTGCGCAAGTGTCTGCCACGCTTTCCCGCCCCGACAATCGTCTCGAACATCTGGAAGCGAAGGCCGACCGTCTCGACATGGCAGCGGCGTACGCCGACCTGCTCAAGCCTTTCCTCGAAAAAACCATGCTCGGCAATCTCGAAATGGCCGGGCAGGCCGATGTGCGCGTCAGTCTGCATGAAAGCGCGCTCCAGTCTTTCAGCGTGGCTCTGCACGATTTCGATGTCGAGGATCGCAACGGCAAGTTTGCGCTATACAAGGTCAACGCGAACGTTCCCTGGTCGTTGAATGAAGCGACGCAGGCGAATCTGCGCTATGCCGGCGGGCACGTGCTCAAGATGAATCTGGGGGCGAGCGATCTGGCGGCTGTGCTCAACGGCTATTCGCTGACCTCGCCGGTGATGCGGCTGCCCATCCTGGATGGCACTCTGACGCTGACTGACGTGTCGGCGGCCTTTTTGCAGAAGCAATGGCACTGGCATCTGGGGGCGACGCTGACGCCGATCTCGATGGCCGATTTCAGCCATGCGGCTGGGTGGCCGGTGATGGAGGGCAAGCTTGCGGCGGGCATTCCGATGGTGACTTACACGAACGGCATGATGACGATGGACGGAGCGATGGGCATAGACGTTTTCGACGGCTCGATTACGGTGGACAAGCTGGCCATGCAGAACCCGCTGGGCATCGCGCCGCGTTTCGAGGCCGATATCCGCATGCGCAATCTCGACCTCGACCTGTTGACGCGCACGTTCTCTTTCGGCGCGATGACGGGGCGCCTCGACGGCGATGTCAAAAACATGGTGCTGTCGCGGTGGGAGCCCGTGCAGTTCGACGCCTCCTTCCGCAGCTCGCCGGGAAGCTACCCGAAGAAGATTTCGCAGCGCGCGGTGGAAAACATTTCCGCACTGGGCGGAGCAGGCGCGGCGGCGGCCATCCAGCGCAGCTTCCTGCGATTCTTTAAGGAATTCAATTACTCGAAGATCGGCCTGTCGTGCAAATTGCGCCAGGGCGTCTGCGAAATGGACGGCGTCGAGCCGGCCAAGGAAGGCTATGTGATCGTCAAGGGCAGCGGCGTGCCGGCGATTACGGTGCTGGGTTACAATCACCGCGTCGGTTGGGGCGAATTGCTGTCACGCATTCAGCGCGTTACCCAAGGCAACGCAAAACCGGTCATACAATAAAGGAACCATCATGAAACACTGGATTTGGCTGCTGCCGGCAGCGCTGATACTTCCGGCCTGCGTCACGATCAATATCTACTTCCCGGCGGCGGCGGCGGAGAAAGCCGCGGACAAGATCATCGACGAGGTCTGGCAGCTCAAGCAGGAGCAACAGAACCAGCAGCAACCTGCTGATGCTCCGGCGCAAAAATAAGGAGGTCACCATGAAAAACCGACTGATTGCGATCACTTTTGTGCTGGCTTCCATGCTGGCGATGCCGACTGCGATGGGCGCAGCCGATCTGGAAATCAACACGCCCGCGATTGCCGCGATCCAGGGCAGCATGCAGGCGCGCCACGGGCAGCTGGCTCCCTACTATGCCAGCGGCGCGGTCGGCCTAACGCGTGACGGCCTGGTCGCCGTGCGCGACGCCAACGCGGTCCCGCTCAAGGACCGTCAGGGCGTGAACTCGCTGGTGGCGGCCGAAAACAAGGACCGCAACGCGCTCTACAAGGAAATCGCCAACGCGAACGGGCACCCGGAATGGGAATCCGAAGTGCGCAACACCTTCGCCCAACGCTGGGTGCAAAAGGCACAGGGCGGCTGGTGGTATCAGGACGCCAGCGGCGGCTGGGCCAAGAAGTAACTCCTGAAAACAATACCGCGGCGCGCAAGAAATCGATGCGCGCCGCCATCACATGGCACACCAAGGCATGACGCCCACACTCGTATTCGATATCGAAACCGTTCCCGACACCGACGGCTTGCGCAAGTTGCTCGACTTGCCGCCAGAAACCACGGCCGAGGATGTCGCGAAGATCGCTTTTCATCAGCGCCGTCAGAACGGCCAGTCCGAATTCCTGCCGCTGCATGTGCAGAAGGTGGTTGCGATTTCCTGCGTGCTGCGCGAGGGTGACGATAACTTCAAGGTATGGTCGCTTGGCGCGCCGGGCGAAGACGAGGGTTCGCTGATCCAGCGCTTCTACGACGGTATCGAGAAGTACAAGCCCACGCTGGTGTCCTGGAACGGTGGCGGTTTTGATCTGCCAGTGCTGCATTACCGCGGCATGATCCACAACGTGGTCGCCTGCTGCTACTGGGACATGGGCGACGACGACCGCGACTTCAAGTGGAACAACTACATCAGCCGCTACCATATGCGGCATACCGATCTCATGGACTTGCTCGCGCTGTACCAGGGGCGCGGCAATGCACCGCTGGATCAACTGGCGCAGCTGTGCGGTTTTCCGGGCAAGCTGGGCATGGACGGTTCCAAGGTGTGGGATGCCTATCAGGCCGGCGAGATCGAAGCGATCCGCAATTACTGCGAAACCGATGTTGTAAATACCTGGCTGGTCTACCTGCGCTTCCAGCAGATGCGCGGCACGCTCACGCGCGAAGCCTATCAGCGTGAGGTGGCGCTGGTACGCGAATCGCTAGGCGCGATTTCCGCCCCGCACTGGCAAGAATTCCTGGCCGCCTGGCCCGGCAACTGAATCCTTCGCAATCCCGCATCGGGTGAAATGCCCGATTGCGGTAAAATTGCGCCCCTATGAATATCAACATCGCTCATATCGACTCCCTCGATCAGGAAGGCCGCGGCGTCGGCCGCATCGAGGGTAAGGTCATTTTTATCGACGGCGCGCTGCCCGGCGAAACCGTCACCTATCGCACCACGCGCAGCAAGGCCAGCTACGAAGTCGGCAAGCTGGACGAAATCCTCAAGCCTTCGCCGATGCGTACCGATCCCAAGTGCCCGCATTTCGGCGTGTGCGGCGGCTGCGCGATGCAGCATATGGACGTGTCGGCGCAGGTCGCCGCCAAGCAGCGCATGCTGGAGGACGACCTGTGGCACATTGCCAAGGTCAAGCCGGAGTCCATGCTGCCGCCGATCTACGGCCCGGCCTGGGGCTACCGTCACAAGGCCCGTCTGCGCGCGCGCTTCGTGCCGATGAAGGGCCGCGTGCTGGTCGGCTTCAACGAGAAGGCGAGCAGCTACGTCGCGGTCATGGACGAATGCCATGTGCTGCCGCCGCACATGTCGGCGCTCATCGTTCCGCTGCAGGAACTGCTGGCCAAGCTCACCATCAAGGACCGCATCCCGCAGATCGAGGTCGCCATCGGCGAGCACGTCACGGTGCTGGTGTTCCGCATCCTCGATCCACTGGCATCGGAAGACGAAGCGCCGATTCGCGAATTTGCCGACAAGCACAATGTGCAGATCTGGATGCAGACCAAGGGTCCGGAAACCGCGACGCCGTTTCACTCGCTGGAAGCGCCCGGTTTGAGCTATTCGCTGCCCGAGTTCAAGCTGACTTATCCTTTCATGCCGACCGAGTTCACGCAGGTGAATCCGCACATCAACCGCGTGCTGGTGCGCCGCGCGATCCGCATGCTGGACCCGAAGCCGGGCGAACGCATCGCCGACTTTTTCTGCGGGCTTGGCAACTTCACGCTGCCGATTGCGCGCATGGGCGCGACGGTGCTGGGCATGGAAGGCTCGGCCGCGTTGGTGCGCCGCGCCAAGGAAAGCGCCGAGATCAACGGTCTCGCGCATGCGACCGAATTCCGCCAGGCCGATCTGTTCGAGAAAACCGCCGACAGCCTCGCAGAGCTCGGCCATTTCGACAAATGGCTCATCGATCCACCGCGCGACGGCGCCGTGGAGCTCATCAAGGCGATCGAGGACAACACCGCGCCGCAGCGCATCGTCTACGTGTCCTGCAACCCGGCCACGCTCGCACGCGACGCGGGTTTGCTGGTGCAGGTCAAGGGCTACCGCATGGTCGCGGCAGGCGTGGTCAACATGTTCCCGCACACCGCGCACGTCGAATCCATCGCGCTGTTCGAGAAATCCCCCGCATGAGGGCAGGGCGGTTCGCATTTCTGCTGGCCGCCCTGTTCGTCGCCGCGTTTACCGCATGCAGCAAGCCGGCTGAGCGTAGCGACATCCGCTTCGCGATCGCGCAGGCCCCGCTCACGCTGGACCCTCGCTATGCGACCGACGCCGCTTCCGAGCGCGTCAACCGCCTCATCTATCGCTCCCTGGTCGATTTTGACGCCCATTTTCGTCCTGTGCCAGCGCTTGCGAGCTGGAAGTGCGCGGACGACACGCATTGTCGTTTCACGCTGGGAGAGCAGGGGAGGCAGTTCCACAACGGCAGTCGCCTGATGGCGGAGGACGTGGTCGCGACCTATACCTCCCTGTTGACGCTCAAGAATTCGCCGCACACTGCTGAATTCGCGAATATCGCCGCGATCAAAACCGTGGACGAAAATACCGTCGATTTCATGCTGAAATCTCCGGACGCTCAATTCCCGGCAAGACTCATTCTCGGCATCCTGCCCGCGCGACTCATCGCGCAAAACCACGACTTTGCCCGCCATCCCGTCGGCAGCGGCCCGCTCGAATTCGTCTCCTGGAACCGCACACTCACGCTGGAGCGCATCGCGGATCGTCAGTCCATCGTGTTCGAGGAGGTGCGCGACCCCACGGTGCGCGTGCTGAAACTGTTGCGCGGCGAGGCTGACCTGTTGCAAGGCGACCTGCCGCCGGAACTGGTAGCTGATTTGCGCAAGCGGCAGGAAGTGCAGGTGCTGGAAGTCCCGGGTACCAACTACTCCTACCTCGGCTTCAACCTGCAGGACCCGCTGCTGGGCGATGTGAACGTGCGCCGTGCGATCACGCTCGCGATCGACCGCGAAGCAATAGTGAGGCAGGCGCTAGTCGGCGGCAGTCGCTCCGCCACGGCGATCCTGCCGCCAGAGCACTGGGCGGGCAATGCAACGCTGAAACCTTATCCATACGAACCGGAAGTCGCCCGGGCAATGCTGGCGCAGGCTGGCGTGCAATTGCCGCTGCATCTGGTTTACAAGACCTCTACCGACGCGCAGCGTGTGCGGCTCGCCACCATTCTGCAAGCACAAATGCGCCCGGCTGGGATCGAGCTGGAAATCCGCAGCCTCGACTGGGGCACGTTTTTCGACGATGTCAAACATGGTAAATTTCAACTCTATGGCCTGACTTGGGTCGGCATCAAGACGCCCGAGATTTACCGGCTTGCCTTTCATAGTGCCTCCGTGCCACCTGTCGGCACCAATCGCGGTCATTTGCAGGATGCGGAACTGGATGCCCTGATCGAGCGCCAAAACTGGCAGGCGGCGACCGAACGCATCCACGCGCTGCTGCCTTATGCGCCGCTGTGGTACGAAGGCCAGTTCGCGGCAATGCGCCGCAGCATAACGAATTACGCGCCGGCGTCCGACGGTAACTGGGACGGGCTGGCAAGCATATGGAAAGGAAATTAAGCGTGAATAATCCTCAAATCAAGATCAACCGCATGATGCATACCGGGCTGATCGTCACCGACCTCGCCAAGTCGCGAGCGTTCTACGAAGGCCTGCTCGGTCTGACGCCGAATCCCAACCGTCCGAATTTCGATTTCCAGGGCGTTTGGTACGACATCGGCGAGAACCAGGTGCACCTCATGGTGGTGCCCAATCCCTACACCGAGGTGGTGCATCCCGATCATGGAGGACGCGATATCCATATCGCGTTTTCCGTGGATGACGTGGAACCGGTCCGTGCCGCACTGGATGAAGCAGGCGTGAAGTATTCGATGAGCAAGTCGGGCCGCGCCGCACTGTTCTGCCGCGATCCGGACGGCAACGCGCTGGAATTCTCGGCGGTCAAATAGGAATCGACTTGCACATCGATATCTCCATCGCCGAGCAACGCCTGCGCCTGCTGGACGAAGCAGGGGCGGTGCTGGCCGATTATCCGGTCTCGACCGCACTGAACGGTGCCGGCGAGAAGAAGAACAGCGGCTGCACCCCGCGCGGCAAGCACATCGTACGTGCCAAAATCGGCGCCGGTAAACCTCTCGGTACCGTCTTTATCGGCCGTCGCCCGACCGGGGAGTTGTGGTCGCCCGAGCTGGCGGCCGAGCATCCGGCACGCGACTTCATTCTCACGCGCATTCTGTGGTTGTCCGGCTGCGAAGTCGGGGTCAACCGCCTCGGCGAGGTGGATAGCATGCAGCGTTACATCTACATCCACGGTACGCCCGATACCGAACCCATGGGCATCGCGCGTTCACACGGTTGCGTGCGCATGCGCAACGCCGATGTAATCGAGCTGTTCGACCGTGTTCCCGCCGGCACGCCGGTGATTATTCGCTGATGCTGTTCAAGCGTCTGGCCGGCATCGTCCCGGTGGTGTTCGGCGTGCTGCTGCTCACCTTTTTGCTGGTCCATCTCGTTCCCGGCGATCCGGTCGAGGTCATGCTGGGCGAATCCGCGACTTCCGCTGACCGTAGCGCCTTGCGTGCCGAACTGGGGCTGGATCAGCCTCTGCCGCTGCAATTCGCCGAATACCTCGGCAAGCTCGCGCAGGGCGATTTCGGGCGTTCCATCCATAGTCATGCGGCGATTTCCGGCTTGCTTGCGGAACGCATTCCGGCCACGGCAAGACTTGCGCTGTTGTCGCTCGGTTTGGCGATTGCCATCGGGTTGCCGCTCGGCATCGTCGCCGCGTTGCGCTACCGCCGCTGGCCAGATCGCATCGCCACGATTTCTGCGCTCACTCTCTCTGCGATGCCGCATTTCTGGCTGGGACCGCTGCTGATGCTGGTATTTGCCTTGTGGCTGGGATGGCTGCCGGTAAGCGGCATGGAAAACGGTGGTTCCATCGTGCTGCCCGCACTGACGCTCGCAAGCGGTCTTGCCGCCATCCTCACCCGCATGACGCGTGCCAGCCTGCTGGAAGTGTTGAGCGAGGATTTCGTGCGCACCGCTCGCGCCAAGGGCTTGCCCGAGCGCAGCGTGATCCTGCGCCATGCGCTCAAGGCCGCGCTGCTTCCTGTGGTAACGGTAGTCGGCCTGCAGCTTGGCTCGCTGCTCGCGGGTGCGGTCATAACCGAGACCGTATTCGGCTGGGACGGGGTGGGACGTTTGCTGGTGGAGTCCATCGAGAAGCGCGACTACCCGGTGACGCAAGCCTGCGTGCTGGTGATTGCGCTGACCTATGTGCTGGTCAATCTGCTGACCGATCTCGCCTATGCGCGGCTTGACCCGAGAGTGAGATTCTCCGCATGAAACTGTGGCCGCAAATCATTCTACTGTTCTGGCTTACGGCTGCCGTAGTCGCGCCCTGGCTCGGCTTTCAGCCTGACATTATCGATCTCAGTCACATACTCGACGCACCATCCTCGGCTGCCGTACTCGGTACCGACGACCTCGGCCGCGATATCCTCGCACGGCTCATCGCGGGCGCCGGCGTTTCGCTGACGGTCGCAGGGCTGGTGACGCTGGCAACGCTTGCTTTCGGTACCTCGCTTGGCCTCATTGCCGGTTATTACGGCGGCTGGGTAGATCGTCTGCTGATGCACGTGACCGACGTGTTCCTTGCCTTTCCCGGCATCCTGCTCGCGATCGCCTTCGCTGCCGTGCTCGGGCCGGGCGTGAATAACCTCATTCTCGCGCTATGCCTCACCTCTTGGGTGGGTTACGCGCGGCTTACGCGGGCGCAGGCACTCTCGCTGCGCGGCCGCCAGCATGTGCAGGCCGCGCAGGTGCTGGGCGCATCGACGCCGCGCATCCTGTTGCGCCACATGCTGCCGCTGCTGGCCGCCCCCTTGCTGGTGGAGGCTACCTTCAGCATCGCCAGCCTCATCATCGCCGAAGCCAGCCTGTCCTTCCTCGGTCTCGGCATCCAGCCGCCGCACGCTTCGTGGGGATCCATGCTGCGCGACGGGGTGCGCTACCTGCTCGTCGCCCCGCATTACGTGTTAGCGGCAGGCTTGAGCCTCATGTCGCTGGTGTTGGCGGTCAACGTGTTGGGCGATACACTGCGCGATACTCTGGACGTTAAAAGATAAGGAAACACCATGTCGCTCGGCCCCGTCATGCTCGATATCGAGGGCACCGAACTCAACGAAAACGATATCCGCCGGTTACAACATCCTTTGGTGGGCGGCATTATCCTGTTTGCGCGTAACTATCAGTCGCCCGAACAGCTTAAAGCGTTGACTGCCGCAATTCACAAGGTGCGCCAGCCGCCGCTGCTGATTGCTGTGGACCACGAAGGCGGCCGCGTGCAGCGTTTCCGCGAAGGCTTTACCCGCATCCCGCCGATGCGCGAGCTCGGCAAGGTGTGGGATCACAACCCCCGCAAAGCGCGCCAACTGGCGGAAGAGGCGGGCTGGATACTCGCGGCGGAACTGCGCGCGCACGGTGTGGATTTCAGCTTTACGCCGGTGCTGGACATCGACTATGGCAACAGCGGGGTGATTGGCGACCGTGCGTTCCATCGCAATACCCAAGCCATTGCCGAACTCGCGAATTCACTCATGCATGGCCTGCGCAAGGGTGGCACGGCGGCGGTGGGCAAACATTTTCCCGGTCACGGTTTTGTCGCGGCCGATTCGCATGTCGCCATCCCTGTCGACGAGCGCGAGTTCGACCGCATCGCCGAAGAAGATTTGCAGCCGTTCCGCCGCATGATCGACGACGGCCTTGCCGCCATCATGCCGGCGCATGTGATTTATCCGCAGGTAGATGACAAGCCGGCTGGCTTCTCCGAGCGCTGGCTGCAGAAGGTGCTGCGTCAGCGGCTGGGCTTTAACGGCGTGATTTTCAGCGACGACTTGTCGATGGAAGGCGCCGTGGTCGCGGGTGATGTCACGCAACGTGCCCTGGCGGCGTTGAATGCCGGCTGCGACATGGTGCTGCTGTGCAATCGCCCCGATCTTGCGGATGAGTTGTTGCATAACCTCAAGTGGGATATTTCCGCCGTCAGCCTCGCACGCCTTGCCCGCATGCATGGCAAGCTGCATCCGCCCACGATGGTGGCGCTGCACGAGAATGCGGAATATATGCATGCGCTGCACGCGGTGGCCAATATTGGCGTCAGCGAGGGCGCACTGAAATTTCCCGCCTGAGGCGATCCTATTGATTTGCTTTGGGAAAGGGAGTACTTTCCCACTGTCTTCCATCGAGTTAATGGCAAATGGCCGTTTCCAGCGTTTCACTCAACCAGAGTCTCATCGGCGCCGCAGCTACGCAGGCGCAGACTGAGGCTGGGCAGCGAAACCAGAATCAGCTGCAAACGCTGCCGCGCGAGGAAGCCAACAGCAGCAGCCGTACGCAGCTTAGCGATCTGGGTCGCACCAGACTGGCGCTGGATGGTCTGCGGAACTCGACTGAAACGGCACGCAATCTCAACAATCCTCCCGCGCTGTCCGAATTCAGGAATGCCGTGCAAGGTGTGGTGCAGTCGCTCAATGCGCTCAACCAGACTGTTCGTACTGCCGAAACCAATACTTCCGACCGTCGATCGCAACAGATACTCAGCGAAGTGCGCAACACTGCCGAGAACACGACCACTGCAGAAGGCGAGAATGCGCTGCAGCGTTTGGGTATTGCAACGCAACAGGACGGAACGTTTACCATCAATCAGCGGCAGCTGGATCAATCTTTCCAGGCCGATTCGGACGAAGCACAATCTGCGCTGGACGAGCTTTCGAATAACCTCAATCGCGTGGCCGAACAACAGCTGAACGGCACGGTTGCCCAACCGAAACCGGACGACAATGAGCAGCAAGCGCAGTCATTGCGTCAGGCGATTGCGGACGAGGAAGCACGCGAGCAGCAGCGTTCGCAGCAGGAAACGCGCGAGAATTTCCGTGCATTGCTGGCAGCACAGCTTGCCAATGCCGGCAGTTTCTCCGCACGCAACGCAGTCACCACCTATTTCAACGTCTCCACGCTGTAATCGAGCGCCCGCCGCGCTTGAAACTTCACAGCCTTTTCGCTAGTCTTACCGGCAGTTTCAACCACATGAGGTTTTAAACCGACTATGCAATCCGACTATCAAATCGCCAATACCGCCAGTACCTCGGTTTCCACCGGCCATAAGGTCCTGCGCAATACTTACATGCTGCTGGGCATCACGATGATCCCCACTGTCATCGGCGCCCTGGTCGGCATGTCCATGAACTTCGCCTGGGCAGCTGCGCATCCGATCATGTTTGCGCTAGGCACGCTCGCGGTGATGTTCGGTCTGTTCTTCGGTATCCAGGCTAACCGCAATTCCGCGCTGGGCGTGGTTCTGTTGCTCGTGCTGACCGGTTTCATGGGGCTTATGCTCGGCCCCATCATGCAGGTCGCGCTGCAACTAAAGAATGGCGGTCAGATCGTCATGCTCGCCGCAGGCGGCACCGGCATCATTTTCCTGACGCTGGCCGGCATTGCGAGCACCAGCAAGCGCGATTTCAGCTTCATGGGCAACTTCCTGCTCGTGGGTCTGATCCTGGTGATCATCGCTTCGCTGGCGAATATGTTCTTCCAGGTGCCGGCGCTGTCGCTGGCGATCTCCGGTGTGGCCGTGCTGCTGTTTTCCGGCTTCATCCTGTTCGACGTGAGCCGTATCGTTCACGGCGGCGAAACCAACTACGTGATGGCTACGCTGGCGCTCTATCTGGATATCTACAACCTGTTCGTCAACCTGTTGCAGATCCTGATGGCGCTGCTGGGCGAACGCGAATAACCTTCCAGAGTACTGGTTTCAATGAAAACCCGCCGGAAGGCGGGTTTTTTATTTGGTGCATGTCATTCGAAGGACATTTTGAAATGGCACTCTTGTTGCTTCAGTAGCAGCGGGTCAATTGGCATAAGGAGGGCAAACACATGATGCTCGTATTGCTTGTGGCCGTTCTGGCGGGACTGCCGCTGATATTTCTCGATTCATTCGGCAAGCTGGTATTGGTCAGCACCTATCTCGGGCTTGCACATTTGCTGATCCTGGTCGGAATCCTTGCACTGATCTGGTTCGGAGTCAGGCGGAAAGCGATTTTCCGCGTCTGGCAGCGAAGAAAGCACTGAGCGCGCTGCCACATTCCTGTGCCATCACGCCGCCTTCCACGGTGGCGTGATGATTCAGCCGTGCTTCTTCCATCAGGTTGACCACGCTGCCGCAGGCGCCCGTCTTGGGATCGGAAGCGCCGAATACCACGCGGGCGATGCGGGCGTGCTGGATGGCGCCGGTGCACATCGCACAAGGCTCCAGCGTGACGTAAAGCGTGCAGCCTACGAGGCGGTAATTGCCGAGGTTGTTGGCTGCGTCCCGCATTGCGCGGATTTCAGCATGCGCGCTCGGGTCATGTGTTGAAATCGGCGCATTGTAGCCGCGGCCAACGATCGCACCGTCCTTGACTACGATGGCGCCTACCGGCACCTCGCCGGCTTCCGCGGCATCCGCAGCCAGTTCCAGCGCGATCTGCATGTATTCCTGATCGGTCATGCCTTGAATTTCCTGATCTTTCTTTCCAGTTGTTCCCGTTGATGCTGCCCGCTTTCCGAGCCATAGCGAAGGCGAGCGTAATGCTGCGTGATATCGCCGATGACTGAGGCATGTTGCGGCAAAGCCAGGGCGGCGCGCTTGCCGTAATCCATCGGCCCCTCCGAGGACAGGGCGTTAACGCCGCGTCTCGACAGCTTGCGCTGGAAGCGGCGGTAAGCCAGTTCCAGCTTGTCCGCGCGAGGTCCCTGGTTGCGCAGCACGCTCCATGACAACGCCAGCAACAACAGGCTGATGGCGCCAATGGTGGCGGTTGCCAGGCCGTACATCGTCAGCTTGTTGCCGAATATGCTTTGCAGCAGTTGCATCTGCCGCTCCTGATTGTAGCCCAGCACCCATTGGTTCCAGCGATTATTGACCGCATCCCAGCCGAGATAAAGGCGCGCCATCCACGAACCGCCTCCGCGCGCGAGCAGCGGCACGGGCTCGCCCGCGGGCAGTTGCGAGAGGCCGGATTCGATGCGCGAGGGCGATACCGCGGCGGTCGGATCGATCCGCACCCAGCCCCGGCCTTGCAGCCACACCTCGCTCCAGGCGTGCGCATCGGATTGGCGGATGATCATGTAATTGCCCAGCGGGTTGACGGTGCCTCCCTGATAGCCAGTGACCACGCGGGCCGGAACGCCTGCTGCGCGCATGAGAAAGACGAAGCTCCCGGCATAGTGCTCGCAGAAACCGCGCCGGGTATTGAACAGGAAACCGTCGACAGGATCGTTCTCCAGGCGTGGCGGGTTGAGGGTATAGACGAACTCCTGGGTGCGGAACATATCCAGCGCCTTTTGCACGATCTGCCCGTCGCTGAGGCCTTGTTCCGCCCAGCCTAGCGCCAGTTCGCGCGCTTTCAGGTTGCCGAGCCTGGGAAGCTGGGTGCCGGCCAGGCGCGTCCTCTCATCCAGTTCCGGCTGCGCCTGATAGCTGAGGACGGAGCGCATCTGGTAGCGCATGCGATTATTGACCGGCTGGCGCGAGACCAGCTGATGGTCGTTGCGCAGTATGCTTTCGGCCGGGACTACGGTTGGCACATCCAATGCAAACAGCCAGGTGCGGTTATGCGGCTCTAGCGTGACTGTGTAGTCCACTACGTTTGTCGTCGCTTCCAGAGGCTCGGGGGAGACATTCAGCGAGTGGACGCCGGGACGCCAAGTGCGTCCGTCGAAATGCCAGAGCACAGGCCCGCGCCAGTAGCGCTGGGTCGAGACGGGCAGCGTGCCGGTGAATTCGGCGCGGAAGGCAGGCTCGTCGGAAATGCTGAGCTCGCTGATGCTGCCCGGCGACATCGATTCCGAAAGCCCGGTCATGGCCTTGGTCGCATCGCTGGGCGTGCGCCACAACGGCCCGGCAAGGCGCGGGAAAAGGAAAAACAGAACCAGCATCACCGGCAGGGCCTGAGCGAGCATGCTGCCGGCAAGGCGCGCGCGGAAGGAGAAAGGAAGCGTGCCGTTGGGATGGCTGATACCGATCAGCGCGATGACCAGAGCGCACACCGGCAGCACCAGATACAGTCCCATGAGCAGCGTCTGGGTGAACAGAAAAGTTGTGATCGACAGGAACCAGGACAAGGAAATCAGCAGCGTGGCATCGCGGCGGTTGCTAGATTCGAGCAGCTTCATCGCCAGCATCAGCGTCAGCAGCGCGACACTCGCGTCGCGTCCGAACCCGCCTCCGTTGCTGGCCACGATGCCTGCGGCGCCAGCCAAGGTAAGCGGCACCAGGATGCGCGGGCCGGGAAGAGGTCGATTGCGGACCGCGAGCCAGACGCGCCAAGTACCAATCAGCATGGCGAAAATCGGTACCCACAGCGTCAGGTGCAGGAACATGGGGGCGATGACCAGCCCCAGCGCGCCAGCCAGCCAGCGTACGTCATTCTGCGAAAGTATTGGCAGCGGCGCGGGTTTCACGGTGCGCTTCCGAACAGGGCCAGAGTTTCGAGGCAGCGGCGGAAATGCGCTTCGCCGCTATCCGGCGCCAGCTCACTCCCGGGCAAGCGCAAACCATAGCTCAAGCCTGCGGCATGCGTATCCAGGACCCATCGGGTCAGTTGCGAGAGGCGCGCCTCGGTGTCGCCTTCGGCCAGTTGCCAGTCCAGCCATAGCAGCGTGCTGCTCGCTCCCTGGAATTGCTTGGTGTAGAGGCCTTGTTCGCGCGATGAAGCCTTCCAGTCGATGCGGCGTAGCGAGTCGCCGTGTATGTAGTGTCGCAGCCCGGCGAAATCATCATCGCCGCTGGCGCTCTTGTGTGTACCCGTACGCCCATAATCGCCGCTCAATGGCGGGATGGCTTCCGGCGGAGCGGGGCGGGGATAGACGAGAACGCGATGATCCAGTTCGACATAGGACCACGCGCGGAACAGCCCAAGCGGAAATTCGGTATGTACTGTCAATCGCCCTGGGGCCAGCCAGCCGCGTCTTGCCGTGGGGACGCTGATTCGGAATTCGCTGCGGTCCCCGGCGGGGATATCGACGAAAACAGGATGCGGGTCGGCATAACAGGCTGCGATGGCATAACGGTTGCGGCCATGGGTTTCAGCGGCGATCAGTCCGATGTGCGCTTCTTCCCCTGCAAAGACAGATAAGGTGCGGCCCGGGGCCAAACTGATGCCCGCGAGGTTGCGCCATGTGTGCAGCATGGCCATGACCCCCAAGCCGGCGAGCAGGAAGGTCAGTACGAATCCCAGGCTAAGGGCGTAGTTGATCGAGCCGATCAGCATGCATATCAACACCACTGTAAACAGCACGCCCTGTTTCGTCGGCAGGATGTAGACATGGCGACGATCCAGAACGGCGACATGGCTCACCGGCCGCGCAGTCCGCAGCAGCGTTTTCCAGTCGCGCAGGGCGCGAAGCACGGCGTTATCCGGCAGCTTGAGTGATACCATTACGGCTAGGGCGAGACAGGATGCGCATATCCGTTATTATCTCGCCATTTAACGGGTTACAGGGGAAAACAGCTTTGGGTGTACATCATCATGACCATCATGGTCACCATCACGATCACAGCCACGTCAACATGCATCACCGCGCGTTCGGCATCGGTATCGGGCTCAATATCGTCTTCGTCGCTGTCGAAGCCTATTTCGGCTGGCGCGCCGATTCGCTCGCGCTGCTGGCGGATGCCGGGCACAACCTGAGCGACGTGCTGGGCCTGGTGCTGGCCTGGCTGGGCATGATGATCGCCCGCGTGCAGCCCAACGAACGCTATACCTACGGCCGTCAACGCGCTTCCATCCTCGCGGCGCTGGTGAACTCGCTCGTGCTGCTCGCCGTGATGGGCGGCATGGCATGGGAAGCGGTGCAGCGCTTCAGCAATCCGCTGCCGATCGAGGGGCATATCGTGATCGCGGTCGCCGCAGCAGGCGTCGTCATCAACGGCATCACCGCCTGGTTGTTCATGGCCGGCAGCCACGGCGACCTCAACATTCGTGGCGCTTTCCTGCACATGGCCGGCGATGCGCTGGTGTCGCTGGGCGTGGTCATCGCGGGTGTGATCTACCTCAAGACCGGCTGGCTATGGCTCGACCCGCTGCTGAGCCTGGTCATTGCCGTCCTGATTCTTTACGCGACCTGGGGCCTGTTCCGACAGTCGCTGCGCCTCACCTTCGATGGCGTGCCGGCCAATATCGAGCTAGGGATGGTGCGCGAATACCTGCGCAACTTGCCCGGCGTGCAGGATATGCACGACTTGCATATCTGGGCGATGAGCACTTCGGAATCGGCGTTGACGGTTCACCTCGTCATGCCCGACGGGCACCCCGGCGACGCTTTCCTGCATGACTTGGGGCAGGAACTGCACGACCGTTTCGACATCGACCACGCGACAGTGCAGATCGAGGCGGGGGATACGGACAGGCCTTGCCGCCTCGAAACCCATATCGCCCACTGACCGCGATGTACCTGCCCAAGCATTTTGAAATTTCTGATCCGGTCAGCCTGCGCGAGTTCATGCAAGCGCATCCGCTAGCCACGCTGGTCGTCGCGGATGCCTCCGGTCTCTCGGCTGACCATATTCCCTTGATGCTGACGGGAAACGACGCGGCTGGCTGGAAACTTGCCGGGCATGTGGCCCGGGCCAATCCCTTGTGGAAAAAAGCCGAGTCCGGCATTGATTGCCTCGCGATCTTCCATGGCCCGCAGCACTATATCTCTCCCAATTGGTACGCGACCAAAAAGGAAACCGGCAAGGTTGTGCCCACCTGGAATTACGAGGTGGTACACGTGCGGGGATGGCTACGTACGGTGAATGATGCAGAATGGCTGCAAGATTTTTTGGAACGGCTGACCGAAACACAGGAGGCGGATCAGCCGGCGCCATGGCAGATGAAGGATGCGCCGGAAGATTACATTGAGCGCATGCTGGAAGCGGTGGCAGGAATCGAGATGGAAATTGTTTCCACCTCGGGCAAGGCCAAGGTCAGCCAGAATCAGCCGTTAGCCAACCGGGATTCCTTGATGGCCGCGTTGCATCTGCACGGCAGCGAGGCCGCTTTGTCGATGGCTCAGACAGTGCGGAAATACCAGAAAGGCGAATGACCAGGCGCTCTACGCCGCTTAATCCAACCGCTGCCCATGCTCCCGCGTCGCATGGAACTTCACCTTCGGCCACCGCTCCATCGTCAAACTCAAATTGACGTGGTTATCAGCTAAATAGACGATATTTCCGTCCACGTCCTTCGCCAGCCGGCCCTGGTTGGCGCGCACGAATTCTTCCAGGTGGCGCGTGTCCTCGCAGGTGACCCAGCGCGCGGTATGGATGCCGGCGCGTTCGAAGATGGCGTCCACGCCGTATTCGGATTTCAGGCGGTGTTCCACGACTTCGAATTGCAGTTGGCCGACCGCGCCGAGTAGCGCGCTGGTATCGGCGAGCGGTTCGAATACCTGGACGGCGCCTTCTTCGCCCAACTGGCGCAAACCCTTCTGCAACTGCTTGGCCTTGAGCGGGTCTTTCAATCGGGCGCGGCTGAACAGGTCCGGCGCAAAGTAGGGGATGCCCTTGAATTGCAGCGCTTCGCCTTCGGTGAGCACGTCGCCGATCTGCAGGTTGCCGTGGTTGTGGATGCCGATGATGTCGCCGGCGTAGGCTTCTTCCATGCGCGCGCGTTCGTTGGCCATGAAGGTCACGGCGTTGGCGATCTTCATTTCCTTGGCGCTGCGGCGGTGCTTTACCTTCATGCCGGGCTCATACTTGCCGGAGCAGACGCGGAAGAAGGCGATGCGGTCGCGGTGGTTGGGGTCCATGTTGGCCTGGATCTTGAACACGAAGCCGGTAAAGGGCTTTTCGTCCGGAGCCACCATGCGGGTGTCGCCCTTGCCGGTTTCCGCTTCGCGCGGGGCGGGCGGAGGCGCCCAGTCGACCAGCGCGCGCAGGATCTCGCGCACGCCGAAGTTGTTGATCGCGGAGCCGAAGAACACCGGCGTCTGGATGCCGGCGAGGAAGGCTTCGAGGTCGAAGCTGGCACCGGCACCCGCGACCAGTTCGGTCTCGTCGCGCATGCGCGCCATTTCCATCGGGCAGGTTTCGGCCATGCGTTCGATGGCGGGACCGCTCAGCGTTTCGACTTCGCCGGCTTTTTCCTCGCCCGGCGTGAAGCGCAGCACTTCATCGTTGAGCAGGTGATACACGCCCTGAAAACGCTTGCCCATGCCGATGGGCCAGGTAATCGGGGCGCAATGGATTTTCAGCACCGACTCGATTTCGTCCAGCAGTTCGATCGGGTCGCGTACTTCGCGGTCCAGCTTGTTGACGAAGGTAATGATGGGCGTGTTGCGCAGGCGACAGACTTCCAGAAGCTTGATGGTCTGGTCTTCCACGCCGTTGGCAGCATCGATCACCATCACGGCCGCGTCCACGGCGGTCAATACGCGGTAGGTATCTTCCGAAAAGTCGGAGTGGCCCGGCGTGTCGAGCAGGTTGATTACGCTGTCGCCGTAGGTGAACTGCATCACCGAGCTCGCGACGGAAATGCCGCGCTGTTTTTCGATGTCCAGCCAGTCCGAAGTAGCGTACTTGCCGCTCTTGCGCGCCTTCACCGTGCCCGCCATCTGGATCGCGCCGCCGAACAGCAGCAGCTTTTCCGTGAGCGTGGTTTTACCCGCGTCAGGATGGGAAATGATCGCGAAGGTGCGCCGTTTCTTGGCGGCGAGAGTGAGTTCGGTGGTGTCGGCCATGGACTTGAAAAGCTAGGGAATTCTGCAAAGGCGACATGATACTGGAAACGGGGCGCGACTGCCTCCGGGAACTCATGCCGGACATCGTATTCAAACCGGCAGAGAGACCTGGCGACAAGGGTCAACTAGCCGACTTCAGGGGTTGAGGCAAACGGCCGCGAGGCTGTCAGCCGCTATCCAGGACGATTAACCCCAAGGAGAAGAATCATGTCAGTCGGAACGATAGTACTCATCATTGTGGTTTTGTTGCTGATCGGCGCCATTCCCGCGTGGCCTTACAGCCGTTCATGGGGCTATGGTCCCAGCGGTGGTCTGGGTCTGGTGCTGCTTGTTGTGCTGGTCCTGCTGCTGTTGGGGCACATATAGCGCTCTTCCGCCGTGCAGGCGCTTGATGCGTTTGCATTTCGTTGCAACGGGGCGTAAGCCCCGTTTTTCATGTCGACGCCTTGTCTATCAGGCTGCCCGATTCCAAGCAGGCTAAGTGTTCAGGGAAAAACGATATCGATGCGCAAGCCGCCCTCGGGTGGCGAAGAGAGCTGGAATCTGGCTTGATGCAGCTCGGCAATGCGCCGCGCGATCGAAAGGCCCAGCCCGCTGCCATTCGCGCGCGTACCGAGGGGACGGTAAAAACGTTCCGAGAGATGGACGAGCGTTTCCGGATCGACTCCTGGACCATTGTCGAACACATGAAGTACCGGCTTTCCGTCGAGATGGCCGGGCTGTACGGTAACGGTAGTCCCGGACCCGGTATGGCGAATCGCATTATCCAGCAGATTGCGCAACAGGACGCGCAGCAATCCTGGCTGGCCCGGTACCGTCACATCCGGACCATCCGCCAGCTCCAGCTGGACATGATTTTCCAGTGCGGTCGGCGCCAGCTCGGCAATCACTTCGCCGGCGATTGTGCGCAATATGCAAGGCTCTTTCGCTTCCTCCCGCGTGGCATCCAGCCGTGCCAGCGTCAGCAATTGCTCGATGAGGTGCGTGGCGCGGTCGCAGCCGGCTATTGCCTTGTCCAGCGCATGTATGCGTTCGGCGTCGTTTTCCGCAGCGCGGGCGACTTGAGCCTGGGCGCGTATGGCTGCTACCGGGGTGCGCAGTTCATGTGCGGCATCGGCAGTGAAGCGCCGCTCGTTGTCCAGGGAGTCGCGGATGCGGTCGAACAGGGCATTGAGGCGCTGGATGAGCGGCGCGATCTCGGCTGGAGCTCGCCCGGGAACCAGCGGCGTGAGGTTGCCGGGGGCGCGGCGCTCGACTTCATCCGCCAGGTCGACCAGCGGCCGCAATGCCTTGGTGATGGCCAGCCACAGCAAGGCGGCCAGCACGGGCAGGGTGATGAGCAGCGGCAGCAGCAGGTGGCCGGCGATCTCGCGCGCGAGATGCTCGCGCCGGTCGGCGCGTTCGGCAATCTGGATGAGGTGATCGCTGTCGCTGTCCCAGGTCGTGAACACGCGCCAGCGGCTGCCTTCGATCATGCGGTTGCTGAAGCCGGGAACGAAAGGCGCCAACGGCTCGTCGGGAGCATTGATCGAATGCAGGCCCAGCTTGCCATCTCTCTCCCAGATCTGGAAAGCGACCCGACGCGAATATTTGTGAAGCTGAGGCGTGTGGTCGGTATCGATGATCCCGTGCTGGTGCAATGTTTGCGCGTCCAGCAGCGAGGCGGCCTGCGTCAGGTGCGCGTCAAGCACCTCGTCGAGTTCGTTGCGCGCATCGCGGTAGGTCAGCGCCGCCGCAGATGTCCATACCAGCGCGATGATACCGAGCACGGGCAGCAGCAGGCGTTTCTTGAGCGAGGCGGCTGTCATGGGCGTATCAGGTAGCCAACGCCGCGTATGGTTTCGATAAGCTCGGGGTAGAGCTTGCGGCGCAGATGATGGATATGGACTTCGATCGCGTTGCTTTCGACCTCCTCGCCCCAGGCGTACAGCTTTTCTTCGAGCTGCCCGCGGGAAAGCACCTTGCCGGCGTTCAGCATCAAGGCATGCAGCAGTGCGAATTCGGTGGCGGAAAGATCGACGGGTTTCCCTTCGCATGCAATGGTATGGGCGGAAGGATCGAGGGCGACACGGCCAGCATGCAGAACAGGGGTGGTTGCACCGCTGGCGCGGCGGACCAGGGCGCGCAGCCGGGCAGCCAGCTCTCCCATGTCGAACGGCTTGACCAGATAGTCGTCCGCGCCGGTATCGAGCCCCTGAATACGGTCATCTATCGTGTCGCGCGCGGTCAGCAACAGCACGGGCGTCTGCCCTTTGCGTTCCCGCAGACGCTTCAGCACTTCCAGTCCGGACAGTCGCGGCAGGCCGATATCCAGCACGACTGCATCGAAAGACTCCACGGCGAGCGCCTGGTCGGCCAGCATGCCGTCGCAGATCCAGTCCACGGCGAAACCTGACTGTTTGAGCCCGGCCTGAATCGCATCGCCCAGCAAGGCGTCGTCTTCGACGACCAGTATGCGCATGAGAACACTCCCGATGTGAAGCCAGAACGATAATGCCGTGATCTTAAGAGAGGCTTAACACGGCAGCAATCGGCCGATGCGATCCAGTTCGGCTTGCAGGGCCGGCTTGTTGTTCAGGATGTCGGATGGCAGCGCGAAGAAGGCCTCGATGCGTGCGCGGAGAATGCGATAGGCGGAAGCGAAGGCCGTCTCGATCTCGGCATCGGTGCCCGTAGCCTTGGCAGGATCGTCCACGCCCCAGTGAGACCGCATCACATTGCCGAGATAGGCGGGACACGTTTCGCCCGCCGCGCTGCCGCAGACGGTAATGACGAGGTCCGGCGTTACCGGCAGATCGTTCCATGACTTGCTGCGGTAGCCATCGACAGGAATCCCTACACTTGCCAGCAAAGCCAGCGAACGCGGATGGACGTAGCCTGCCGGCTGGCTGCCTGCGCTCATGGCATGCATTCCTGCAGGAGCCAGCGCGTTGAAAACCGCTTCGGCGAGGATGGAGCGGCAGGAGTTGCCGGTACAGAGGAAGAGGATATTCATATCGGAATCTTTTCTGGGCTATTCAACGGGTCGCGATTCAATGCCGCAGGAACTATTGCTCATACCACTTCCGGCTGCGATTCACGAGCCCGACCACCGATAGCATGACCGGCACTTCGATAAGCACGCCGACCACGGTGGCAAGTGCGGCACCGGATTCGAAGCCGAAGAGAGCTATCGCCGTCGCTACCGCGAGTTCGAAGAAGTTTGAAGCGCCGATAAGCGCGGAGGGCCCGGCCACGCAATGCGCCACCTTGAAGCGGCGATTCAGCCAGTAGGCGAGCCCGGCATTGAAGTACACCTGGATCAGGATGGGTACCGCGAGCAGCGCGATGACCAGCGGCTGCGCGAGAATTTGCGGGCCCTGGAAAGCGAAAAGCAGTACCAGCGTCGCCAGCAGCGCCGCCAGCGATAGCGGGTGCAGCTTTCTGAGCATGGCCTGCACAGCGGGTTCTCCGCCCTGACGCAGGAGCAGCTTCCGCCAGGCCTGACTTGCGATGACGGGAACGACGATGAACAGCGCTACCGACAGCGCCAGTGTGTCCCAGGGTACCTGAATGCTGGAAATGCCGAGCAGAAACGCGACGATGGGAGCGAATGCGAACAGCATGATGATGTCGTTGATCGCCACCTGGGAGAGCGTGAATTTTGGTTCGCCGTCGCACAGACTGCTCCACACGAATACCATGGCGGTACATGGAGCGGCAGCCAGCAGAATGAGGCCCGCGACATAGCTGTCGAGCTGCTCTGCGGGCAGCCAAGGTGCGAAAACATGGCGAATGAAAATCCACGCCAGCAGCGCCATCGAAAATGGCTTGACCAGCCAGTTGACTGCCAGGGTGACGCCGATGCCGCGCGCATGCCTGGCAACCTCGCCCATTGCGCTCAGGTCGATCCTGAGCAGCATGGGGACGATCATCAGCCAGATCAGCACGGCTACGGGCAGATTGACCTCGGCCAGCTTTAGCGCCCCCAATGCCTGGAACCAAGCGGGCGCGAGTTTCCCTAGGACGATGCCCGCGACGATGCAGCCCGCAACCCACCAGCTGAGGTTGCGCTCGAAAGCGCCGATGCGTGCCTCAGCCACAACTCGACTTCTTGAGCGAGACGAAAGAAACGGCTTGTGCTGGTGGCGTGCAGCAGGCGGTTTCGGCATCGCTGGCATGAAAAGTCGGAGCGCTATCCAGCGTGTGATAGGTTTCCCACGGGATGCCGGAAGGGTCCTGCACCCAATGCTTGTCGGATTTGGCATAGCAGCAGGTGGTGGCGGTTTCGCTCAGCACGGCCATGTCCGCCGCGTCGAGGCGTGTCTTGATCTCATCCAGCTCAGCATCGTTCTCCGTCTGGATGCCGAGATGATTGAGGCCGGGCGTTTCGCCGCGCTGGCTGATGGCGAAGTTGACGCGTGGGTCGTCCAGCATCCATTTGGCGTAATCCGGTTTGTGTACGCTCGGCTGCGCGCCGAACAGCTGACTATAAAATCCGATGCTCTGGCCGAGATCGTCCACGGAAATATGGATGTGCATGCGTTTCATGGTGTTTTCTCCTGTATCTGGACGAAGGGCGGGCAGCATTCCTGTGGCTGCCCGCCGCAGCAGTTTTCGGTGAGAAAGCCGAGCAGCGCGTTCATGGTGACGAAATCCGCCGAGTAATAGATGAAGCGCCCGGCTTGGCGTGACTGCACCAGCCCGGCGTGAACGAGCTCCTTGAGATGAAAGGAGAGGGTGCTGGAAGGCAACCCTAGTCGTTCTGCGATGGCGCCTGCGGGGAGCCCTTCCGGTCCGGCCTGAACCAGCAGGCGGAACAATGCCAGGCGCGATTCCTGCGCGAGCGATGCAAAGATTTTGACGGCAGTGGGATTATCCATATTTTCATTATTCTGGAAATATGGATATGTGGCAAGCCTAGCGCAACTTTAGCGTATCCAGAGTGCGCGCCCGTACGCGACGCAGCAGGTTGGCATCATCGACCAGAGAAGAGCCGTAGGAAGGCACGAGATCCTGCATGCGCTGCTGCCAGCCGGCGTCCTTTATTCGATCGGAGAAGCAGCGTTCGATAATGCCGATCATCGCCTGCGTCGAGGTAGAAGCGCCGGGGGATGCACCGAGCAGGGCTGCAAGCGTGCCGTCGCCTGAAGTGACGACTTCGGTGCCGAATTCCAGCTTGCCGTGCTTGATGATCTGCACGCGCTGGCCGGCGTTGGCGAGCGTCCATTCCTCGTCCTTGGCGTCCGGGAAAAAGCGGCGCAGCGCCTCCACGCGTTCGTGGTGTGACTGGAACACCTCGCCGATGAGGTAGCGCGTGAGGTCCATGTTGTCGCGGCCGGCGACCAGCATGGACTTGAGGTTGTTGGGTCTGACTGAGGCCACCAGATCGAGGAAGGAACCGCGCTTGAGGAACTTGGTGGTGAAGCCGGCATACGGCCCGAACAGCAGGGCCGGCTGGCCGGCGATGATGCGCGTGTCGAGGTGCGGCACGGACATGGGCGGCGCGCCCAGTGGGGCCTTGCCGTACACCTTGGCGTAGTGTCGTTTGGCAATCTCGGGGTTGTTGCACACGAGCCACTGCCCGCTGACCGGAAAGCCGCCGTAACCCTTGCTTTCCGGGATGCCGGATTTTTGCAGCAGCGGCAGCGCGCCGCCGCCGGCACCGAGGAACACGAAGCGAGCGACCAGCGTTTCGCCGCTGCTCAAGGTGACGCGCCAACGGCCGTCCGGTTGCTGCTTGAGCGATTCGACCGATTGCTTGAGTTGCAGGGTGAAATTCGCCTGCTTTTGCAAGGCTTCCACCATGAGTCGCGTCAATGCACCGAAATCCACGTCGGTGCCGTATTTGACTTGCGTCGCCGCGATCTTCTGCCCGGCGGGGCGGTTTTGCATCACGAGCGGCATCCACTGGGCCAGCGCGGCGGGGTCCTCGCTGTATTCCATGTCCTCGAACAGGTGGTGCGCCGCCAGTTTGGCGTGGCGTTCCTTGAGGAATGCGACATCGGCCTCCCCCCAGACGAAGCTCGCATGCGGAGTCGGATTGATGAAGCGCTGCGGCGCGGGCAGCGCGCCCTGTTCGACCAGGCTGGACCAGAGTTGGAGCGAAACTTCGAACGCGGCATTGATGCCGAGGGCGCGGTTGATCGCGACGCTGCCGTCCGGTTGCTGCGGGGTGTAGTTGAGCTCGCAATAGCCGGCGTGCCCGGTGCCGGCATTGTTCCAGCCGTCGGTGCTTTCCAGCGCAACCGCTTCCAGGCGCTCGACCATCGTAATGGCGAGTCCCGGATCGAGCCGGGAGAGCAGGGTGCCCAGCGTTGCGCTCATGACGCCGCCGCCTACGAGCAGCACATCCGTTTGACGTTCAGACATGGTGAAAACAGGGTGATTTTGCAAACCCCGAATTCAATCACGAATCGCGCGTTTTGTCCCCGAAGAATAAGTTTGCGCGTCCATTACGCCCAACCTTGGTTGTTTCATTGCAGGGCTTGCCGTCACCCGGCGCGCTATTTTTTGGTGCATAAGCTGGAGCGGTGCGTCCTTGTTTTTATCAAGTCATTGAAAAGTAAATAGAAGTGGAAATGGCACGACCATTGCAGGTGCATGGGCATCATGAAACCCGCACCTTTCGACGAAATGCATAGCGCGGGCATTGTCCGCGACCCTTACCAGGCCTATTCCGGCTGGTTGGGGCAGACCAATCAGGCGCAACTCGCGCAGAAATCCCAGGAGGCGGAACTGCTGTTCCGCAGGGTCGGCATCACCTTTAATGTGTATGGCGAAGAAGCGGGCTCGGAGCGCCTCATCCCTTTCGACGTGGTGCCGCGCATCCTCGCGAGCCGCGAGTGGAAGCGGCTGTCAGACGGCGCGGTTCAGCGCGTGCGTGCGCTCAACGCCTTCCTGCACGACCTGTATCACGGGCAGGAGATCATACGCGCCGGCATCGTCCCGGCCTCGCTGCTCACCAATGCGATGTACCGGCCGGAGATGCAGGGGGTGGACGTTCCCGGCGGCGTGTATGCGC
This sequence comes from uncultured Methylobacillus sp., assembly GCA_946478865.1. Next base: position 85,305 of record CAMLDO010000001.1, read on the forward strand.
ATATCGCCGGCATCGACATCGTGCGTACCGGCGAGGATCAGTTCTACGTGCTGGAAGACAACCTGCGCACGCCTTCCGGCGTCTCCTACATGCTGGAAGACCGCAAGATGATGATGCGGCTCTTCCCTGAACTGTTCCGCCGCTACTCCGTGGCGCCGGTCGAGCATTATCCGCAGGTGCTGCTCAACAACTTGCGCGCCGTGGCGCCTGTCGGCGTGCAGGAACCCACCGTGGTACTGCTCACGCCGGGCGCTTATAACAGCGCCTATTTCGAGCATGCCTTCCTCGCGCAGCAGATGGGCATCGAACTGGTGGAGGGGCAGGATCTTTTCGTCAAGGACGACGCGGTTTACATGCGCACTACCGAAGGGCCGAAGCGCGTGGATGTGATCTACCGCCGGCTCGACGATGATTTTCTCGATCCGCTGGTGTTCCGGCCGGATTCGATGTTGGGCGTGCCGGGCCTGCTCTCGGTTTACCGCAGCGGCGGCGTGACCCTCGCCAATGCAGTAGGCACCGGCGTGGCCGATGACAAGGCGACCTATACCTATGTGCCGGAAATGGTGCGCTTCTACCTCGGCGAAGAGCCCATCCTGTCCAATGTGCCGACCTGGAAACTGGAAAACAAGGATGACCGCAACTACGTGCTGGACCACCTGGAAGAGCTGGTGGTCAAGGAGGTACAGGGCTCGGGCGGCTACGGCATGCTGGTTGGACCCACCGCGAGCAAGGCCCAGATCGAGGAGTTTCGCGGACGTATCCTCGCCCAGCCCGACAATTACATCGCCCAACCCACGCTGGCGCTTTCTACCTGCCCGACGCTGGTGGAGCAGGGCGTCGCTCCTCGCCACGTCGATCTCCGTCCCTTCGTGCTCTCCGGCAAGACCGTCACGCTGGTGCCCGGCGCCTTGTGCCGCGTGGCGCTGCGCGAGGGCTCGCTGGTGGTGAATTCCTCGCAGGGCGGCGGGACTAAGGACACCTGGGTATTGAACGAGAACGTGTACGAGGAACCGACATGCTGAGCCGCACCGCCGATCATCTGTTCTGGATGGCGCGTTACATCGAGCGCGCCGAAAACCTCGCGCGCGTGCTGGACGTAACCAGCAATATGTCGCTGGTGCCCAAGGCGGCGCAAAGCGAGGAAGCGCTGTGGAAGCCGCCCGTGCAGATCGCGGGTGACCTTACGTCTTTCGAGGGGCATTACGGGATGTACAGCGCTGCCAATGTGTTGCGCTACATGGCGCTCGATAAGAGCAACCCTTCCAGCATCGTCAGCGCGCTGTGCAATGCACGGGAGAACGCGCGGGCGGTGCGCGTCGCGATGTCGTCCGAGATGTGGGAAAACGTCAACTCACTGTGGCTGGAGCTGCAAGCACGCCTCCGGGCCGGCATCGACGAAGCCAACATGAGCGAGTTCTGCGACTGGGTGAAGGCGCGCTCGCACCTGTTCCGCGGCGTCACCTTCGGCACCATGCTGCGTGACGACGCTTTCAGCTTTGTCCGCCTCGGCACTTTCATCGAGCGCGCCGACAATACCGCGCGCCTGCTGGACGTGAAATACCACCTTCTGCTGCCCAACGACGAGGAAGTGGGCGGCGCGGTGGATTACTACGAGTGGCGTGCGCTGCTGTACTCGGTGTCGTCGTTCGAGGCTTACCAGAAGATATTCCGCGACAGCATCGAGCCGTGGAAGGTCGCCGAACTGCTGGTGCTGCGCGACGACATGCCGCGTTCGCTGCATGCCTGCTTCGACGAGATCGCGCCCATCCTCCAGCACCTGTGCGGCAAGCACGGCGGCGAATGCCTGCGCCGGGCGGGCGAATTGCATGCGCGACTGCATTACGGGCGCATGGACAGCATTTTTCAGGAAGGCCTGCACGAATTCCTGCTGGATTTCATCGTGCAGCACAACGAAATGAGCAGCGAAGTCCAGCGCGCGTTCCTCAACACCAGAATGCATTGAATATCGGACCCCATCATGAGACTCGCCATCGAACACCGCACCCGCTACGCCTACGATACCCCAGTGGACTACACCATCCAGCAATTGCGTCTGACGCCGCAGAACGGTTTCGGCCAGCGCGTCGCTTCATGGAGCATCCGCGTCAATGGGCGCATGCGACAGAACACCGATGCCTACGGCAATGCCGTGCACACGCTGGTGGTCGATACGCCGCATCGCAGCATCGAGATTGTGGCGCGCGGAGAGGTGGAAACCGGTCTGGATATTCCGCCGCCAGCCGATGTGCTGCCGTTGCAGGTTTATCTGCGTGAAACGGCGCTGACGACGGTGGACATCAAGCTCGCCAACTTCGCCCGCGAATTCGGGCAAGCCGGACAAGGACTGGATGGCGAGGCTCTGCTGGCCCTCATGGAGTCGGTGTGCCACCGCATTACCTACCGGCGCGGGACGACCGACGTCGGTACCACGGCGGCCGAGGCATTCACAGCAGGAGAGGGCGTTTGTCAGGATCACGCCCACATCTTCATCGCTTGCTGCCGCTACCTCGGCATGCCGGCCCGCTACGTCAGCGGCTACCTGTTCACCGCCGACGGGCTTCACGTGGAAAGCCATGCCTGGGCGGACGTGTGGCACAACGGCAAATGGGTGAGCTTCGACGTTTCCAACAACCAGCGCGCCAACGGTATCCATGTGCGTCTCGCTACCGGACTGGATTATCGCGACGCCTGCCCGATTGCAGGAGTGAGGCGCGGCGGCAGCGGCGAGCAGATGGGTGTGGAGGTGCAGATTTCCCAGCAGCAGTGATTGAGGCCGGTCCGATGGCCGGCTATCATCGGTTTATTTCCTTGCGTTAGAACAATCATGACTTATTGCGTCGGGCTACTGCTCGAAACCGGCCTCGTGATGGCTTCCGATTCCCGTACCAATGCGGGCGTGGACCAGGTCGCGACCTTTCCAAAAATGAATCTTTTCAGCGTGCCCGGCGAGCGTGTGATCGTGCTGCTCACGGCCGGAAACCTTGCGATTTCGCAGGCAGTGGTGAGCCGTTTGCGCTTGCAAATCGTGGACAATGTGGAGCCCAATCTGAATACAGTGCGCAGCCTGTTCGATGCTGCGCGACTGGTCGGCGAGGCGTTGCGGGCGGTGCATCACGAGGATGCGGAGCATCTGAGGAAACATGCAGCCGAGTTCAACCAGAGCATCATCCTCGGCGGTCAGATTTCCGGCGAGGAGCCACGTCTTTTCAATATCTATGCCGCCGGCAACTTTATCGAGGCGGTCCCGGAAACGCCGTATTTCCAGATCGGCGAGACCAAGTACGGCAAGCCCATCCTGGATCGCGTCATCGGCAGCGGCAGCAACCTCGACGAGGGCGCGAAATGCGTGCTGATTTCCTTCGACTCGACCATACGCAGCAATCTTTCCGTGGGCCTGCCAATCGATCTGCTGCAATATCGCACCGACAGCTTCAACACCGACGGCATGCACCGCATTACCGATAGCGACGCGTATTTCAACAGCTTGCGCAAAGGCTGGTCCGAGGGCCTGAAGCGCGTCTTCTCCGAGTTACCCAACCCGACCTGGGAGCGGGGCTGAGCCGGGGGCGGTAACAGGCGCCCTGAACTTCTTCTGCTCGGGCTTCTCCAATCCGCGCAGAATCCGTTTTTCACGCTATGAACACACGACTCCGTTTTGCCCTTGCCCTCGTCCTTGGGACGCTGGTTCCTTCTTTCGTTCAGGCGCATGACAGCTTGGTGGCCCGCATGCGCGATGATGCGCAGTGGGTGGCGCCGCGCAAGGACTACGCCAACACCGGCTACAGCGGACTCAATCAGATCAATCGCGGCAATGTGCACAAGCTGCATCTGGCCTGGACCTTCTCTACCGGCGTCACGCGCGGCCACGAAGGCGCGCCGCTGGTGGTGGGACATGTCATGTACCTGCATACCGCCTTTCCCAACAACGTCTACGCGCTCGACCTCGATCACGATCAGCGCATCCTGTGGTCGTATTTCCCTCGGCAGGACCCGCAGATTCAGGCCATACTCTGTTGCGACAATGTGAGCCGCGGCCTCGGCTATGGTGACGGCAAGATTTTCCTGCAGCAGAACGACGGCAGGCTGGTCGCGCTCGACGCACTCAACGGTAGCCAGGTATGGCAGGTGCAGGTCAACGACCCTGTAGTCGGCGCGACCAATACCAATGCTCCGCACGTGTTCCGCGACAAGGTGCTCACCGGCTGCAGCGGCGGCGAATTCGGCGTGCGCTGCTTTTTGGCGGCCTATGACCTCCGCAAGGGCACCTTGCTATGGAAGGCCTACAGCACTGGTCCGGATAGCGAAGCACTCATCGGACCGGGTTTCAATGCCGCCCATCCGCACTACAGCGCGCGCTCGGTTTATGAGGATGTCAATGGCGGCAACCGCGAGGGCGGCAGTTTCAAGGCGCTGCCCAAGGAAAAGCTGGATTATCCGGTCGCCGATCTCGGCGTGAAAACCTGGGTCAAGCCGCAGGCGCTGCAAAACGGCTGGGAGCACGGCGGCGGGCCGGTCTGGGGCTGGTTTTCCTACGATCCCGCGCTCAATCTGGTGTACTACGGCACCGGCAACCCTGCCATGTGGAACCCGGACGTGCGGCCGGGCGACAACAAGTGGACGGCCACGCTGTTCGCACGCGATCTCGATACTGGCTACGCGCGCTGGGGTTACCAGTTCACGCCGCACGACGAATGGGATTACGACAGCGTCAACGAATCCATCCTGTGGGATGCGGCCGGCCGTCGCCTGGCTACCCATTTCGACCGCAACGGTTTCGCCTATACCTTTAACCGCGTCGACGGTAGCCTGCTGGTTGCGGAAAAGATGCATCCCTCCGTCAACTGGGCGCGACGCATCGATAGCATGACCGGCATCCCGGACAAGGACGCGCGCTATTCCACGCACGAAGAATACGAAACCAAGGGCATCTGCCCGGCCGCGATCGGCAGCAAGAACATCCAGCCGGCGGCCTATTCGCCGCGTACCAAGTTGTTCTACGTGCCGCTCAACCACCTCTGCATGCGCTACGAGGCGGTCGAGGCCAAGTATGTCGCCGGCCAGCCTTGGGTCGGAGCCGGTCTCACCATGTACCCCGGCCCGGACGGCGTGATGGGCGGCTTCATGGCATGGGACGGACTCAAAGGCAAAAGCGTGTGGTACAACCGCGAGAAATACTCGGTATGGAGCGGGGCGCTCGCGACCGGCGCCGACCTGGTGCTCTATGGCACGCTCGACCGCTGGTTCAAGGCGCTGGATGCGCGCGACGGGCATGAACTGTGGCGCTTCCAGGTCGGCTCGGGCGTAATCGGCAATCCCATCACCTATTCTCACCGCGGCAAGCAGTATGTCGGCGTGTTCTCGGGCATCGGCGGCTGGGCCGGCATCGCGCTCAATCTCGACCTGACCGAGGAATCCGATGGTGCGGGCACTGCCGGCGCTTTCCGCGAACTGCGTCAGTACAACGCCATGCCGGGAGGCGGGGCTTTCAACGTATTCAGCTTGTAGCCCGTAGCTTCAAGCGCGCTGGACGGGCGCTGGGTGGTCGGTTACCTGCCGCAGCACGAAGCTGGTATGCACGCCGGTCACCCCGGTAATCCGCGTGATCTTGTTGAGCAGGAGGTCCTGGTAGCCATCCATGTCCTTCACCACTACCTTGAGCTGATAATCGGACTGCTGGCCGGTGATCAGCAGGCATTCCAGTACTTCGGGGATATCGGCAATGCTCGCCTCGAAATTGGCAAAGCGCTCCGGCGTGTGCTGGTCCATGGAAATCCCGATGAGCGCCATGAGCGATAAGCCCAGCTTTTTTGCATCCAGCACCGCTCGGTAGCCCTTGATCAGCCCGTTTTCTTCCAATGCGCGTACCCGTCGCAAGCACGGAGCAGGCGACAGACCGATGCGGTCGGCGAGATCCTGGTTGCTGATGCGCCCCTCGGCCTGCAGGATGTCGAGGATGAGCCTGTCGTAGCGGTCAAGATTCATGGTTAATTTTCAATTAATTTAATATCAAGCAATATTATTCCAATTAAATTTTAATTAGGAAATATTATTTCTATAATTATTGAATTATGGATATATAACGCAATAGTATTTTTCCCGAAATCTTTACCATGATGGCTATCAAATTAATTCTTTTGGGAGCCGTTATGTTGCAGCAGCCTTCAGCAAAATATCGCCCGTTCGCGCCGGTGCAACTGGCTGATCGTACGTGGCCTAGCCAGGTCATCACGCAACCGCCGATCTGGATGAGCACCGACTTGCGTGATGGCAACCAGTCCTTGTTCGAGCCGATGGACAGCGAGAAAAAGCTGCGCATGTTCAAGATGCTGTGCCAGATCGGTTTCAAGGAAATCGAGGTGGCGTTCCCGGCTGCATCGCAAACCGATTTCAATTTCGTGCGCACACTCATCGAGCAGCGGCACGTGCCAGATGATGTGACGATCGAGGTGCTCACCCAGGCACGCGAGCACTTGATCCGCCGCACCATGGAATCCGTTCGCGGCGCACGGCGCGCGATTGTCCATGTCTACAACGCGACTTCGCAGCCGTTCCGCGAGATCGTGTTCGGCATGAGCAAGGCCGAAGTGGTGGCGATGGCGGTAAATGCGGTGAGCCTCGTCAAGACTCTCGCGGCCGAGATGCCGGAAACCGAGATCGTGCTCGAATACAGCCCCGAAACCTTTACCGCCACCGAGCTCGATTTCGCGCTCGAGGTATGCAATGCGGTGACGGGGGCATGGGACGCGACGCCGGAGCGCAAGATCATCCTTAACTTGCCGACCACGGTGGAAGTCGCGACACCCAATGTCTATGCCGACCAGATCGAATGGATGCACCGCAACCTCGACAGGCGCGACAGCATCATCCTCAGCCTGCATCCGCACAACGACCGCGGCACAGCCGTGGCCGCCGCCGAACTGGGCTTGATGGCGGGCGCGGACCGCCTCGAGGGCTGTCTGTTCGGCAATGGCGAGCGCACCGGCAATGTCGACCTGGTGACGGTCGCGCTCAATATGTATACGCAGGGGATTCAACCCGGGCTCGATTTTGCCGATATCAATAATGTGGCCCGCAATGTCGAGCACTGTACCCAGTTGCCGATACACCCGCGCCATCCTTATGTGGGTGATCTCGTTTTCACGGCCTTCTCCGGCTCCCACCAGGACGCCATCAAGAAAGGATTCGCCGCTCAAAAGGCTGGCGAGCCGTGGAACGTGCCTTATCTGCCGATCGACCCGGCCGATATCGGCCGCAGCTACGATTCGGTGATCCGGGTCAATAGCCAGTCCGGCAAGGGTGGCATCGCCTACCTGCTGGAAACGCGCTACGGCATCGTGCTGCCGCGCCGTTTGCAGGTGGAGTTTTCCGGTGTGGTGCAGCGCCATACCGATGCGCACGGCAACGAAATGAATGCCGCGGAAATCTGGCAGCTGTTCTCGGACACCTATTTCGCGCCTGCAGTACCGGCGATACGCTACCGCGAGCATCATCTGTTCGAGCATGGCGAGGCGCAAGGCATCCGGCTGTCGGTCGATATTGACGGCATCCCGCATCTGCTGAGCGGAGAGGGTAACGGCCCGATCGATGCGGCGGTGCACGCACTGCGCGGCGCGGGCATTGCGGTCCAGGTGCGCAGTTACGAGGAGCGTTCGATGGCGGCCAGTGTCGATGGCGGCGAAGCGCAAGCATGCGCGTTTGTTGAAGTCATCTCGCAGGGGCGCGAGTTCTACGGGGTCGGCATGGATGCCAATATCGTCACCGCCTCGATCAAGGCGATCGTGAGCGGGGTGCATCGTAGCCGTGAATATGCGTCCGAAGAGGTCGCCCAGCTGTCGGCCTGAGCGATCCCGAAGCCAAAAAACAAAAGGGCCGTTGAGGCCCTTTTGTCATGCAGAGAGGAAACGCGGAATTACTTCACGCGGTTCTTGTATTCCAGCGTGCGGGTGTCGATTTCGATCTTGTCGCCGATTTCGACGAACAGCGGCACCGGGAGTTCGAAACCGGTGTTGATCTTGGCCGGCTTCATGACCTTGCCGGAGGTGTCGCCCTTGACAGCGGGTTCGGTGTACACCACTTCGCGCACCAGCGAGTTCGCCAGTTCGACGGAGATGGGTTTGCCATTGTAGAACACCACTTCGCAGGGCATGCCATCTTCCAGGAACTTGAGCGCGTCTTCCATGGTTTCGGCTTCGACTTCGTACTGGTTGTACTCGGCGTCCATGAACACGTACATCGGATCAGCGAAGTAGGAGTAGGTCACGTCCTTCTTTTCCAGAACCACGACGTCGAACTTGTCGTCGGCCTTGAACACGGATTCGCTCGGGGATTCGGTGAGCAGGTTCTTGTACTTCATCTTCACGACGGAAGAGTTGCGGCCGGACTTGCTGAATTCGGCCTTCAGCACGACCATCGGGTCGTTGCCGATCATAAACACGTTACCAACGCGGAGTTCCTGGGCTGTTTTCATCTGATGTCTCGCGGAGTTCGAGGATTAAAAAGGGGCGCATTATACCCGATTATTGCAAAAAATCACTAGCTTAGATGCAAGGTCGGGCTGCGCGAAATAATGCTCCGCCCAGCCTTCCGCGTTGGCCTCGAAGGCCTTGCGATGGCGGATGAAATCCTTCCAGGAAAACTCGCCGAAGTGGTTCCAGCCGCGCTGAAAGGCGCGCATTGCGGTCGCAGCCGGCTCGGTGATCATGAGGCAGTAGAGGTCGAGGAAAGCCTCCAGCTTGGGGCGATGCGCGTCGTCCTCCTGCGGATAGATCTGCCACACCAGCGGCGTGCCCGCCCATTGCGCGCGCACGAAGGAGTCCTCGCCGCGCACGAAATTGAGGTCGCACAGCCACAGCAACTGGTCGTAGTCCTCCTGTCGCACGAAGGGCAGCACGTGCAGCGTGAGATTGCCGCGCTGGCGTACATCGCCGGCTTGCAGGATGTCTTCTCCGAAGTGTTCCGCCGCCTGTGCCAGCGGCTTGCCGACCGGCAACAGGCTGCGTACCGGAACCTCCGAAGCTTCCCATTGCGCCAGCAGTTCACGGATCGGAGCCGTATCGTAGCTGAACAGCGAAACCAGCAATTCGCCCGAGTCGGCAGGCGGCAGCCCGAGCGTGGCCCGGAACGCTTCCGGCGCCGCGCGGAAAGCATCGCGCCTTTCCAGCAAGCCTGCCTCGCGCAGCAGGTTGCCGGTACCGTCGGTGAAGCCGGGGAAGAAGAAATACTTGGTGAGCTTGAGGTAGGGGTGAGGCGAAGGCAGGGCATGGCAGCTTTCCACCCACGCTTCGGCGCTCAGATATTCCAGGTTGATCCAGACCGGCAGCACGGGCCGGCTCGCCATCGCATGTTCGTAGACCATGGGCAGGGCGCAGCCGAAGGCTTCGATCACGACATCAGCAGGTTCTACCAGAGGGAAATCCTGCTCCCAGCGGCAGATCTCCACGCCGCAGGCGATTTGTCGCTCCTGTGCCGGGTCGATTTCCGGATGCAGCGGCTGCATGCGGGCAATATCATCCACCCACAGCCGCACGGCGAGGCCGTGTTCTTCGACCAGTTGCCGCGCGAGACGCCAGCAGACGCCGATGTCGCCGAAGTTATCGATGACCGCGCAAAAGATGTCCCAGCGGAGGCGATTGCCAGCGTTGACCATCATTCAGTCGCGCGCGGTATAGCTGACGGCGATCACTTCGAACTCCTCCTCACCGCCCGGTGTTTCCAGCCTAACGGTGTCGCCTTCGCCCTTTTTCATCAAGGCCTTGGCCAGAGGCGAGATCCAGCTGATGTAGCCTTTGCCCGGGTCGAGTTCGTCCTGACCCACGATGCGGTAGGTGTGTTCGGTGTCGTGCGAGACGGAGTAGAGCGTGACCCATGCACCGAAGAAGATCTTGTCCAGCCCTTGCTGCCGGGCCGGATCGACCACTTCGGCCGCATCCATGCGCTTCATGAGGAAGCGCAGGCGCGAGTCGATCTGGCGCAAACGCTTCTTGCCGTAGATGTAGTCGCCGTTTTCGCTGCGGTCGCCATTGCTCGCGGCCCAGGCCACGTCCGCGACCACCTTGGGGCGCTCCACCTTGTAGAGCTGGTCGAATTCGTCCTTGAGCCGGGCGTAGCCTTCCGGCGTGATGTAGTTCTTGTATTCAGCCATTACCTGGATTCTTGCGATGACTTTGTCAGTTTGGTGCGCAGCAGTTTCTCGAACTCGCTCGGCGGGACCGGCTTGCCGATGTGGTAGCCCTGCGCCTGGTCGCAGCCGAGTTGCTGAAGCAGGGTGAGGATATGTTCGTCCTCGACGCCTTCGGCGAGCACTTCGAGGCCGAGATTATGCGCCAGTTCCACTGTTGAACGCACGATGATCGCATCGAGTTCGTCCACGAGCATGTCCTTGACGAAGGACTGGTCGATCTTGAGCTTGTCCACCTCCAACTGCTTGAGATAGGAGAGGTTGGAGTAGCCGGTACCGTAGTCGTCGATGGAGAGCCGGACGCCGATCGCGTTGAGGCGGTTGAGCTGCTGGCGCGTGTGTTGGGTGTCCTGGATCAGTACCGATTCGGTGAGCTCGATTTCCAGATAGGTCGGGTCCAGGCCTGACTGGGCGAGCGCGTCGTTGACGCTGTCGAGGATGCGGCCGCGCTTGAATTGCAGTGCCGAGATGTTGACCGCGATGGTGATGGCGGGCAGGCCGGCCTCCTGCCAGGCGCGTGCCTGACGACAGGCTTCGCGCAGTACCCAGGCGTCGATATTGAGGATGAAGCCGGTTTCCTCCGCGAGCGGGATGAACTTGGCCGGAGGCACCCAGCCGTCTTCCTTGCTTTTCCAGCGCAGCAGCGCCTCGCAGCCGATGATGGCGTGATCCTTGAGCGAGATCAGCGGCTGGAAATGCAGTTCGAACTCGCCGTTTTCCATCGCGAGGCGCAGCTTGTTCTGCAGCTTGAGCCGCTCTGCTGCGTTGGCATTCATCGATTCATCGTAGAAGTGGCAGTTGTTGCGGCCGCTTTCCTTGGCGTGATACATCGCGGTGTCGGCGTTCTGCATCAACGTTGCGATCTCGCGCCCGTCCTCGGGATAAATGCTCACGCCGATGCTGAACGAGGTCGAAAGCTGGTGTCCGTCGATCACGAAGGGCTCGCGCAACGTGTCTAGGATTTTCTCGGCGATTGCCAGCACGGCATTGCTGTCCGCGATGTCCGGCAGCACGATCACGAACTCGTCGCCGCCTTGTCGGCTGATGGTGTCGGTTTCACGCACGCAGGCCTTGAGCCGCTCGACTACCGCGATCAGCAGATGGTCGCCGACATGGTGGCCGAGGCTGTCGTTCACCTGCTTGAAGCGGTCGAGGTCGAGGAACATCAGCGCGACCCGGTGCTTTTCGCGCTCCGCGAGATTGACCGCCTGCTGCAGGCGGTCGAGCAGCAGTAAACGATTGGGCAGCTTGGTGAGAGTGTCGTGATGCGCGAGAAACTCGATATGCTTCAGCGTCGCCTTGTGTTCGCTGATATCGGCAAAGATGGCGACGAAGTGCGTCAGCTTGCCAGCATTGTCGCGGATGGCGCTGATATTGGTCCACAGCGGGAAAATTTCCCCGTTCTTGCGCCTGTTCCACAACTCTCCCTGCCACGAGTCGCGCACCTGCAGGCTTTCCCACATGTTGTGGAAGAACGCTGCGTCGTGCCGGCCGGAGGCGAGCATCGACGGATCCTGCCCGATCACTTCGTCCTGGGTAAAGCCGGTCACGTCGCTGAAGGCGCGGTTTACCGAAACGATGCGATTTTCCGCATCGGTGATGACAATGGCTTCGCGCGTGCTTTCGATCACCTGGCCGGTCAGCCGCAGATGGTCTTCCGCTTTCTTGATGCTGGTAATGTCCTGCAGCGTTTCGATGACCGCGATCAGCTTGCCGTCATTGCCGTAGATAGGCGTGGCATCGAACATCAGGTAGCGGTCCTGGGCGTTCAGGTTGGAGAACCAGCCCTCGGCATGGATGCTGTTAGCATTGAACAGCGAAAGCTCGACCACCTGGTAGTACTGCCGGGCTTCCGCACCCTTGCCGTCCAGCACGAGATCGGCGAGGCAAGGGCGACGGTCTCCATGGAAACCGCGCCATGCATCCTTGGTGCCGACGATATCCATGGCCTTGATTCCGGTCAGCAATTCACATGCGCGGTTCCAGATGATGACGCGGTGATCGTTGTCCAGGATGAACAGCGGAATGGTGACGGACTGGATCACGTCTTCCGAGAATTTGCGCTCCCGGCGCAAGGCTTCCCGGTCGGCTGCCAGATCGTCGGCCATGCGATCGATGGCCTGTCCGAGCAGCCCGATTTCGTCCGGCTTGACCAGCCCGGAACGGGCGCTCATCTCCCCGCTGGCGATGCGGCTGGCGATGGCAACCAGATGCTCGGTACGGCGGGTTACGAGGATATCGATCAGTAAACCCAGCATGAACGCCGCAGCCAGCGACAGGCCGAGAAAACGCAGCGCCTTGAAGGTGGCGTTCTGACGTGCCTCGGTGAGGGGAGTCATGAGGTCGTACTCGACGTACAGCGTTCCCCAGCGCTTTTGCTGTGTCAGCCCTGACTGGATGCCGAGCGGCAGCGTGTAATACCCGTAAAGCTCGCTTTCGTCCTGGTTGCCGAGGATTTCGCCCTGGCGCGTCTTGCGCACTCGCGAGGCGATTTCAGGGCTGAATTCCGACACCTGTTCTGCCGGATGCCCGATCCATTCGGGATTGGAACCCTGCAGCACCACATGTTCCTCGTCCGTCAGCAACAGCCGGCGGACATTCTTGTGCAGTGCGGCGACGGGAATGCGGCTTTCGCCCTGCAGCATGCTTTCGGAAAAGGAGTCGCTGGTGATCATCCCGTCCAGCTGCAACATCATGATATGCAGCATGGTGCGGTTTTCGCTGACGATGCGTTCGGAGGTGTCGCGCGCCTGGTCGATGGAAATCAGCAGGGCGACCACCATCGACAGGCTGATGAACGCCAGCGGAATCTGGATGCGTAATCGCGAAAAAAACGGAGGTGTCACGGTCGGCGCCCTAAACTTTAGTAATACTTTTAAAGTATCGTATCGAGTGCGCCTGAACCGTCAGGCAAGGTAATGCTAGGCGAGGCCGATGCGCGGCATTACCGAGTAAACTCGGCCATATTAGATGGCATTCTATATCAGGAGAGGGATTTGGCAACTTTCGCAACCGCGCCGGACAGAGTTCCTACACAGGGCGTGGTGCTATGCTCCACGCCGCGCCTGGCGCGGAGTCTCCGCCTGGAGCAGGGGCGTCTCCAGCGCGATGGCGGAGCAACAAAATGGCAGCCGCCGACAATTCTGACGCTGGCGCAATGGCTGGACGATATCGTGTCGCGCGCAGTGCTGGCTGGCGAACTTTCTCCCGAAATCCTGCCGCGCCAGGTGCTGGACCCACTGGCTGAACGGCTGCTGTGGGAACGTTCCATCGAGAAGCACACGCGAGATGAGGCCGCCCAAGCCCTTTTTGATATGGCGGGATTGGCTCGCACTGCCGCCGAGGCCCACAAACTGATGGTGGAGTGGGCGGTGGAGCTGCCTCCTACGGGGCATACCGAAGAAACGCGTCACTTTCTCCAGTGGCGCGACACTTTCCTTGTGTTGTGCCGCCAGTATCAGGTGCTGGATTCCGCCAGCGCTATCGAACAGCAAATCCAGGCGATACAGCGCGGCGCGGGTCACTTGCCTCCCGGGTTGTGCCTTGCCGGATTCGACCGCTTGAGTCCACAGGAAAGGCGATTGCTGAAGGTGCTGGAGGAGCGCGGCGTGCTCATCGAAACCTGGTCGCCCGGATCGGCGCATCCGGGGAATGCATATCAGATCGCGTGCGACGATGCCGAGGCCGAATGCCGCGCAGCGGTTGCCTGGGTTGCCGAGCGCATGGAAAAGAATCCCGCCGCTCGGCTCGCCATCGTCGCGCCCGAACTCGGCGTGCTGCGGTCGCGGCTGCTGGCCCTGCTTGACGATGCCCTGCATCCCCACTCCGCGCTTCCTGAGTATGCCGAAACGCCGCGGGCTTATGACTTTTCGCTCGGCGATCCGTTGTCCTCCAACCCCGTTATCAGTTGCGGTCTCGACCTGCTGCGGCTCGGGGTTCGCCGCTACCGTATCCCCCAGCAGGATGCGGGCCGTCTGTTGCGCAATGTCTACTGGTCGGCGGGGCTGTTCGAGGCGGATGCGCGCGCGCGACTCGATGCCCGCATGCGCGGACGCCTTCCGCTACGCACCAGTCTGGATCAGTTATTGCGGCTGGCGCGCAAGGCAGAGCTGGAAGGCGCGAACCTGCGTCGCCTCATCGAGCATCTGGAAGCCATGGCGACGGCCGCTTCCGCCTGGCCGCGCAAGCAGACGGCGCGGGCGTGGGCTTCGTCCTTTGCTGCCTTGCTGGATGCGGCGGGGTGGCCGGGCGAACGCAGCCTGTCCAGCCACGAATATCAGGCGGTGCAGGCATGGGATGCGGCTCTGGCCGATTTCGGGCGTCTGGAAGAACTGCTCGGCCCGCTCGATGCCGGTTCCGCCTTGCAGCGTTTTTCCGCGTTATTGCAGGAGCGCATCTTCCAGCCGGAAGCCGAGGGCGAGCCGCGCGTCGCAGTGATGGGCATGCTGGAAGCTTCGGCGGCGCCGCTCGATGCCGTCTGGGTCATGGGCATGAACGATCACCAGTGGCCGCCGCCGCCGCGTCCCAATCCGCTGCTGCCGGCGGAGGCGCAGCGGCGCGTCAATGCTCCGAATGCCGGCAGCAGCGTCCAGGCGGAATTCGCCAAGGCCATACATGAGCGCCTGCTGCGGTCCGCGCCGGAAATCGTCTTTTCCTGGTCGCATCGCGACGGCGAGCGCGAATTACGCCCAAGCCCGACGCTGGCCGACTTGCCAGTAACGGAGAATTCGCCGAGCCTCTCCCGCACGCTCGCGGAAACGCTCGCAACTCCGGCGGCGATGGAGTGGCTGGACGATCACCAGGCCCCACCCGTCGGGGCTGACGAAAATCTCGGCGGCGGCACCGGCTTGCTCAAGGCGCAGGCCATTTGCCCGGCCTGGGCTTTTTATCGCTACAGGCTGGGTGCACGGGCGCTGGACGAGCCGGTGGAAGGTCTGGACGCAATTGGCCGTGGCAGCCTGCTGCATCTTGTCTTGCAGATGTTCTGGCAAGGGCGTACGTCCGAATATCTGCAAGCGCTGACCGGAGAGGAGTTGCAAGCTGCAATTGCAGAAGCGGTGGAGCAGGGCATGCGTCGTTTTGTCGAACAGTGCGACGAGCCGATGCCGGCCCAGTTCGCCGCCCTGGAAAAGCTGCGATTGCAGCGCCTGCTTGCTCTCTGGCTGGAGCTGGAAAAAGCGCGTTCCCCGTTTGAGGTGGTGGAATGCGAGCGTCGCATCGAGCTCGAAATCGAAGGCTTGCATGTCAAGCTGGTGCTGGACCGTGTGGATGCATTACCCGACGGCCGGCTCGTGGTCCTGGATTACAAGACCGGGGCCAGCGTCACTCATCGCAGCTGGGCGGAAGACCGTATCGCCGAACCGCAGCTGCCCATATACGCCGCACTGGCGCTGAAGGATGGAGACATCGCGGCCGTATGCTTTGCCAAGGTGCAGTCCGCCGAGCAGAAATTCATCGGCATCGCGGCAGATGGCGAAGTCCTGCCAGGCGTTGCCGGACTGGAAGGTGCGCGACGGCTCTTTCCGGAAGAGCGCTTTCCCGACTGGGGGGCTTTGATCAGGCACTGGCGTGACAGTATCGGGGCGATTGCGGCGGAAATACGCACAGGAGAGGCGGGCGTACGCTTTCGCAGCGAGGACGAATTGCGCGATTGCGACGTAAAACCGCTGCTGCGTTTGCCGGAGCGGAAATTGCAGCTCGAACGGCCGCGCGGCCTGCCATCGATATGAACAAGTTGATATCCATTCAATGGCAACTTCAGTAGAATCCCAAGCGGGAGTTGGCTGGTTGTGTGCTGGCGAGTTCCTGAGGTAAAACCGGAAGACTGGCCGCAGGTATCAAAAAAAGATTGGAACCGCAAGCAACCTCCTATGGCACCCTGGATGTCGTCGTTCTTTACAGCACGCAGAGCTGCATTCGCACTCTGCGTCGGCCTGTTGGCGCTTGCATCGCTGTGTTGGGCCGACGCTCGCGACCTGGCCGGTACATGGTATCAGGACGCGGCAGGGCACTATCGCGGCGAATACAGGATCGATGATGCCGGGCCGAAGCCGATCGCCAAGGTGGCGCCTTCCGGAGGACGCTTCTGGCACGCTGCCGATTTTTCCGTGGCGGCAGACGGCCGCTATATCGTCGACTTCAAGAATACCTCCATCATCGACCGCTTCAGCCATCGCATCTATGACGATGAGCAACGCCTGGTCGCTTCTGTTACCGGCGGCTTCGATGGCGCCGAAGAAAATCCCTTCTTTCTCCGGCATGGCCGCGAGGTGGAGCTGAAGGCCGGCCATTACCGGCTGATCACCGAGGTTGAATCGCCGTTTTTCCTGGCTGTCCCCGAACCCTACGTCGACACTTTGCAGCATTATCGGCAGGCCATCATGCTGCCCAATGCCCTCACGCTGGTGGGCCTGGGCATTTTCCTTGGCTTAGGAATCTACTACTCGGCGCTGGCTCTGGTGCGCAACCGTCGAGCGGAATGCATGTATTCGCTGTTCATCCTCGGCAACCTGCTGTTCAACGGCAGCGCGCTGCTGGTTTTCCCGCAGTTGATGGACATGCACTGGATCTATCTCGTCAGCCTGCCCATCCTGTTTTCCAATATTGCCTACATCCTGTTCGTGATGGCCTTGCTGGAAATCGGCCCCCGCACCCAGCCGCGTCTTTACCGGGCCGGCCGGATCATTCTCGGGATGATGTGCGTATTCCTGCTGGTGGCCGCTTTCAAGCCGAACTGGTCGCTGGAACTTGACCGCTACGGTGTCGGCCTGTTCCTCACATACGGGCTGACCGCCGGTATCCTGCGTTCGCGCCAAGGCAGCATTTCGGCCCGGCTCTACCTGATCGCGATTGCCATTTTCTTCATGTTGGGCGGGGTGGCGATCACGCAGGCGCAGCTGAGCGGAATATATACGCTCTACATCGAACATGTCGGCCTTCTCGCAGTCGCGGTCGAGGTGATCCTGCTGGCGCTGGTACTGTCCTATCAGTTTGCGCAGTTGCATCACGAAAAGGAGCAGGCCCTGGCGCGCATGGAGGCCAGCAACCGCATCGCCCATACCGACGCTTTGACCGGACTGGCAAACCGTTATGCCCTGGATATCGAACTGGAGCTCTTGCATCCGGAAGCGTCGCTGACCTTTCTCGACCTCGACGGGCTCAAGTATTACAACGACCAGTTCGGGCATGCGCGCGGCGACGAGTTGCTGCGCGGCTTCTCTGGCCACCTTTCGGCTTTTCTCGATAACGAGGGTCGCCTTTTCCGTATCGGCGGCGATGAGTTTGCGATCACCATGCCCGCAGGCAACCTGAAGCGTATCGAGGCTCTGCTGTGGGACACCATGGCCTGTCTGCATACGGGCGGTTTCGAGTTTGCAGGGGTCAGCGCGGGCACGGCGTTCGTGTACGAGACGCATAACCGGAGCGAACTGAAGCACCTCGCCGATACGCGCATGTATGAGAACAAGCGCAAGCGCAAGCAGGCAGAGCTGGATTTGCGGATGGACGTGTTCATCCGGCCATAACGATAAACAACAGCCACAAACTCAAAGGGGAACGTATGAACGCATCGAAACGCGGGCTCATCTGGCCCGTGGTCCTGTCTCTCGTGTTGCCGCTGGTCGCTGCCTGGTTTGTTTATCCCGATACTCACCAGCCTCCCGGCTTCGGTGTGTTTCCTCCGCTGTATGTGCCCGGTACGCCCGGTTTCAATCTGGTGATTTTCTGTCTGCTGGCGCTGGTCGAGGCCGCGCTTCTGATTTTCCTGCTATTTCCGCAGAAATTCGGCTTCAAGCCGGTGCCGCCCGCGCCCGCGCCGCAACCGGCAAATTTTCCTGTGTGGTTCTGGATAGGGGCGGTCGTCACGCTGTTCTTCTGGTGGCTGATGTGGGCACGCGTCACGCCCTTCGGCGATCTGGTCTATTACGCCTTCTCGCCGCTATGGTGGGGGTTCATCTTCACGCTGGACGGCATCGTCTACAAGCGCAGCGGCGGCAATTCCCTGCTCGCAAAGCGGCCGAAGACCTTCGCCATCAGCGCGATCATTTCGCTGATCGGCTGGAGCTATTTCGAGTACTACGACTATTTCGCGCTGGGCACCTGGTATTACCCGAATTCCACGATGCCCGAGCTGAGCCATCAGACCGTGGTCGCGATCTATCTGGTGGCCTACACCACCGTGTGGCCGGCCGTGTTCGAGTGGTACACGCTGCTCAATACCTGCCCCAAGCTGGCGGTGCGCTATACCGACGGTCCGAAGCTGGCACTGCCCGGCAACCTGCTCATGTGGGCGGGATTCGCGATGGTCACGGCCATGGTGTTCTGGCCGCATCCGTTGTTCTGGGTGGTGTGGATAGGGACGCTCGCGATTTTTGCCGGGCTGCTGATCCGGCTGAACATATGGACCCCGTTCACCGCATTGGCTCAAGGCAATTGGGGCCCCATGATCCTCATGGCGCTCGCGACGCTGCTCAACGGCTTTTTCTGGGAGATGTGGAATTACGGCAGTGCGCATCCGGAGTTGCCGGTGACCAATCCGAATTACTGGGTCTACGACGTGCCTTACGTCAACGTGATCCACATCTTCTCGGAGATGCCTCTGCTCGGTTATTTCGGCTACATGCCGTTCGGCTTGCTGGTGTGGGTGATGTTCATCTGGGCGGGCAAGCTGTTCGGCTTCGATACCACGTTGCTGGATTCCGAACCTAAATAGGCAGGCATGGCATGAAACGAAAAAGCCGCCTGAGGGCGGCTTTTCATTGTCTGGCTTACCAGCGCCGACTCAGCATGAAATGGAAAAAGATGGCTTCGTTCCTGATTTCCGCTTCGCCGAACAACGGGTTGGTGTATTTCTCGCCCACTGGCAGCATCCATTCCACGCCGCCGGTCGCGGTCCAATCATTCCCGATCTTGCGAGCGGCACCGAAGGTAAGGTGATGTTCCAGGATACCGGCCAGCAGCGGACTGGAGTTTTTGCGCGGGATCGGGTTCTGGCCGTAGTTATGGCCGGCATACAGCGTCGTGCGGTCATCCCAGCGATAGGCGAGACCGGTGGCGATCACCCACTGGTCCTTCCAGTCGGCTGCCGATGTCGGGAACGGGTAAACGGCAGGTGCGGAAGGATTGTTGGGATCAGTTGCTCTTACCGTGACATCGTTGATCGCATCATCCCAATTCAACCAGTTCAGCTTGAACGAAAGCAGCAGATCTTCATTAGGTTTGAAGGCAACACCCAGTGCGACCTCGCGCGGAAGGGCAAATCCCTTCACGCTGGCGTCCCGGTATTTGACTTTACCTAGCCCGGCTCCGGTAAAGTCTGCTACCAGCGTGCCGCCGGTCATGGGCAGTTCGGTTTTTTCCGTATAGGCCGCTCCCAGCGTCAGCGAAGGACTTACCTTGTATTGCGCGCCGAGCTTGAATCCAGTGCGTAAGGCGGCTGCATCTTCCAGTTTGTAGCCGGCGAAGGCGGTACCCACGGAGGTGTTGGCAAAGAAGTCCTGCTCGATGCTCGCATAGACGAAGTTCAGGCTGGCGCCGATGGAGAGGTTTTCGGTGACCTGGCAACCGATACCGGGGATGATCTTGGCGATGCCGAACAGCGAGGCGAGATCGTCGCGATTGCCGAAAGGCGTGCGGATGTTGTCGAATACCCCGCCCGCGCCGCCTTGGGCAAACAGTCCGATTCCTGCAGTACAGGGCGTATCGGCGATCGGGCGGGCATACCCGCCGCCGCCGAGGAAGGTGTAACGGTTGGAGGCATGCTCCTCGTTGCCGTTGCTGTCCTTGTGCACCAGGTCCGTAGTGCGCAGCATGGAGCCGAACACGTCCAGCAAGGGCGACTGGATCTGCGTCAGCCCGGCCGGGTTGGTGTTGAGCGCGCTGGTATCGCGTGCGACGGCCACATCCGCCCCGGCCATAAGCGTCGACTCGGCGCCGAAGCCGATCAGATTGATGCCATTGGTCGCATGTGCCGGCGCAATGCCGAGACACAATGCCATTCCCCCCAATATCGAGCGATAAGTATTCATTTTATAAGGAATTAACGATTCGGATCGCTCGCTAGTGTCTCATAAAATCATAATCGGTTTGCATAATTTATACCTCATTTGGGTTATACCGCTTTATGTGGCTACAAGCGGGTTGTCCGAAGTGGCCGGGCATGGCAGCATCCCGGTTTTGATCCCATCGGCCAATGCATGAACGAACCCGACCTGCTGCAACTCGATGCCGCCAATCGCGAGCGCGCGCTCGACCTGACTTCTTTCATCGTTGAGGCTCCGGCGGGGGCGGGCAAGACCGAGCTGCTCACGCAACGCTATCTCAAGCTGCTGGCCGTCGTGCGCGAGCCGGAAGAGATCGTTGCGATCACCTTTACCAACAAGGCCGCAGCGGAAATGCGCGGCCGCGTATTGCAAAGCCTGCAGGATGCCCATGACGCTGTTCCAGTGACCCAGCCGCACAAGCGCACCACGCGCCAGTTGGCGGAAGCTGCGCTGGCGCGTTCAGGCGAACTTGGCTGGGCCTTGCTCGATCAGCCCGGCCGGCTGCGCATCAATACCATCGACTCGCTGTGCAGCATGCTCGCGCGGCAAATGCCTTTGATGAGCCGTTTCGGCGCGCAACCGGCGGTGAGCGAGGATGCCAGTGTGCATTACCGCGAAGCGGCGCGCCGGGCGATTGCGATGCTGGAGGACGAAGAAGGCGAGGGCGCAGTCACCGAGGCACTGCGCTATCTCGATAACGACACTGGCCGGCTCGCGGCCTTGCTTGCGGACATGTTGTCCCGGCGCGACCAGTGGCTGCACCATGCCGGCCGCACCTCGGCGCAGGAAGAGGCGAAAGCCGCACTGCGCCATCTGGTCGAGCACGACATCCGTCGTGCCGCCGAAGTCTTGGACGAGCGGCTGCAGCGCAGCCTGATGCAGGCGGCACGATATGCCGCTTCCAATCTTCCGTGCGACCACCCGGTCTCCTTGCTGCTGGATTGGGAAACGCCTGTGCGTCCCGTGGCTGAAGCATTGCCGATGTGGCGGGCCTTGTGCGACATGCTGCTTACTTCCGGCGGCGAGTGCCGCAAGGAGCGCGGCATCAACATCAAGAACGGTTTCCCCGCCACCGAAGAGGGCAAGGCATACAAGCAGATGCTGCTGGACGTGATCGTCGAAATTGCCGATCCCCAGACTCTCGCACGGCTGCGTTCGCTGCCCGATTTGCGCAATCATGACGAGGAGTGGCACATCGTCGGCAATCTCGCGCGTCTGCTGCAATTGGGCGCGGCGCATCTGACCGGCGTATTCCAGGAGGCGGGCGAGGTGGATTTCGTCGAGATTTCCACGCGCGCACTGCAGGCGCTGGAGGACGAAACTGGCCCGACCGAGCTCGCGATGCGGCTCGATTACCGCATCCAGCATCTGCTGGTGGACGAATTCCAGGACACGAGCCCGGCGCAGGTCGCCTTGCTGGAGCGCCTGACGCTGGGTTGGGAGCCGGACGACGGCCGCACCATTTTCTGCGTCGGCGATCCGATGCAATCGATCTACCGTTTCCGCAAGGCGGACGTGGGCCTGTTTCTGCATGTCGCCGAGGCAGGTATCGGACACCTCGCCCTGGAGCGCCTGCACCTCACGCGCAACAATCGCTCCTGTCCCGCGGTGGTGGATTGGGTCAATGACTGTTTTGCGCATGTTTTTCCGCAGCACGACAGTGTGACGCGGGGTGCGATCAGTTACCGGCGCTTTGCAGCCACGCGCGAGCCTATGCCGGACGAAGGCGTGTTGGTGCATGCGCTTGCCTCGGCCGCCGGTGCAGGCACCGAGGCGCTGGCACTGCTCGAAGCCATGCGTGTAGCCGATCTCATCGAGCAGGAGCGGCGCGAATATCCGGGGCGACCCATCGCCGTACTGGTGCGTGCCCGCAGCCATCTGGAAGCGCTGGTGGCGGAAATTCGCCGCAACCGCCCGCAACTCAAGTTTCAGGCAGTGGAAATCGAATGTCTGGGCGGGCGGCAAGCGGTGCAGGATGCCATGGCATTAACACGTGCGATGCTGCATCGGGCGGACCGCGTGCACTGGCTGGCGATTTTGCGTGCCCCCTGGTGCGGTCTGACGCTGGCGGATCTGCACGCACTGGCGGCAGACAATACGACATCCACTGTCTGGCGCCTCATGCAGGATGAGGAACGGGTGTCGCGCCTCAGCGAGGATGGCCAGCGTCGGCTGAAACATGTGCGCACGGCGTTGGAGGGAAGTTTCACGCATCAGGGGCGGCAGCCGCTGCGCCGCTGGGTGGAATCGGCCTGGCTGCGTCTCGCAGGTCCCGAATGCCTGTGGGAGGCGGGCGACGTGCGCGATGTGCAGGCCTATTTTGACCTGATCGAAGACCTGGACAACGCCGGCACGTTCGATCCCGATCAACTCGAAATCGTGCTGTCCGAGTTATATGCCGCCCCGGATGCGGAAGCGGACGGTAGCCTGCAATTCATGACGCTGCACAAGTCCAAGGGGCTGGAATTCGATACCGTGATACTGCCAGGTTTGCACCGTCAGCCCAAAAATACCGATTCCCAGCTATTGCTGTGGGAGGATGTGCAAATCGACGGCGATGCGCCGCAACTGGTGGCTGCGCCATGGGTGCCGCGCCATCTTCGCGACGATCTGGCGACCCCCTACGACTATCTGCGCGGCCTTGAATGCGAGCGCTCCGCCAACGAATCGGCTCGTGTGCTGTATGTCGGCGCCACGCGCGCCATTCGCCGGCTGCATCTGGTCGGCGCGGTCTGTCTGGATGCCAAGGGCGAGGTTAAGCCTCCAGCCGGAAGTTTTCTCGAATTGTTATGGGGCGCTGTCGGCGGCGAATTCCTGCATGCAGCCGAATCCCCGCTTCCACCGCCCGAACAGCGGGGAAGCGAGGACTTTATCCCGCAATTGATTCGTCTGCCCGAACCGCGCATACCGGAAATTCTTGTGCAGTCTGGTGGCGTGGCGGGCGGAGGGAATCCCCACGAAATCGTCCGTGGTCGCGATCAGGGCAGTCTGGAAGCGAGCTGCGGTACTCTGGCACATCTCTATATGGAAATGATTGCACGGGAAGGCATAGCGCGATGGAATGTGGATAGACTGCAACAGTTGCAGCCCGCGATGCGTGCCTGGCTGCAACGGCAAGGTCATAACGCCACGGAAGCCGATGAGGGGGCTGCAACCATAGGGCGTAACCTCGTGCGGACGCTGGAGAGCGAGCATGGGCGCTGGGTGCTTCAGACCCGAGATGACGCGCAAGCCGAGTATGCCCTGGCAACGGCGGAGGAGAGCAAGATCGCCACGCATGTGATGGATCGTACTTTTGTCGAAGACAGTCAGCGCTGGATTGTCGATTACAAGTCGGCCTGGCTGGGAGAGGGTGTCGGCGACGCTGTGCTCAAGGCGTTTGCCGAGCAGTACCGTGCCCAGTTGGAGCGTTATGCCGGGCTATTTGCGGAAGAGGGGTTGCCGGTACGCAAGGCGGTGTTTTTCCTGGCGCACGGCAGGCTGGTGGAACTGTAAGATTGCAGTACGGCGGCCCAAAGGCGCCGCCGCTAGTACATCCTAACGCTTGCGCTGCATCTGCAGCACGATGCCGACCAGTTCATGCTGCTTGTGCGTGCCGGTCTTGTTGAACGCGTGTTTCAGGTGCTGGCGCAAGGTCTGCATGCTGATGTTCATTCGATCCGCCACTTCCGCCATGCTGTAGCCGTCGGTCAGCAGCATGGTGCACTGACATTCGCGCGGGGTGAGCTGGAATCGCGCCTGCAGCCGGTCGTACCAGGCCTGATGATTGGTGTGCGTGTCCTGGATCATCGCAATGGCCTGACCGGTTTCCGGCAGGGCAGTCAGGCGCAGCTTGTAAGGCAGCTTCCCTGAAGGGCGACGCACATTGATTTCCAGCTTACTGGTTGGCTTTTCGCTATCCAGCAGCGTTTCCAGTGCTGTCGCGAGATGCGCATGGTCTTCTTCGAGGCTGGCACACAGCGCGTCATCGATGATGGTCAGGCCATCGTTTTCCGCAAGAATGCGTTTCGCATGCGGTGAAACGTAAAAAATCCTGGATTCCGGCCCTATCAGTACCAGCGACTGGCCGAGGCTATCCAAGGCATGTTCGAGGCTGCGCACCCGCTGCAGCGGATCCAGCAGCGACTGCACAGGGTCGGGAAGCGGGCGGCTCAGATAGGCGACAGCGGTGTTTGATTCAACCGTGGCTGCACCGAAAGGGAAGTCTTCTTTCATTACTTGTCTTGGCTCAAATCTGGAAGCGTCGCACCGACTCCTTGAGGTTGCGCGCCAACTCTTCAAGCTGACTCGCCTCCTGGGCGGTCTGGGCGATGGACGTCGTGTTTTCTTCGGCCATGCTGGCGATCTGCTCGATATGCCGGGCAATCTCGGCGCTGGCCTGCTGTTCTTCGCGTACGGAAACCGTGATGTTGTCCACTCCGGTGTTCGCCTGAGCGGCCGCTTCGCGTGTCCGCACGAGGGCCGCGGCGGCATTCTGCGTCAGTTCCCGGCTGGATTCGAGGAACGTGCGGCCATGCTCCAGCGTGACGCTGACCTTGGCGGACTGATCTTCGATAGAGCGTGTCACGCTGTCGATCTCATTGGCCGACTGGGCGGATTTTTCCGCGAGCTTGCGTACCTCGTCCGCAACGACAGCGAAGCCGCGGCCGGCCTCGCCTGCACGCGCAGCTTCAATAGCGGCATTGAGCGCCAGCAGATTGGTCTGCTCGGCGATATCCTTCACCTGCTGGGTCATGGACGTGATCGTCGTCGTGTTGCTGACGAAGGCGCTGACAGATTCGGCGATTTCCTGCATGGCCGTGACGGCTTTTTCCATCTCCTGCGTCAGTTGCAGCAGCTTTTCGTTGCCGGCCTGGGTTTCCTGCACGCTGGATTGCGAAAGGCTGCGCACATGCTCGGCATTTTCGGCAACTGAGCTGATGCTGGCGCTGACCTGTTCGATTGCGCTGGCGGTGCTGGTAGCGGCTACACTCTGGGCTTCGGAGCCTTTGACGATCACGCGCGACGAATCGGCAAGCGTCGTGGCGGATTGCATGACCTGATCGGTGGAGCGCTGCACATGCTGGATGATGGCGCCCAGGTCGTTGCGGATTTTCTCGGCGCTCGATGCGATATTGCCGATTTCATCCTGCGTCATCCTGACGACGGGCTGGGAGAAGTTGCCCTGTGCCAGCCGGTCAAGGTCTTGTGCCAGTTGGTGGGCGGGCTTGATGATGTTTTTCTGCACCAGGCTGAGGAACGTCACGAAGGCCAGAACAATCGCGAGCCCCATGAATCCCAGGCTGGTATAGACGTCCTGGTGCAATTGCGCGGCCGTCGCTGCGGGCAAGGCCCCGCTGGCTTTCCATACTTGCCATAGCCCGAACAGAGCGGCTGCCAGCAGCAGGACAGTCCCCGCGCCGGTGATCAGCATCAACTTGTTGCGAATACTTCCGGAAATCAGATTGCCCAGCCACTGCATGAATCAAGTCCCCTTTTGAATGATGCGGTGATTGTTCTTCTTGTTAGTTAGTGATGATGCCGCCTGATCGCCTTCAAATGGCGCCGTACGTACCATACCATGAAGATTACCGCCGCGAATACGATCACGATATGAAACTGGTGAAAATAGACCTTGAGGCTTTCCCAGTTTTCTCCGGTCTTCATGCCGGCATAAGCCAGAATCCAGCACCAGATCAGCGACCCGGCAAAAGTATAGAGGATGAAGCGGCCCATGGGCATACGTGCAACCCCTGCCGGAAAGGCGATGAAGGTGCGTACCGCCGGCAGCAGTCGGCCGATGAAAATAATGATCTCGCCGTGCTTTTCGAACCAGCGATCGGCGAGGTGGAGATCGTGGTGCGAAATCAGCACCCATTTGCCGTATTTCTCGACCAGCGGTCGTCCGCCGTACATGCCGAGATAGTAAGCAGGAACCGACCCCAGGACGCAGCCGATGGCACCGGCCAATGCGACGCCCCATAGCGTCATCTCGCCCTTGAAGACCAGATAACCGGAGAACGGCATGATGATTTCTGAAGGGAGGGGAATACAGGCGGACTCGATGGCCATGAGCAGTACGATGCCGCCATAGCCGAGCGTGGAAATGACACCGATGATCCAGCCGGCAAGGAGGGCGATGAGTTTTTCTATCATGGCCGGATTCTAACCGTCGCAAGCCACAGCGCAAAGAGGGCTTTATGCGCTATTGCAGCTTTTCGATCAAATCGCGAATGTAGTCGGCGCGTTCGACGATATCTTCCTTGCCGACGGCAACGCGCAGCTTGTCCGGGCCGTTCATGCGGGCGTGGCGGTTGGTTTGCAGAATCTTGATGAGCTTGGTCGGGTCGAGATCAGCATGCGGATCGAACTGCAGTTGGATAATGTCGGCGCTGGCATCGACCTTCACGATGCCAAGCGGCTTGGCCAGGATGCGCAGCTTGTGGCATTCCAGCAGGGCCTCTGCTTGCGGCGGCGGCATGCCGAAGCGGTCGATGAGCTCTTCCTGCATGATCTGCAGCTGGTCGGCATCGGTACAGTTGGCGAGGCGTTTGTAGATCACGAGACGCTCGTGCACGTCCGGGCAATAGGCGTCGGGCAGCAGTGCGGGCGTGTGCAGGTTGATCTCGGTGGTCACGCCCAACGGTGCGTCGAGGTTGGGTTCCTTGCCGGCCTGTAACTGTTTCACTGCATGCGCAAGCATTTCGGAATAGAGGTTGAAGCCGATTTCCTGCATCTCGCCTGATTGCGAATCGCCCAGCAATTCGCCCGCGCCGCGGATTTCCAGATCGTGCATCGCGAGGTGGAAGCCGGCGCCGAGGTCTTCCAGCAACTGGATCGCTTCGAGGCGTTTTTCCGCTTGCGGCGTGACCTTGATGTCCGGCTCGGTAAGCAGGTAGGCATAGGCCTGGTGGTGCGAGCGTCCGACGCGGCCGCGCAGCTGATGCAGCTGGGCAAGGCCGAAGCGGTCGGCGCGATTCATGATGATGGTGTTCGCGCTCGGCACGTCGATGCCGGTTTCGATGATCGTGGTGCACAGCAACATGTTGAAGCGCTGCTGGTAGAAGTCGCGCATCACGTGTTCCAGCTCGCGCTCGCGCAGCTGGCCGTGGGCGATGCCGATGCGTGCCTCGGGCAGCATCTTTTCCAGCTTGTCGCGCATTGCGTAGATGCTCTCGACTTCGTTGTGCAGGAAATACACCTGGCCGCCGCGCTTCAGTTCGCGCATCACCGCTTCGCGGATAACGCCTTCGGACCAGCCGGAGACGAAGGTCTTGATCGACAGCCGCTTCTGCGGCGGGGTGGCGATCACCGAGAACTCGCGAAGGCCTTCCATCGCCATGGACAGCGTGCGCGGGATAGGCGTGGCGGTCAGCGTGAGCACATCCACCTCGGCACGCAAGGCCTTGAGCTGCTCCTTCTGGCGCACGCCGAAGCGGTGCTCTTCGTCGATGATGGTGAGTCCGAGGTTCTTGAACTTGACGTCCTTCTGGATCAGCCGGTGCGTGCCGATGATGATGTCGATATGGCCCGCTTCCAGCCCGGCCAGCGCTTCCTTCTGCTCCTTGGCCGTGCGGAAGCGCGAAATCTCGGCGATCTTGATCGGCCACTCGGCGAAGCGATCGGTGAAGTTGTTGTAGTGCTGCTCTGCCAGCAGCGTGGTTGGCACCAGCACCGCTACCTGCTTGCCACCCATCACCGCGACGAAGGCGGCGCGCAGCGCAACCTCGGTCTTGCCGAAGCCGACGTCGCCGCATACCAGGCGGTCCATGGGACGGCCAGACTGCATGTCCTTGATGACGGCCTCGATTGCTGCCAGTTGATCTGGCGTTTCTTCGAACGGGAAGCCTTCGGCGAAGGCTTCGTAGTCGTGCAGGCTGAGCTTGAAGCTGTGGCCTTTGCGCGCGGCGCGCATCGCGTAGAGGTTGAGCAGCTCGGCCGCGGTATCGCGGATTTGCTTGAGCGCACGCTTGCGCGCCTTGTCCCACTGGCCGCTGCCCAGCTTGTGCAACGGTGCCGATTCTGGCGGACCTCCGGAATAGCGCGAGATCAGGAACAGCTGCGATACCGGCACATAGAGCTTGTCTTCGCCTGCGTATTCCAGCAGCAGGAATTCGGTTTCACCCTCGCCAAAATCCATGTTGACCAGGCCGCGATAGCGTCCGACGCCATGTTGCTCGTGTACTACAGGATCGTTTTCGCGCAGCTCGGACAGATCCTTGAGCATGCCTTCGGTGCTGCGTGCGCGGTCCTTTTCGCGGCGGCGTTCCTGGCGCACCTGCGTCGGGTAGAGCTCAGCCTCGGTGATAAGGGCCGTGTGATCGGTGACGAAGCCGCCATGCAGCGGCGCGACACCAAGCAGCAGGCGCTCGTTCGATGTAAGGAACTGCTCCCAGTTTTCGCAGGTCTTGAGGCGCAGGCCGTGCTCGGCGAGCAGCTGGTACATCGTCTCGCGGCGGCCCAGACTTTCCGCAGCGATGAGCACTCGGCCTTCGTAGCCGTTGAGGAAGGCTGTCAACTTGTGCAGCGGATGCTCGGCGCGGCGCTCGACGTTCAGATCCGGCAGCTGGCTGGGGGCATTCGCCAGCAGATGCAGGCGGCCGAATTTTTGTGCGGCGACGAAGAAATCGGAGACTTCGATCAGCATCGCCTTGGGCGGCAGGATGGGACGTTCGCGGTCATGATCCAGCAGCCGGTGGCGGCTCTGCGTTTCCTGCCAGAAGGTTTGGCCAGCAGCATCGAGATCGCCGTGCAGGCACAACGTCGCGTTGGCGGGCAGGTAGTCGAACAGCGTCGCGGTTTCCTCGAAAAACAGCGGCAAATACCACTCGATACCCCCGGGCGCGATGCCGCCGCTCACATCCTTGTAGATGCGGCTCTTGGACGGATCGCCCTCAAAAATCTCGCGGAACGACTTGCGAAAATGCGCGATGCCTTGCTCGTCGAGCGGGAATTCGCGTGCCGGCAGCAGGCGGATTTCATTGACCGGGTAGACGCTGCGCTGCGTGTCCACGTCGAAGGTGCGGATGGTTTCGATTTCGTCGTCGAACAGGTCGAGGCGGTAGGGCAGGGCGCTGCCCATTGGATAGAGGTCGATCAGGCCGCCGCGTACACTGAATTCGCCGGGCGACATGACCTGATTGACATGGTGGTAGCCCGCAGCGGCGCACTGCGCGCGTAGCGCCTCGATATCCAGCTTCTGCCCTTTCTTGAGCATGAAGGTATGCGCCGCGAGGTAGGCCAGCGGCGGAAGGCGAACTAGCGCAGTGCCGGCGGGTACGATGACGACGTCACAGGCATTCTGCGAAATCTGGTACAGCGTCGCCAGACGTTCAGACACGAGATCCGGGTGCGGCGAGAAATGATCGTAAGGCAGCGTTTCCCAGTCGGGCAGCAGATGGATGGCCAGTTGAGGCTCGAACCAGTGCATTTCCTCCATGAGGCGCTGCGCATCGAATGCCGAGGCCGTAATGATGACCAGCGGCGATTTCAACTCGCGCGCAAGGCGTGCCAGTGCCAGCGCATCGGCACCCTGGTGCAGGCCTGAGATACGTTCGGATTTTCCGGGGGAAGGAGTAGGAAGCTGTGACTGCATAGACGGAACATTATACCGGCCGGCACAGGCACAGCCAAAGCTGATGCCGGCTGCGGTGGGCAGCCGGCACTAAAGAAAGGACAATTGTGTTTCGGTTATTTCGACTTGGGAAGCATCGAGCTGACTTGCGCTTCCGCGGCAATCCAGTATTCCACCGGGCTGCCGGAGAAGTTGTCGCGTTCGGCCAGGTAGTAAGCCGCGACCTGGATCATGTTATAGCGCTCTTCGTTGCCGGGATTCCATGCCGTGGAGGCGGATTTCTTTGTCGTAGCGCGTTTTGCAGCAGGTTTGGCGGTCTTGGCTGGCGCATCGGCGAGCGCTGCATTCGCGACAGTCTTTTTCGCAGCGGCAGGCTTGGGCTTTGCGGCTGCGGTTTTTTTCGGAGCTGCCTTAGAGGCGGTCTTGGTCTTGGTGTCGGCCATGGTGCTTCCTTTCTGCGGTTGCGGGATGGTTAAGTTGAATCATTCAGGATTTCTCCACGCGAATCAAGCAATTTGTACGCCCGTTCAGGCTCCGGTGCCGCCCACCGTCAAGCCGTCGATGCGCAAGGTGGGTTGGCCCACGCCCACCGGGACGCTTTGGCCTTCCTTGCCGCAAGTACCGACGCCGGAATCAAGCTGCATGTCATTGCCGATCATGGAGACGCGCGTAAGTACGTCCGGACCGTTGCCGATGAGAGTGGCGCCCTTGACCGGGTAGGTCAGCTTGCCGTCCTCGATCATCCACGCTTCGGCTGCGGAGAACACGAACTTGCCGCTGGTGATGTCGACCTGGCCGCCGCCGAAATTGACCGCATACAGGCCTTTCTTGACCGATGCGATCACTTCTTCAGGTGTGCGGTCGCCGTTGAGCATCACGGTATTGGTCATGCGCGGCATCGGGATGTGCGCGTAGGACTCGCGGCGCGCGTTGCCGGTGAGCGGCATGCCCATGAGGCGTGCATTGAGCGAATCCTGCAGGTAGCCTTTGAGGATGCCGTTCTCGATCAGTACCGTACGCTGGGTCGGCGAGCCTTCATCGTCGATATTGAGCGAGCCGCGGCGGTCGGCGATGGTGCCGTCATCCACCACGGTAACGTTTGGGGATGCGACTTGCTGACCGATACGGCCCGAGAATGCCGAGCTGCCCTTGCGATTGAAGTCGCCTTCCAGACCGTGGCCGATTGCTTCATGCAACAGGATGCCGGGCCAGCCGGAGCCGAGCACGACCGTCATCGAGCCGGCCGGGGCCGGGCGCGCATCGAGATTGGTCAAGGCCTGGTGAACTGCCTTGCGGGCATAGTCCTGCAAGACTTCATCCGTGAAATAGCCGTAGTCGAAACGGCCGCCGCCGCCTGCGCCGCCCTGTTCGCGCTTGCCGTTTGCCTCGGCAATGACCTGGATGGAGAGGCGCACCAGCGGACGGATATCGGCCGCCATCATCCCGTCATGGCGAGCGATCATCACTACCTCGTATTCGCCGGCAAGCGAGGCCATGACCTGGGTAATGCGGGGATCCATCTTGCGCGCGAAATTTTCCAGGCGTTCCAGCAGTTGCACCTTTTGCGCATCGCTCAAACTCGCAATCGGATCGTGCGGCACGTACAGTTGTGGTGCATCGGCACGCTCTATTGCACGACTGCTGTGCTCGTTGCCTTGTGCCGCGATGGCGCGCGTCGCCTCGGCCGCCTGCTTGAGCGCGGGCAGGCTGATGTCGTCGGAATAGGCAAAGGCGGTTTTTTCGCCGGATACGGCGCGCACGCCCACACC
This sequence comes from uncultured Methylobacillus sp., assembly GCA_946478865.1. The sequence goes on from CAMLDO010000001.1 coordinate 116,844, forward strand.
CTGGTCGATGCTGAAGCTGCCGGATTTCACCACGCCTTCTTCCAGCCCCCAGCTTTCCGCGCGACTGTACTGGAAGTACAGGTCCGCATAGTCCACCCTGTGCGTCATGATGCTGCCTAGCACGCCTTGCAGCGCATGCATGTCGAGCGCATAGGGAGCAAGCAGCGTCGAGTTCGCAGTAGCGAACAGGGTGCCGGGTTCGGGACTGGAAGTGGTGGGAATCTGTTCTGGCTTCATGTAAGGCCTATCCTGAAGATGTTCTGTTACAAACGTCCATGATACCAGCCGCCACCTGCCGCGAGGCTAAGGAATATCTGCAATTGCAGGTGTCGTGATATCGAAACGCCAAGCGTTGAATTAAAGGACATTATTTTCCGGCCAATGGTTCGATTCAGGCTGTAATACCTTGAATTTATTACGCTGGCATGAAGACTGCATTAACCAGGGCGCAGTCTTGAAATTTTTGGAAAAAGATTGTGCATGAAGGCGTTCCATCCAGCCCCAGGCTGGTGCGAGGCAATTAAAGTGTCGTGATTTGAAGACATCTCAATTGCTTGAAATTTAATAACCAATCCGTTTGTGCACGCAAAACTGTCGCGCTTCAGCGACGCGGATGGAGGAAACTAAGGAGAAAACGCATGCTTCAATTTTTCGCTATTGTGCTCACGGTTTTTTTGCTGGGCTGGATTCCTTACGCTTCTGCCGATCATCATGAGCAGAAAGATACCCAGACGCAGGGCGTCGACAAGATGAGCGAGGAAGGTGCCGAAAACACCAATAGTCCCGCCTCGGGCGATCAGATGAAAGGTGAAGATCGCGCGGACGAGCGCCATTCCATGGAACATGGTTCGGACAGTACCAGTACCGATACCAAGACCGACTCTGGTCACGGCAAGAAGAAAAGCAAGTAGCGCGGTCGCGCCAGAACAAAAAAGCCCACGGTCTCGTGGGCTTTTTTGTTGGCTAGCATTGATGCAGCGTACGATGCTTGAGGGCCGGGAGGCTCTTGCGCAGGCTGGCTTGATAGGCCGGGTTGTAACCGGCAATCACCACGCCCGAACCGCGCGGCAGGCGGTCCAGGATCACGCCCCAAGGGTCCACGATCATGCTGTTGCCGTGCGTTTCACGGCCGGAGATGTGGTAGCCGCCCTGAGCCGGTGCAAGTACATAGCACAGGTTCTCGATGGCGCGGGCACGGATGAGCGTTTCCCAGTGGGCCTTGCCAGTGGTATCGGTAAAGGCGGCGGGAACGACGATCAGGTCCACTTCGCCCATGGCGCGATAGAGCTCGGGGAAGCGCAGGTCGTAGCAGATCGACAGCCCGATCTTGCCCAGCGGAGTGTCGATGACCACTACCTTTTCGCCCGGCTCGATGGTGGTTTCCTCGTGATAGTGCTCGGAACCGAGGTCGAGGCCGAACAGATGAATCTTGTCGTAGCGCGCTACCTGTTTGCCGGTGGAGTCGTATACGAGGCAGGCATTGCGTACCTTGTCCGGCACGCTGGCTTCCATCGGCACGGAGCCGCCGATGATCCATATCTGATGCTTCTTGGCCATGCGGGACAGGAAGCGCTGGATCGGGCCGCTGCCTTCTTTTTCGCGTACGGCGATCTTGTCGGTGTCCTTCATGCCCATGATGGCGAAATACTCGGGCAGGCAGACCAGCTTGGCACCCTGGATCACGGCAATCTCGATGAGGCGTTCCGCCTCGCTGAGGTTGGCGGAGACGTTGGGTCCCGACGCCATCTGGATGCCGGCGATCTTCACGATGCCAGGGGCGCTTGCCGCTTTGTTGGTAATTTTGGCCGGTTTTGCTGTTTTTGTACGCGACTTGATGGGCATGGCGATTTCCGTAGTGCTGGTTGGTAGTGCTGTTTTAACTCAAGACTACCATATCCAGCATACGGTTACAGCAGTTACCGATAGACGGGCCGGCCTATTGGCCCAGAGGTCCGGGCGCGGCAGGAGTCGTTTTTGACTTGACCTCCTGCGGATCGTCCCATGTGCCGGTGATTTCATACTCGTAGGCGACCAGCTTGTTGAATGGGTCGTTGAGCAGTTTCTGGGCGACGATGGCCGCGACACCGACGGCGGGACCGCCCGCGAAGGCGGCCACGGAGAGACTGTCGCTGATCGACGGGGTCACCTTGATATGCAGGTTCTGGGTTTCCCGCGCGAGATTGGTTTCCCCCTTGATGGCGACCCCTGCCGCCGGGCCCTGCATCACGAAGTTGTCACTACGCATCACGCCGTTATCGATCACTGCATTGGCCGTAATCTTGTCGAACGAGAAGCCTGAGCTGAAGATGTCGCGGAAGTCGAACGTGAGCCGGCGCGGCAGGCTTTGCAGGCTCAGCACGCCGAGCAGGCGACCGACGCCCGGGCGAATCTTGAGGAACTGGCCATCATGGGCTTCCAGTGCGAGCTTGCCGTCCAGGCCGTCCACGGTGAACTCATGAGGGCTGCCAGGCCAGCGCAGATTGCCGTTCAGGTCGGCTTTGCCGCCCTTGATCGTGTCGGGATAGCCGAAACGGTCCAAAGTTTTGCCGATATCCTCGATGTTCCAGGCCAGGTTGAGGCGGGTGCTCGGGCGGCGCTTCCAGCTGTTCCATACGCCATTCACGGTGAGGGTGCTGTCCGGATTGCTGATGACCAGCTTGTCGATGTTCCAGTCGTTGCGCTGCTGGCTGGCGATGAGTTCGAGGCGGCCGAGCTTCTTCTGCTTGATCTCGAAATTTTCGGCGATCAGGTCGAGGGCCGGATACTGGATTTCCTTCTGTTGCTCCGTTTCCGGAAGCGCGCTCAGCTTGGCAGGGGCTGGGCTGGGGGCGATCAGCGATTTGAGACGGGCCACGATCTTGCCATTGCCGCCTTTGATCCACAGCGCTTCGCCGGTAATTTCCTGGCTCCTGAGGTTGGCGCGCCAGCCATTGGAAACCGGCGCAGCATCGAGCGCAAGGCCATTGATGCGGCGACCGAACACATCCAGCGCATTGATGGTCAGGTTGGCCGAGTTGATGGTCACGCCCGATTCTGCCGGAGTGTTACCGCTGCTTCCAGTGCCGGATGCGCTTGCCAAAATCTGCTGCCATTGATCGGCATCTACATGATCCAGACTGCCGCGGAAGGCAATGCCGGGCTGCGCAGGAATTTCGGCCGTGCCGCCGAAATCGATCTCGCCGCGCTCGATCGCCATGGCGCCATTCCGATCCACGCGCACCAGTCGGGCGTTGACGGTCTTGCCGAGGCTGAGAGCGATCTGATCCTCATGATCGCTCTGCGTCTTTTTCTCGATGACCAAGGGCAGCGCGTCTGCTTCGGCCTTGGCAAAAGGCACTGGCAGCGTGGAGGAGAGGCCCGTCAGCGACGATTTGATGACGACATCCGCCTGCTGCTTGCGCGCGAGGATGTCGGCTGTCCAGTCTGCATTCCCCTCCAGCCGGTCGGCGATGGATGCCGGGACGAGCTGGCGAAGGCCATTGGCATCCAGGCGTCCTTGCGCGGCCACGCGCAGTACACCGTCCTTGCCGTTCTCGATACTGATTTGCGCAAGGCCGCCGTAAACCTGGGCCGTGACGTTTTGCGCACGCAGCGTGGATTCGGTGAAATCCAGCCGTCCGGCGACATTTTCCAGCTTGGGCATTTCGCCGTTGCCGCCCAGCATGCCGTTGCTGATGACGTAGCTTCCCTTGACGCGCGTGCCCATGGCATCGGTCGAGAGCGGAATGCGCAAGCCCAGCGCCAGCTTGCCATTGCCGCCCGCCTGCATGTTTTCGGTAAAGCGGTCGATGGCATCCAGAATGGGGCTGGCGTTGATGTAGCGGATCGCCTCGGCCACCGGCGCATTGAGTTCCCCGGTGACTTCCAGCACCGGATGTTCGACATGCAGCTCGGGAATTACCGCCTTGGCACGCACGATCTGGTTGCCGAACAGTCTTCCCTGCGTCGCGTTCAGTTCCATGCGATTGCCGCGGAAAAGCAGGCCGAGCTTGATGCCGTCGATCTGGGGCCAGCCATCGGCGTAGTGCACGATACCATCCGAAATGTCGGCGGTGACCTCGAACAGTCCGTTCTTGCTGCCTTCCCACGGGAAATGGTCCAGATCGCCTTTGACCTTGACCGATACGTTTTCGCCGCGTCCGCCGAGGATGGAGGTATCCAGCCAGTGCAACGTGTCCGGGCCGAGCGTGGTGGGGTAGTAGAACTGCGCGAAGCGAGCGTCGGCGCGGGTGAATTTGCCGGTGAGGTCCAGCGTACCCGCCCCTTTGCCAGTGTATTGGTAGTCGGCCTCGACGATGCCGCTCAGATGCGGGCTGCTGACGGCGAGGTTGGCAACGGAAATGTCCCAGACGTTTTTCTTGTGTGTCCAGCTGGCACGGCCGCTCAGCTTGTCGAACGGCACCGGCCAGCGCAGGATATTCTTCACCTCGACATGGGTGTCAGTGCCGGAGAAACTGATCGTGCCGCCTTTCTCCGTCGCATCTACCTCGCCATCGAGGCCGGAAAAGCCCGGAATGCCGCGATAGGGCTGCATGCTCAATCCGCTGAACCGGCTGCGCAGGCCGAAGGTGTCGATGGACGACTGGGCGCCGCCCCAATCCAGCTCGAGGTTGCGCATCATGCCGGACGGTGCCGCTTCCGCCAGCGCATCGCGGACCTCGCTGCCGAGCGAAAAATGGTTGGCGAATGCTGCCAGCTGTTCCAGGCTGATTTCGTCCAGGCGGATGCTGCCGTCAGTGGCTGCCTGGCCGTTCACGCTGCGCTCGCGGACGCGCACGTTGCCGTTCTGCATTTCCAGCCCTTCGGCGACCAGGCGGAGTTTGTCGGCACGCAACTCGTGGCCATCCGTTATCCGATTCCAGGAAAGGCGTCCGGAGAGCGATTTGAGCGAAGTGTCCGGCGACTTCGGGCCGAGCGGCGTGACAACATTGGCAAGCACTACATCGGCGACGATCTTGTCGGCCTTGCCCTTGGAGAAATCCATCCACGTCTGGGTGGCTCCGAAGCCCTGCTTGATGCCGACCGGCAAGTCCACCCAGGTGCGCCAGGCGGCGATATTGGTACCTTCGAGCCGGGCATAGATCGTACCGCGCCAGCTTTCCGGCTGCGACACGTCGCGTCCCAGCACATTCCCGCGAATGTCGATGGGCTGCGAGGAGCCGGCGGAAGGTTGCGCGCGCAGGCCGAAGTAGTGGCGGCCGTAAAAACTTTCCCAGGCCGGGCTCTGGATTTGCAGGTTCAGCTTGTCGAGCGAAAGCGGCGGCGTCTTGCGCAGTTCGTCCTCCCAGACCACGGCCGCGTCCACCACGTCGATTTGCGACTGGCGCAGCAGCCAGTTGGGGAATTGCGGCTTGCTCGGGCCGCCCATGGGCATGCCGGCGACATAAATGGTACCGGCCGCATCGCGTCGTATTGTCAGGCGCGGCTGATGGATGGTGAGCGTGGCGAGGCGTGGCTCCAGCAACGGCAGGCTGAGCCAGGAAAGACTGGTTTCGATGTGATCCAGCGAAAGCGCAGGGCGATTTTGCGCGTCGTGCACGATCACCTGGCGCAAATCCAGGTGTGGCTGCATGCCGTCCCAGCTGGCCTTGATGCCGCCTATCGTGACCTTTTGTCCGACGGCCTGACTGACACGCTGGGCGACATCGTCCTTATAGTTCTGCACATTGGGCAGCACCACCCAGCGCAGCCCGAGCACCACGGCCGCCACCACGATAACGACGGCCCACAGCACATAAGTGCTGAAACTGTAGAGCCAGACCAGGGATTTCTTGATCATCGCGTCAATCTTGCCGGATTGTTGTCGTTGTCATTCCGGTCAGACAGAGGGGCGCCTGCAGGGTTCATGCCGCTTCCCGCCCTCAGGATACCGCCTGTTTCAACTGCTCGAGGATCGCCGGATTGTCCAGTGTCGAGATGTCGGAGGTGATCTCCTCGCCCTTGGCCAGCGAGCGCAGCAGGCGGCGCATGATCTTGCCGGAGCGCGTCTTGGGCAGGTTCTCGCCGAAGCGGATTTCGTCCGGCTTTGCAATCGGACCGATTTCCTTGCCGACCCAGTCACGCAGTTGGGCAACGATCTTCTTCGCGTCCTCGCCTTCCGGACGGACACCCTTGAGCACCACGTAGGCAACGATGGATTCGCCCTTGATCTCGTGCGGCTTGCCGACCACGGCGGCTTCTGCGACGAGCGGATTGGCGACCAGAGCGGACTCGATTTCCATCGTGCCCAGACGGTGACCGGATACATTGAGCACGTCATCGATGCGGCCCATGATCCAGAAGTAGCCATCCGCGTCCTTGTGCGCGGAATCGCCGGCGAGGTAGTAGCCGGGCAGGGTGTCCGGGTAGTAGCCGCGCTGGAAGCGGTTCGGGTCGCCCCAGATGGTGCGGATCATGAACGGCCACGGTTTCTTGACGACCAGCAGGCCGCCTTCGGTACCGGTGACGGGAGAGCCGTCTTCATGCACCACGTCAGCGAGGATGCCGGGCAACGGCAGCGTGCAGGAGCCGGGCTTGGTCGGGACTGCGCCGGGCAGCGGGGCGATCATGTGCGCGCCGGTTTCGGTTTGCCACCAGGTATCGGCGATGGGGCAACGGCCCTGGCCGACGACTTCGTAGTACCACATCCACGCTTCGGGGTTGATCGGCTCGCCTACGGTGCCGAGCAGGCGCAGCGAGGAAAGGTCGTAATTCTTCGGCAGGTCGGCGCCCAGTTTGATGAGGGAGCGGATCGCGGTCGGCGCGGTGTAGAACACGCTGACCTTATGCTTTTCGATCATCTGCCAGAAGCGGCCCGCGTCGGGGTAGGTCGGCACACCTTCGAACACGATTTCCGTCGCACCCAGCGCGAGCGGGCCGTAGGCGACGTAAGAGTGACCGGTGATCCAGCCCACGTCTGCGGTGCACCAGAAAACGTCGCTGTCCTTGTAGTCGAATACCCACTTGATGCTCATGATCGCGCCGAGCAGGTAGCCGGCGGTGGAATGCTGCACGCCCTTGGGCTTGCCGGTGGAGCCGGAGGTGTAGAGGATGAACAGCGGGTGCTCGGCATCCACCCACACCGGTTCGCAGGCATCGTTCTGGCCGGCTTCGGCCTCGTGCCACCAGATATCGCGACCAGCGGTCCATGCGGTGTCCCCGCTGGTGCGCTGGTAGACGATGACCTGCTTGACCGCCTCGCAGCCGCCCATGGCAAGAGCCTCATCCACGGCGGGCTTGAGCGGCATTGCCTTGCCGCCGCGGAACTGCCCGTCGGCGGTGATGACCAGTTTGGCGCCCACGTCGGTGATGCGCTCGTGCAGGCTTTTTGCGGAGAAGCCGCCGAACACGACGGAATGGATCGCGCCGATGCGCGCGCAAGCCTGCATCGCCACCACAGCCTGGATGCTCATCGGCAGATAGATGATGACGCGATCGCCGAGGCCGACGCCTTGCGCCTTGAGCGCATTGGCGAAGCGGCACACGCGAGCGTGCAATTCCTTGTAGCTGACCTTGGTAACACTGCCGTCATCGGCTTCGAAGATGATGGCAGTTTTGTCGCCGCGCGTTTCCAGATGACGGTCCAGGCAGTTCCAGGAGGCGTTCAGCTTGCCGTCATGAAACCAGCGATAGAAGGGGGCATTCGATTCGTCGAGCGTCTGGGTAAACGGCTGTTGCCAGTCGATTTCCTCGCGCGCGAGCTTCGCCCAGAACCCGGTGTAATCCTGCTCGGCCTGCTGGCACAAAGCCTGGTAAGCCTGCATTCCCGAAACGGTAGCGTTTTTGACGAAGTCCTCGCCTGGAGGAAACACGCGGTTTTCGGTGAGCACGGATTCAATCGACGACATGGGGCTGACTCCCGGAAGCTATAATGGTTTAAAAGACCGCAATCATATCATTCCAAAGCACAAATCCGATGATCTCGCTCGACCAGATACTCGACGGTACAGCCTCGACAGCCGATGCCGAACGCCTGCGCAATGCGCTTTTCTGCAGTCATTACATGCGCCGGTTGCTGCAAGCCGACTCTACGCTGCTTGCGCCCTTGCTGGAACATTTGCATCGGGCGTGGAGCGCGGACGAAATGCGCGCCTTTCTCGCCGAACACGGCATCAGCGATGAATCTTCGCTCAAACACGCGCTGCGCAAACTGCGGCAACACGTGATGCTGCGCGTGATCGCGCGGGATATCAGTCGACTGGGCAATCTGGACGAAGTGATGGTGACGATGACCGACCTTGCCGAGGTCACCGTCAATTTCGCGCTGGATCATCTCGATCGCTGGCAGCAAGGTACCTATGGCATGCCCATCGGCGAGAGCGGCCTGCCGCAGCAGATGATTGTGGTGGGTATGGGCAAGCTGGGCGGGCGCGAGCTCAACGTATCTTCCGATATCGATCTCATCTTCGCCTTCGACGAGGATGGCGAGACGAGTGGCCCCAAGCGGGTATCGAATCACGAGTATTTTTCCATCCTCGGCAAGAAACTCATCGCCGCCATCGGCGAAACCACGGAGGACGGTTTCGTGTTCCGCGTCGACATGCGGCTGCGACCCTACGGCGATTCCGGCCCGCTGGTCGGCAGCCTCGCCATGCTGGAACAGTATTACCAGTCGCAGGGCCGCGAATGGGAGCGCTATGCCTGGATCAAGGGGCGCGTGATTTCCGGCCCGGAGAAGGAGCTGCAATCGTTGCTGCGGCCTTTCGTGTTCCGCAAATACCTCGACTACAGCGCGTTCGCCTCGATGCGCGACCTCAAGACGCAGATCCAGCGTGAAGTCGCGCGGCGCGACATGCGCGACAACATCAAGCTCGGCCCCGGCGGCATCCGCGAGATCGAATTCATTGCGCAGGTGTTCCAGCTGGTGCGCGGCGGGCGCGATGGCGAACTGCAAATCCGCCCTACGCTGGCCGTGCTGCAGCAGGTTGCGCAAAAAGGGCTGCTGCCGCAGGAAACGGTACGCCAGCTGAGCGAGGCTTACGTGTTCCTGCGCGACCTGGAGCACCGGCTGCAATATCTGCAGGACGCGCAGACGCAGATGCTGCCCTCCGACGACGATAACCGCTCCCGTATCGCCCGCGGGATGGGATATGACGACTGGGCGAATTTCATGGCCGCCCTCGAGCCGCACCGCGACGCGGTCGAACAGCATTTTTCGCAAGTGTTCAGCATGCAGCAGAACGGCGATGAAGCGGCGCATCCGCTGGGCGAAGTATGGACAGGATCGCTGGCCGACGAAGATATCGAGCAGCGTCTGGTCGCCCATGGTTTTACGAATGCCGGCGACGCCCGTCATCAGTTGCAGAGCGTCAAGCGCAGCGGGCGCTACCAGCAATTGCCGACGGCGAGCCGTGAGCGTTTCGACGCGCTGCTGCCTGCGGTGTTGCGGTTGGCAGGGGAAACGGCCAATCCTGACGATACGCTCAAGCGCATGCTGCAGCTTCTGGAAAGCATCTGCCGCCGCGCCAGCTATCTCGCGCTGCTGGCGGAATATCCGCAGGCCTTGCAGCTCGTTACCCGGCTCGCCAGCGCCAGCCCGTGGCTGGCCGGCTACCTGGCGCAGCATCCCATTCTGCTGGACGAACTGCTGGATACCCGCACGCTGTATGCCGCTCCCGATTTCGCACAGTTCGCCGCAGACCTCGACCGGCGTCTTGCCGATGCCGAGGGCGACGTCGAGCGGCAGATGGACATCATGCGGCACTTCAAGCACGCGCATATCTTTCGCTTCGCCGCACAGGATCTGGCGGGCGATCTGCCGCTGGAAACGTTGTCCGACTATCTCAGCGCGCTGGCCGATCTCATTCTGGAAGCTGTAATCAAGACCGTATGGCCCAACGTGCGCGGCAAGCATAGGGACACGCCTGCTTTTGCCATCGTCGGTTATGGCAAGCTGGGCGGCAAAGAGCTGGGCTATGCCTCCGATCTCGACATCATCTTTCTCTATGACGATGCGGCGCCGGAAGCGGGTGAGGTCTATGCGCGTTTCGGCCAGCGCATCAGCAACTGGCTCAATAGCCTGACTTCAGCCGGGCTGCTTTACGAAACCGATTTGCGTCTCCGCCCGGACGGAGCCAGCGGCTTGCTGGTGAGTTCGCTGGAAGCCTTTGAGCAGTATCAGAAATCCAAAGCCTGGACCTGGGAGCATCAGGCGCTCACGCGTGCCCGCTTCAGCGCGGGCGATGCCGCGATCGGCCAGACATTTCACCGCATCCGGGATGAAATCCTGCGCCAGCCGCGCGATCTGGAAAAGCTGCGCGAGGAGGTGATCGCCATGCGTCAGAAGATGCATGACGGTCATCCCAACAAGAGCGAGCTGTTCGATATCAAGCACGACAGCGGCGGCATCGTGGACGTGGAGTTCATCGTGCAATACCTGGTGCTGGCACATGCAGGCCAGCATGCCGAGCTGACCGAGAATCGCGGCAATATCGCGCTGCTCGGGTATGCGGGCCGGCTGGGGCTGATCCCTGCGAATCTGGCGGAAAGCGTGGCCAGTGCCTATCGCGAATTCCGTCGCTGCCAGCACACTTCGCGCCTTCAGGGCGAAACGCTGACGCGGGTCGAACAGGAGAGTGTGCGCGAGCAGGCAGATGCGGTGCGTGCGTTATGGGCGCTGGTATTCGGCTGAGTGGAGATCAGACCGCATCCGCATGCATCACGCGGTTCCGGCCTGCGCCTTTTGCTTCATACAGCGCCTTGTCGGCCTCGTGAATCAATTGCCGTGGGGTTTTGGCGGTTGAATCCAGCGTGGCAGTGCCGATACTCACCGTGATGGAGCCCGCGCCCACTGGTGTAGCCGCAATTGCCTGCCGCAGACGCTCGGCCGTTTGCAAGGCACCCGTGCGGTCGGTCGTGGGCAGGATGACCGCGAATTCTTCTCCGCCATAGCGGGCTATCAAATCGACCGGCCGGCAGATTTCCTGCATGGTATGTGCCACAGCCGCGAGCGCTTCATCGCCGGCCAGGTGACCGTGAGCGTCGTTGTATTTCTTGAAGTGGTCCACGTCGATCATGAGCAGGGAAAGCGATGAGCCGTAACGCTTGCAGCGCTCGATTTCCTCGTGCAGCCGCTGGTCGAACCCGGCACGATTGGCGATACCGGTAAGCTTGTCCGTCAGGCTGCGTTCTTCCAGGCGTGCATTGGCTTCTTCGAGCTGCTTCTGGTAGGCCTGAAGCTGGGCCGTATACCGATGGAGTTCCAGTTGCGTCACCACCAGCCGCGAAAGGGCGGCAAGCGATTGACGTTGTTCTTCGGTCAACTGGCGCGGAGTATTGTCCATGACGCACAATGTCCCGAGAGCGTGATTGTCCGAAGTGACCAGCGGTTCGCCGGCATAGAAGCGGATATGGGGCGACTGGGTCACCAGGGGATTGTCGGCAAAACGCGCATCCTGGGTGGCGTCCTGCACGATGAGCATATGTTCGGGCGTGCTGATGGCCTGTGCGCAAAATGCTATTTCGCGCGGCGTTTCCGTGAGATCGATTCCTATGCGGGACTTGAACCACTGCCGGTTCTCGTCGATCAGGCTGATCAGGGCAATGGGTGTCTGGGTGATAGTGGCCGCGAGTCGGGTGATGTCGTCATAGGCTTGCTCCGACTGCGTGTCCAGTATGTTGTAACGATGCAGCGCCCGCAGGCGCTCATGCTCGTTTTCTGGCGATCCTGCCTTCATGTTGCTCTACCCGACATCCGGCCCGGAGTATTCTCAAGCCAGTTTAAAGTGTGCGATCAGCGCTTGCGATTGCCGAACAACAGTAACCCCGCGCCGATGGCAATCCCGGCAACGCTGGCCCAGACAGGTATGGCGACTTTTTCTTCGTCCTTGACCGAGAACTCCAGCGAGCCCAGCTTGGCGACCTGCTTTTCGTCGGTATAGCTGAATCCCCCGTATACGAGCCCCAGCGTTCCGGCCACGATCAGGGCGATGGCGACGATTCTGATAACATTCATGGGTTTGCCTTTCTTCTAGTTGGTCATCAAGGTCTTGCCGCCCGGCGATTTGCCTTACGGCTTATTCTGCAAGTAATCATCCAGCTCGCCCAGATACGCTGCGAGCGAGTTGCTGTTTTCCTCGATGCTGGTCTTGAGTTCCCGTTCCATGCGATCCAGCGAAGCCGTCAGTGCCGCGATGGTGGCCTGATGCCGCGCATCCAGCCTCTGCAGTTCGTTGTCGAAATGGAGGCGCAGATCGTTGTAGCGGGAGGCTTCTGCCTTCTCCGCGAGTGTCCGGCTTGCTTCCAGTTCGCGCGTCTGGCGGCGCGTATCCATCAGCACGCTGGTCTGCAATGCGACGATATAAACCAGGAACAGTGCCGCGAGTATGCCCGTCAGCACCAGCATCACAAGCCCGAGCGGTGCCTGGAAATCTGTGAATCCAATCGACAGCGTGGTCGGCGTCGTGAATGCGCTCCAGTTAAGGGCAGCGAACACCACGATGGCCAGAGCGGCGATCAGAAGGATAAGGGTACGTAGGCGCATTGCCATTCTCCCGCATGAGCTTGCTATTAATGAGACGGGGCACGCTCAGCCGAGTTCCCGAGCGCAGAATGTCCGGGAATCTTACGCTGTCCGGACAGGCGGCCGCAAAAGGAATCGCAACCGTATCGTGAAATCGGTCATTGCGGAAGGGAGACGGTGAGACAGGCTTCCGCGCAGGCGCGGCAAGCAGCAACGCAATCCTGGCAGTGTTCCGTATTGTGTTCCTGGCACTCATTCGCGCATGCCTGGCAGATTTCCGCGCAATCTTCGCAGACCAGATCCACGAACTCGCTGTTGCGCGTCATGAATTCGGCAGCCAGCCGGCAAAACGCCGCGCAGTCGAGCGTGAGCGCCATGCAGCGGTTGAGGCGTGCGCTCTCCTCCTTGCGGCTGTCCGCTCCGCAACGTTCGCAGGCCTCGGCGCAGGCGCGGCAGGCATCGATGGCGGGTTGGTAATGTGCGTGTCCCATGTATCCTCCCTCAGCCGTTGATGATTTCGCCGCCATTGGGATGCAGCACCTGGCCGGACATATAGGACGAATCGTCCGAGGCGAGGAACACATAGCACGGAGCGATTTCGCTCGGCTGCGCGGCGCGTCCCATCGGTACATCGGTCCCGAATTCCGCGACCTTGTCGGGTGGGAAGGTCGCGGAGATGAGTGGCGTCCACACCGGCCCCGGAGCCACAGCGTTGACGTAGATGCCCTTCTTGATCAACTGCTTGGAGAGGGAACGCGTGAAAGCCACGATGGCGCCTTTGGTCGCGGAGTAGTCGAGCAGGTGGGGGCTGCCGCGATAGGCGGTGACGGAGGCGGTGTTGATGATGCTGCTGCCCTTTCTGAGATGAGGCAGGGCCGCCTGGGTCAGATAGAACATCGAGAAGCAGTTCACCCGGAAGGTGCTCTCGAGATTGTCGAAGTTGAGTTCCTCCACGCTCGCGGCAGGAAACTGTTCGGCGGCATTGTTCACCAGGATATCGAGATGGCCGAGCTCCTTCACGGTTTCGGAGACGATGCGGTCGCAAAAGCTTTTGTCGCTCAGGTCTCCGGAAAACAGCAGGCAATGACGGCCGTATTGCTCGACCAGATCGTGCGTTTCATGAGCATCGATATCCTCGTCCAGGTACTGGATCGCCACATGTGCCCCTTCCATGGCGAATGCGACCGCGACGGCGCGCCCAATGCCGCTGTCGCCGCCGGTAATGAGCGCCACCTTGCCTTCCAGCTTGCCGGCGGGGTGGTAGTCGGAACGCACATATTCGGGACGCGGACGCATCTCGAATTCCTTGCCGGGCTGGTGACTCTGGTGCTGCGGAGGACGGGTCTGGGTTTCGGTTCCGGTCTTCATGTGAGGGCTCCGATCTGGAAAGTTTTAGAGTTGCTTCGCGATGCAGAAAAGCATAGCCAAGCCGCCCCAGCCCCGGCTGTAGGAAAGGGACGATTCCCATGTCAGACAGCACTCAGCGCCGGCGTAGCAAGCGGGTGTAGAAGAAGATGTTGAGTGCGACCACGAAGATGCCGAGCGCGATCTGGATGCCGGGTGTCAGCCCATCGGGATAGATCATCCCGAACAGATAGTGAGCGATGAAATCACCTTCGTAGGGCGTTTTGCCGGCAAGCTGGAGGAAGTGTTTTTCCAGCGGCGTCAGCGGGCAGGGCAGGGAAAGGAATTCGCTAAGTGCTCCCCAGATGACGACAGGAAGATGCACCCAGGCGAGCCGCGGCCGCTTCCATACCCAGAGTCCGCCGAACACGACGAACAGGATAAAGGCCAAGTGTGCCAGCAATACCAGATAAGCCAGCGCGAGGGCGAGCATGGCTCAGGCCACTGCGAGATAGGCTGCCAACATCAGTCCGCATAGCGCAATCGTCAGCGCCAGTACGGAAGTCAGCCAAGGTATCGCCATGGCTGGCACGTCCGAGGCGGGCAGGGTACGCACGTAGCGGCGATGGTTATGCAAGGCTCCCAGGATTGCGAGCGAGCCGGTGGTGACCAGTACCACGCCCACTGCGCCGGACCAGGCTTGCTGTGCGTGAGCGGGATGGTGCGCGAAAAGCGCCAGAAAGAGCCCGAAGCGAGCCACCACGAACCCGAGCGCGATGATGGTGAGGCCGGTGCGTACCCAGGCGAGCAGGGTACGCTCGGCGGCAAAGAATACCCGGGGATCCACGGCTTACCCCAGCAGATAGGCGGAGTCGTTGCCCTTTTTCACCCACTCCTCGTCGCTCTTGATCTGCTTCTCGGCGCCCAGCGCGAGTTTCGAGGCCAGCGTCAGGCATTTCGCGATCAGAGCATCTTCGTTGGAATCGACGAGCTCGCCCTTTTGAATGTAGGCGGCAAGCAGGTCGGCGGCGATGCGCGCCACCGTGGTTTCGCTGTGTTGCAGATGCAGAAATTCTTCCTTGGACATGTCGTCTCCGGGCAATGACAGAGTCGTCAGAATACTCGCCCGCTGCCAGCCCGTGAAGAATAGGAAAAAACAAAAGGCCGGTGTTGACCGGCCTTTCTGTGGTGGGTGTGCTCGCTTAGCGATAGCTGCGGGAAGACGATCTGCCGTCGTCCGTATTCGTGTTCATGTCGCCTGAGGAACTGGAGCGCGGATCACGATAGCCGCGATCCTTGTCGTCGGTGCCCTTTTGGCGATCCGAATTCGGCTTTTGCTGCATATTCTGGGTTTTCAGATCCGTATTGGAGTTCGGGTTGGTGGATTCGTCCAGCGGTTGCGGTTCGACAGCATAGGCGCTGGCGCTGAACAGGCAGGTAGCGAAAAGCAGTGCGATGAATTTACGCATGTCTTGATCCTCCAGGAAATTGATGGAAAAGCGTTCTGCGACGCATGGGACAGTTATCGAAATAACTAGCGTGCAGATTACTCAACCCTCTGGAGGATCGATATCCGGTCTGGTCCGATTCGAGGTAGGCATCGTCCGAGGTGCGGGTCATGCATGCACCGACTGGATATAAGCGTCTTTCAGCAGCAAGCTACTTGGTTGCTTCGGCCAGGATCATGGGCAGCCCTTTTCAGCCCCGGCACGGATTTCTTCCGGGCTGACATCGCGGATGTGCGTGGCGATGGACCACTGATGCCCGTAAGGATCCTGCACGATGCCATAGCGGTCGCCCCAGAACATGTCGGCGGGCGGCATGCGCGCGGTACAGCCTGCTTCCACCGCCTGCGTGAACTGCTTGTCCGCGTCAGGCACATAGAGATGCAAGGTGACGCTACTGCCTCCACGCGCGTTCGGACCGAGCGAACCCCAGTCGGGATTTTCGTCGACCAGCATCACCATGGAGTCGCCGATGCGCATCAAGCCGTGCATCAGCTTGCCGTCCGGGCCGTCCAGTTGGCCCAGTATCTCGGCGTTGAAGGCTTTCCGGTAGAACTCCATCGCTTCCGCGGCCTTGGCGCAGACAAGGTGGGGAGTGACGGTGTGCATGCCGGGTGGAACGGGAGGGACTGTGCTCATGATCGGGCTCCTTTGCGTGAAGTGGACCAGAAAAGCGGCCAGTGTAGACCTGTGCCAGGCGGCAGAAAATAGCCCGAGTGGGGGAGGCGATCAGGTCTCGTCTTCCTCTACCCATTTCCGCAGGCGTGGCGAGTGGTAGGTCGCAAAGCGTTCCAGCATGCGCTCCGGCTCTTCCTCCACCATAAGCATGCCCCGGACTACCGGCTTGACGAAGCCCTCGGCCACCGTATGGTCGAGAAATGCATGCAGCGGATCGAAATAGCCCGCGACGTTGAGCAGCCCACACGGCTTGTGATGCAGCCCGAGCTGAGCCCAGGTCCAGATTTCGAAGATTTCTTCCAGCGTGCCTATGCCTCCGGGCATGGCGATAAAACCGTCTGAAAGCTCTGCCATCATGGTTTTTCGCTCGTGCATCGAGCGTGTGACGTGCAACTCGGTCAGCCCGTGATGCGCGACCTCGCGCGTAGCCAGCGATTCGGGGATCACGCCGACGACGCGTCCGCCCAGAGCCAGCACATGGTCCGCTACCACACCCATGATGCCCACGCTGGCGCCGCCGTAGACCAGGCCGATATCGCGCTTCACCAACGCCTCGGCCACGGTGCGGGCGGCATCGGCGTAAAGATCGAGGCGACCCTGGCTGGAACCGCAGTAGACGCAAATATTCTTGATATGCATGAAAAGGACGCTATTCGGAAATCAGCAGCTGATTATGCTCGGTTTTCAGGTAGAAACGGCCGTCCTTGTCGATTTTCATCGCGCGAATACGAAAGCCGCTCAGCACCGGCTCGGCATAGACCAGGCTGGTGCCTTCTTTCCTCACCCGCAGCAAAGTGGTCGAGCCCATGCCGGCGATGAAGTAATCGTTGTCCCAGTAGTCGTTCTTGCCGGTGGGTGGATATTTTGCGATAGGACCGATGCCAATGGAGGGCACGAAGGTCATTGCCGGTTTTTCAAAACCCTCATGCGTGTTGAACTTGTTGCCGTAATAGCTCCCCATGCCGTCGCGCTCGTAGATGGTGCCGTAACTCACCAGCGGCCAGCCGTAATTGCGGCCCTTGCGGATCAGGTTGACCTCGTCGCCGCCGCGCGGGCCGTGTTCGGTCAGCCATAGCTCATTCGAGGCGCGGTCGTACAGCATTCCTCCGGAAGGCGAGCGGATGCCGGTCGCATAGATTTCCCATTCCGGCTTGCGCAGGTCGATGCGGATCACCTTGCCGATGGTCGAAGTCTTGTCCTGCACCTTTTCCGGCCGCGAAAAATCACCCACGCTGAGGTAAAGCGTCTGGTCGTTCTCGCCCAGTGCAAGTTTGCCGCCAGTCTGCAAGCCGAGTATGGGCTCCTTGATTGCGGGTGTGCTCAGGAAAATTTCGCGTTTGTAGCTGAGCCCTTGCCCATCGGCATCGATCTCGTATTCCGTCACGGCCATGCGGACGCCGTTGTTCTCCGCATCCCAGGCGTTATAGGCAACGAATACCGAATTACCCAGCAGCAACGAATCCTTTACCCCGGAGGAGTCCTTGCAATACGCCACCGGCTTGTCACCCTCGGCAGTCGGCCTGGTCAATGGCTGGGCCGGCGCCTCCAGCTTGAACTCGCCCTCCAGCTTGGCGAAATACACATCACCGCATTTGCTGATGAACAGAAACCGGCCGTCCGGCAGCATCTCGAACGGCCCGGTCGGGTAGACGTCCTCGAAAGGGAGCTTGATCAGCTTGAGCGGCTGGGTGCCGAACACGGAGCTGATCTTGACCGGCTCCGTAGGGGGAGGAGGGACTGGCGGAGGTGGCGGCACCAGCAATTGCGGCACATTTTCCGCCGGCTGCGCATTCGTCACCGACTGGCCCTCGATCAATTCGGCACGGGCCGGCAGGGTGAACATGAAACACAGGATGATTGCGGCGGTTACTGGAAATCGCATCTCGAACTCGGCTATGGAAACTTGGGAGTTTAGACAGTCAGAAGCGGATTGGTTTTGCTGACAGTGGGTCCGTAAAGGCTATAGGCTGATTCAAACCATTCTCCGGCAAGAAAGCTTTCAAGGTACGCATCAAGTCTCTGCATACAGGTAGTAAGACTAATTTAGTACCTTGGTCTAGTTATGCCAAATACATATATGCCGCAAACTTCCCGGCAATCCAATAAGAACATTTTCCATGTCTTTGTGAGAGTATGAAATGCCCTTTGAAGTGCTTATCGTTTTAGCTGTCGTTATGTGGTCTGTCGCAATATTCTCCTGGATTTACATCCATACTTCACGGCAACTGCAATACCAAAGGCAGCAAGTGGAATTCTGGAGCAAGGTGTTGGCCCAGGCCTCCAGCCGCTAATATCTTGTACCGCGCTTACACCCGAAGTAGCCCCCGAAACCCTCTGGCCGCGTAGTACGACTGTGCGCCGTTGTGATAAACGAACACCTTGCCATAGCGTCTATCGCAGAAGAGGGCACCTCCTAGCGCTCTGACATCCAGCGGTGTCTGGACCCAACTGGATGTCTTGGTATCAAACTCACCGAGACTTTGCAGTTCCCGGTATTGCTCCTCCGTGAGAAGGGCTATGCCCATCGCAGCAGCCATCTCGACAGCACTGCCCTCCGGCTTGTTTTCTTTACGAGATTCCAGCGCTTCGCGGTCGTAACAGAGGCTTCTGCGGCTGCTTGGACTTTCTGCCGAGCAATCACAGAATGTGTATTGCCCATCTTTGTCCTGGCCAATCACGTCAGGCTCGCCTCCCGTCGCTTCCATTTCATGGAGCGATTCCAGTGCATCAGGGTTACTCTCAAGCCTGGTTAGTACATCCGGCCACGCGACTCCTCGATGCCGGTGCATGTTATTCTCGAAGCGCGTCTTGAGTGCCTGAAGCAACTCTTCCCGTTCCTGTGCTTTCATGTTCGGAATCTCTTAAATCGGAGTAAGGTGTATCACCAAGGTTTGGGGTATCAGCCGCGCCGGGCCGCTTCGATTTCCGCGATGTCGATCTTTCTCATCTGCATCATCGCCTCGAAAGCGCGTTTGGCGGCTGCGCGATCAGGATCGGCGATAGCGGCAGTAAGCGCACGCGGCGTGATTTGCCACGACAGCCCCCACTTGTCCCTGCACCAGCCGCAGGCGCTTTCCTCGCCGCCGTTGTCCACAATCGCGTTCCACAAACGGTCGGTTTCGGCCTGATCGTCAGTCGCAACCTGGAACGAAAAAGCCTCGTTGTGCTTGAACGCCGGCCCACCATTCAGACCTAGGCAAGGAATGCCAATCACCGTGAATTCGACCGTCAGGACATCGCCTTGTTTGCCGGAGGGATAGTCCCCAGGCGCGTAAAAGACTGTTCCCACCGCGCTGTCGGGAAATGTTTCTGCGTAGAATTTTGCGGCATCCAGGGCTGTGCCGTCGTACCAGAGACAGATTGTGTTCTTGGGGGCCATATTCGTTCTCCTCGTTCCGTAAGGGCATTTCTAGGAAAATGCGACAACGCGTTGTTAAGGCGAAGCGCTCAGTGTCAACCCCGATATTGCATTTGAATTTACGATAACCCGCGAATAGTCGCACTCTAAATTGAATACAACGAAGTGGGGAGAGTTTCGGAAGTAATTGTCTTTAGTCGGAGAGGTGCCATGCTCCCAAGACTTTCCATGAGTTTCCATGCCGATTGCACAACTTTCCAGGAATTTTGCGATGCGCCGCAGTTCCTCTGGTGTGGCAACGAGAGTTATTTCTACTAACTCGGCGGGAACAATATTCTCAATCTCCAACCCCTACGTTTACGTAGCCGTGGATTTCCATCGTGATCTCTATCGCCCAGTTTCAGCGACAGAAACCGCCGAAGGCGGGACTGTCCGCTGCAAGCAGTTGTTGGGCCTACACTCACCGAAAACTGACCAGTCTCTCGTGGATGTTTACTCGACAACTCTGATCTCTGCACTAGTAACTTTCCTTTGCGGGCCGAATTCAACCACCAGGTCGCTATGTTTCCAGTCCCAATGACACTGACCTAAGGGAAACCTCAGCTCCGGCTCTGACGTTTCCGAACGACCAAGGACGGCAAAAACCTGCTCACTTCTTAAGCCAAGAAGCACCTTGGACTTCAAGAGATCTAGCGCCATCCCGCCCCTGACGCAGCCTGGATCATTTAACAGCGCTGCGTCATGAAGCTTTTTCCACGACGCCGAGTCAAAGCTCTGCCTCTCAACCTGCACACTGGTGAAGCAGCTATGCACCATGACTGCCGTTAGCGTTAAGAATGTACTCCCGGCTACCGCCAAATGCTTGCGCATAATTGCCCTATGATCCCTTCACCTTTTTGTAGGCCTAACGATGAAGCTAACCGGCGCGCGGCTGTTGCCGCGCGTCCGAGTTGAGCGGATTGTTAGCTGTCTTGGCCATAAGCGAGCAGCCATACTCTTTCACAAAAGCTGGGCGGATAAGTGGGTACTCCTTGTTCATTTTGTGGAATAACAGACTGGCTTTCGACCTCACGAGCAATACCACGCAGCCTTTCTGCCTCGGGCCCTACTCCATTAGTTATTAGATTATCGACGGCAGCAACGAAGCCCTGTCGAGCGCATTTTTCAAGCCACAACGAGAGTTCTTTTGCATCATTTTCGTAGTTGGCAATGTAACCGTCCTGGCTGCTGTATAAGTAACCACCCATGTAAATAGTTGCGACTGCGTACTGCGCCCAAGGATCACCGGCTATTGCGATAGGTCGCAGTTTGGCCAGATGGGTTTGGAACTTTTCTGCCCACGCAGGCGTGATATACCAACGCTCAATATCGCAGATCATCCCAAGGTTCTCCGCATCACTTTGGAGAGCAGTTATCTCAGGTGGTATCTGAAAGTGGCTAGGGGCAGTGTACATAGTGACAGCTAACGTTGGAGGTAAGGGGCCGCCGGTAGGCGGTCCCGCTTGATCAAAGGGTTAGACGGACGATGGGTCATGACTTAAAAGAAAACAACACATCGCCGGTAGTTTGCTGCTCCCAGACTTGAGAGCGGGAGTTCAATACAACCACACCACCAAGCTCAAAAAGGCGAGAGTGCTTGAACAAAATGGTTGCGGTAACCCACAGACCCCTGGGCAAAAAAGAGATGCGCTTAAGAAACGATGATTGCTTGAACTCTCGGCTTTGAACGGTACGCGTAGTTTCAATAAAAGAAATTAGGGCTTTAGCGTGCTGTTGGGATAGCGATACCAGCAACTCTCCATCTGCGGCAAGAAGAGAGTCAGCGCGCTTACTTTCCAGCTCTGCGTAGTGGAGAAGAGAGGTCATAGGCAGCCGTCTAACGTTGAAAGTAAGGGGCTGGCCGCTCAAGATGGTGACCGGAGCCGGAAGGATTGAAGTCGCTGTTCGATGTAAAGACATAGCTATTCGGCCAGTCCCGCTTGACTGCGGGGTTAGGCAGAGGTGTTGTGCTATATCTGCTCTCAGCGTTTTTTTGAGACCTTCCAACCTCATTGGGTTGGAACCAAATTGCAGCAAATAATAGTGCCCCAATAATCGTCCACCTGTAACGCACTTGGGAGAGTTTGGTTGCTGGATGGGACATGGCCGCAGCTAGAACTATTAATACGCCGGATGCCCAGGCATTAGCGAAGAACATCGCGGAGGAAATTAAGATAAGTAGCGTAAAAATAAAGATTTGAATTACGAAGCTGGTTCTCATGCTGTGTCGTTGCCTAACGTTGGACATAAGGGGCGCGCTTTAGCATGCCTTGCTTAATGAATGAGTTTATAAATAGAGACATCGGGATGGTAAGTTGATGTTGAACAAGCGACCACTATCAGAACTGTTGGGTTAAAGCGAGGATTGGGGCACGGATACAGGCAATCCAGGAAAACTGCATCTGCAACTGTCATGCTTGCGACCCCGCATACTTTGCGTCATTCTTTCGCGACACATTTATTGCACGATGAACAGGACGTCCGCATGATGCGGGAACTTCTCGATCATTCGGGTGCGAGTATGCCGATGATTTATATTTTTTTATTGAATAAAAGCGGCGCAGGCATGAGTTGGATGAGTTTGCTATGAGTCTGCGTTTCCGCCTCAATCTGCTGGTCACGGTGTTGCTGCTGATGTTCATGGCAGCGATGGGAACCATACTGGTAAAGGAAACCCGCGTCTCGATACGCGAAGGCGTGGAGTCGGCTACGCGCGTTACGACGCAAATGCTGGACCGCGTGATCGTCAGCGCCTTTATCAATCCCGATTGGGGTTCGACGCACGATGTGTTGCAGCAATTTCTCGAATCCCTGGGGCGGGTGCGCAGCACGGATATCTATCTTTACGACATGCAGGGACGGCTGATCTACCAGTCGCCGCAATCGACCTTCAAGGCGGACGAGAATCCGCCGCAGTGGTTTGTGGAGCTGGTGGCGCCGGAGCAGGAGATCGTGCAGCGCCGCATCCGTTATGGCGTGATGCGCGTGGTTTCCAACCCGAGCGGAGCGATCCGCGAGGCCTGGAGCGGGATGAAGCCGTTGTTGTGGGCGGCGGGCGGGCTGTTTTTTGTGCTCAATATCGGCGTTTACTGGATGCTTGGGCGTGCGGTGCGCCCGGTGGAAAATATTCTCGGCGCGATACATCGCATGGAACACGGCGATCTCAGCGTGCGGCTTGGCGGATTCAGCCTGCCGGAGTTTCACCAGATCGGCCAGAGCTTCAATCGCATGGCAGGGTCGCTGGAAACGCGCACCGAGGAAAATCGCCGGCTGGCGCTGATCGTAAAGCAGACCAACGACGCGATCATGATCCATGACATGGACGGCAATATCTCGTTCTGGAATCCTGCGGCGGAGCGGTTGTTCGGCTACCCTTCGCAAAGCATCATCGGCAAGTCGGCGTCGGTGCTCACACCTCCCGGTCGCGAGGCCGAGCTGGGGCAGAATCTCGAATCCATCGCCGCGCGCCGTACTATCGAGAACTACGATACCCAGCGCGTGACGCGGGAAGGCCGCATTGTGGATGTGTCGCTTTCGGCCGGCCCGCTGGTAGACCCGCACGATGACCGCGTGATCGGCGAAATCTGCAGCATGCGCGACATTACCGAGCGCAAGCTGGCGGAAGAGGCCGAGCGCAAGCTGGAGGAAAACCGGCAGCTCACGCACCTGATCCAGCGCCACATCGAAGAGGAGCGTCGCAACCTTGCGCGCGAGCTGCACGACGAGTTGGGGCAATATGTCACCGCGATCAAGACCTTTGCGGTCGCAATCGGCAACAAGACGCGCGAGCGGATGCCTGATGTGGAGTCGAATGCCAAAACCATCGTTGCCGCCGCCGAGCACATCTACGACGGCATGCACAACATCATCCGGCAGCTTCGTCCCGGCGCGCTGGACAATCTCGGGCTCAAGGAAACC
This sequence comes from uncultured Methylobacillus sp., assembly GCA_946478865.1. The sequence continues at coordinate 140,125 of CAMLDO010000001.1, forward strand.
CTGCGTGACGCCGTGGCGGAGTGGCAGGGACAGCATCCGGACATGCGCTTCACGCTGAGTTTCTCCGGCGAAATGGGACGTTTGAGCGAATCGCTCAGCATCAATCTCTACCGCATCGTGCAGGAGGCCGTAACCAACGCCTTGCGCTACTCCGAGGCGACGCGAGTGGATATTGCGCTCTTGCAGGACGAGAACGGCGACCTTAATCTGACGATCAAAGATAATGGCGTGGGCATGAATCTGTGCATGGTGGATCAAAGCCGGCATTTCGGATTGCTGGGCATGAGGGAACGCGTCCAGGCCCTGCATGGTCAATTCGAACTGGATTCCCAGTTGGACGAAGGCACCTGCATCCGCGTGAAAGTGCCTAAATAAGGAGAAATAATGAGCGGAATTATCAATGTCATGCTGGTAGACGACCATGCCGTCGTCCGCATGGGGTTCAAGCTGCTGCTGGAAGCGGCGCCGGACGTGAAGGTCGTGGCGGAAGCCGAAAGCGGCGAACAGGCCGTCAAGATGTACGGCGAGATTCAGCCGGACGTGGTGGTCATGGATATCACGATGCCCGGAATTGGCGGTCTCGAAGCCATCGAGCGCATCATGGCCAAGGATGCGACGGCGCGTATCCTGGTGCTGTCCGCACATGAGGACTCGGTTCACCCGAAGCGCGTATTGAACGCCGGAGCATTGGGTTATCTGACCAAGCGCAGCGCGCCGGAAGAACTCATTAAGGCAATCCGTACCGTGGCCGGCCGCAAGATGTACCTGGAAGCGAATGTCGCACAGCAAATGGCGCTGCAGCAGCTGTCCGGCGAGAAGAATCCGGTGGATGTGCTGTCCGCGCGCGAGTTCGAGGTGTTCATGGCGCTGGCGCTGGGTAAATCCACCAACGAGATCGCCGAGACCTTGTGTCTTTCTCCGCGCACCATCGGCACCCATCTCTACAACATCAAGCAAAAGCTCAATGCAGGCAATCAGGCGGAAATCGCGCTGATTGCGATGCGTAGCGGCTTGATTGAGCCTTGAGGGGATGCACGCAAAAAAGCCGGCTAGTGCCGGCTTTTTTTGTTGCTGCGGGGTTAGGGCGCTAGCCGGTCCTTGGCGATATAAAAACCTTCCGTCGTGCCTATCTCGACGACGGCAAAATCGCCGCTTTGCATGCGGCCGATTTCCGGTGGAACGAGGATCAGCATAGGGCGCTCCGTGCCCTTGGCACCCCCTTCGGCCAGTTGCCATTGATCCCATTGCGGTTCCGGCGGCAACTTGGCGATGCCGAGGTCGCGAATACTCTCGAGCATGGAGCGTTTTTCGGGGCCAATGACGATGCCCCAGATTTCAATGGTGGTCAGCCGGGTCACCACTGCCTCGGCCGATAATGCCGGATCGGGAGCGGGTGCTTTCGGCTGTTCCAGATTGAGCGGCTGGGGCGGCGTTCTGAGCTGTGCACGCACGAATGCCGCCTGATAAGGATCCAGCCCCTGGCTTTGGCTCATCAGCAGCTGGTTGGTTTTATGCTGTTGCGGCGTCGGCGCGGATTGCTGAAGCGCACGTTCCACCGCATTGTCAGCCACTTGCATGGCCAGCGACTGCGCTACCTGACGTGCGATCGGTCCGCCCATGCAGCCGGCCAGCAAGGCGGCGAGCAGGGATACAGCGATGAGGGATTTCAGGCTTTCTGTACCCATGCCAGTGCGGATACGTAGTCGTCGAACACCTGCATCTCGGCATCCGTAAAGATGCGTGCCAGCCAGGCGCTCCACTGTACCCATTGGTCGTCGGTGACGACGGCGATCCTGTCGAAGTCTTTTGCATGCTGCCGGGCGAAACGGATTTCTTCCCAGGCCACATCGACCGTGAAACTGAGCATGTCGCTCAGGTCGATCAGCAGGCTCGCTTTCTGCTGGGATTGCAGCGCGTAATCGGCCGCTTTTTCGAGTTCCTTGAAATCGGCCAAGGTGAATTCACCGAGTGCCATGGCAATGACGAGATTATTGGATTCGTGATTGATTGTGATCATTTTTAGCCTCTTGAATGCTGGCGCCCGACAGCCGCGCCTCGATTACAGTGTAGGCGTTTGGGGCGATTTTTCAAGGGTTGGGGGCGGTTCGCGCACTTCCGCCGTCCGCTGCACGCTGACTACGCCGCTGATGATGATCAGTCCGATGCCTAGCCAGCTGACAGGCGAGAGCTGCTCATCCCAGAACAGGATGCCGACCAGGCTGGCGAGCACCACCGTGGTATACGACAGGCTGCCTGCCACTAAAGGATTTCCATTGCTGTAGGCGCGCGTCATTGCCAGTTGCGCCAGCGTCGCGCTTGTGCCGAGCGCGAGCAGCAGCGGGAGATCATCCCAATGCAGCGGGCGGAAATCGTGCAGCAGCATCCAGCCGCCGCTTAGCACGGTGCAGGTGAGGGAGAAATAGAAAACGGTACGCCAGTTCGGCTCGCCCATGCGGCCGAGTTGGGTGATCTGCAGATAGACGATACCTGCCAGCAATCCCGAGACCAGCCCAAGCACTGCCGCGAGCCATTCATCCCCGCTGAAGCTGGGTTGCAGCAGTAGCGCTACGCCGACGAAACCGACCAGTATCGCGCCGATCAGCATGGGCTTGGAATCATTGCGCAAATAGAACAGTGTGAGCACCGCGAGGAAGATCGGGGCCGTGTAATTAAGCGTCACGGCAGCGGCCAGTGGCAGGTGGGCGATCGCATAGAAAAACAGCGCGAGCGAGCCGAAGCCCGACAGGCTGCGCACGACCTGCTTGCCCCAGATGGGGGTTGCAAGCGGTTTATGGCCGACACGCGTGATTGCGAGAATCACGAGCAGGCCGAATAGCGAGCGATAGAACACGACTTCATTGCTGCTGAAACTCATAGAGGCCACCTTGACCAGTGCCCCCATGCAGGCAAAGAAAAAGGCGGCAACCAGCATCCAGAGACTGCCCAGGTTTCTTGCTTTCATTGTTTTCCGTGAAGTGCCGTGCGGCGAAGTGGATGAGCGGGAACCATGAGGTTCCCGATTTCCAGATTTTAGAGGGTTTGGAGGATTCCGGGTTCAGTGAGAACCCGAAATCTGTCAGAGGTGCGGTTCGAGTTGGGATTTGACCCACAGATGGAAGTGCTCCATCCCGGTTTCCATCGGATGCTGGTAAGGGCCGTATTCATCCAGACCTTGCGCGTGTAGCGCCATGCGGCCTTCGTGCATGCGCTGGCAGATGTCCTCGTCCTCGATGGCGGTTTCCTTGTAGGCCGCCTGTTCCGCCTCGATGAATTCCCGCTCGAACAGCGCGATGTCCTCGGGATAGTAGAACTCGACGACATTGGTGCAGGCATGGGGTCCGCGCGGAATGATGTGCGAGGCGACCAGCACGTGCGGATACCACTCCAGCATGAGGAACGGGTAATACACCAGCCAGATCGCACCATACTTGGGCGCATTTCCGTTGTTGTATTGCAGAACCTGGTCCTGCCACTGGCGGTAAATCGGGGAGCCGGATTTCTGCAGATTGCGGTTCACGCCCACGGACTGCACGCTGTACCACTCGCCGAACTCCCACTTGAGGTCGCTGCAGTCGACGAAGTTTCCGAGGCCGGGATGGAAGGGTTCGACGTGATAATCCTCCAGATAGACCTCGATGAAGGTCTTCCAGTTGAAGTTGTACTCGTCGATCATCACGCGGTCCAGCATGAAGCCGCTGAAATCGAAATCCTTGAGGAAACCCAGCTTGGCGAGGTCGCCCGCGACGCTGCGCTCGCCCTCGAACAACAGACCGTTCCAGTTCTGCAAAGGCGTCTTGCCGAGGTTGAGGCAAGGCTTTTCACTGAAATGCGGTGCACCTATCAGCTCGCCCTGCAGATCATAAGTCCAGCGATGGATCGGACACACGATGTTCTGCGCCGTGCCTTTGCCCTTGAGCATGACGGCCTGGCGGTGGCGGCATACGTTACTGATCAGTTCGATGCCCTGCGTATTGCGTACCAGTGCCTTGCCGTGGTTCATCCATTCCAGCGTGTGGTAGTCGCCGGGATTGGGCACCATGAGCTCATGGCCGATGTACTTGGGCGCGCGGGGAAACAGGACTTTCTGTTCCAACGCATAGATTTCGGGATCGACATACCAGGACACCGGCAGCTGCGGCCGGTTAAGGCGCTTGAGGGGAGTGACTTTCGCTAGGGACATATTCGAGCTTCATCCGGGGAAACGGAAGAATTTGCCGGCATTCCGGCCCAAATAAACGAAACGCGACATTTTGCCTGAACGGGGGATTTTTACAAGATGGTTTTGTCCGGATGACCTTCGTTCCGCATAAATTCATAAGACTGTAATTCTGGCGAAAAATGCTGTGCTATTCGATAGTTGGGCTTGCGCTTCCTTGCCCGCCCTGCGGTTTTAAGATACCCTTCGCAGTTCGGCATCACACCATTAATGAACAGGGGGAGAAAATGAAAAATCCGCTGGATTCGATTCCGGGAACAATCGTTTCGGGCCTGATTCTCACGGTCGTGCTGTATTTCTTTGTAAAGAATTTCCTGGTGGCGGGGGTGTGACATGGAACTCGTGCCCGCAATAGCCCGTTGGATACACTTTCTGGCTGCTATCACCTGGATCGGCCTGCTTTATTATTTCAATCTGGTACAGATGCCGGCACTGGCTGCCGCAGCGGCTGACCAGGGTGGTCCCGGCGGTGCCGGCATCACCAAATATGTGGCGCCACGTGCGCTGCTGTGGTTCCGCTGGTCCGCAGTCGTGACCTGGCTCGCAGGAGCCGCGCTGCTCGGCGCTGGCTTTATCGCAGCTTTCACATTGCAGCCGGAAATGGCGCCTATCGGCATTGGCGCATGGCTCGGTACCATCATGCTGTTCAATGTGTGGGTGTTGATCTGGCCGAACCAGCAGAAGATTTTGGGCATGAAGCCCGCGACCGACGAGGAAAAGGCCAGGGCGCGACGCGTCGCTTTCCTCGCATCGCGAACTAACATGATGCTGTCCATCCCGATGCTGTTCTTCATGGCCGGCGGATGGTCGCATCGAGCGCTTTACGGCTTCTGATATAGATCGGCAATGGCTGCACACGGCGGCTTTTGCCGCCGTGTGCATTTTTACTTTTTGGTAATTGAATATGTCGCAACATCTGATGAATACCTATGGCCGGCAACCGGTCACGTTCGTTAAAGGCGAAGGCGTCTGGCTGTGGGACGACCAGGGCAAGCGCTATCTCGACGGGCTTGCCGGCGTGGCGGTCAACGGTCTCGGGCACGCGCACCCGAAGCTGGTCAAGACGATCTCCGAGCAGGCGGCGCGCCTCATTCACGTTTCCAACATCTACAACATTGCCGAACAGGCTGCGCTCGCGGACAAGCTGAGTGCGCTTTCCGGCATGGATCGCGTGTTCTTCTGCAACTCCGGCTGCGAAGCCAACGAAGCCGCGATCAAGCTGGCGCGCCTGTACGGCCACCAGAAGGGCATCGAGCACCCCGAAATCATCGTGATGGACAAGGCCTTCCACGGCCGGACCATGGCGACGCTCTCTGCGACCGGCAACCGCAAGGTGCAGGCCGGTTTCGAGCCGCTGGTGTCCGGCTTCGTGCGCGTGCCGTATGACGACCTCGAAGCCGTGCGCCAGGTGGCGGAACATAACGCCAACGTTGTCGCCGTGCTGGTCGAGCCGGTGCAGGGCGAGGGCGGGGTGGTGATTCCCAAGGACGGCAAGGGGTACCTGGAAGGCCTGCGCGAGGTTTGCGACAAGAACGGTTGGCTGCTCATGCTGGACGAGGTGCAAAGCGGCATCGCACGCACCGGCACGCTGTTCGCGTTTCAGCATACCGATATCCATCCTGATGTCATGACGCTCGCCAAGGGCCTGGGCTCGGGTGTGCCGATCGGTGCCTGTCTTGCCAGAGGCAAGGCGGCCGAAGTATTTCAGCCGGGCAACCATGGTTCCACCTTCGGCGGCAATCCGCTGGCATGCAGCGCTGCGCTGGCGACACTCGCGGCTATCGATGAAGAAAACCTGTGCGCCAAGGCGGAAGAGGTCGGCGATTTCATCCGCGAGCAGCTCGGCGAGCAACTCGCAGGTGTTCCCGGCGTGGTCACGATTCGCAATGCCGGCATGATGGTCGGTATCGAGCTGGATCGGCCGTGCGGCGAGCTGGTCAAGCAGGCCTTGGCTGCCGGGCTGCTTATCAACGTGACGGCCGACAAGGTGATCCGCCTGCTGCCGCCGCTGGTGATGAACAAGGACGAAGCGCGCCAGCTGGTGGATATCCTCACTCCGCTGGTGAAAAACTTTCTGAGCCAATAATCATGTCGATCAAACATTTCCTGCAATTCAAGGACTTGTCCCGCGACGAGCTCGAATACGTGTTTGAGCGTACCAAGTGGATCAAGGACAAGTTCAAGAGTTACGAAACCTACCATCCGCTGTTCGACCGCACGCTGGTGATGATTTTCGAGAAGGCCAGCACGCGTACACGCCTCTCGTTCGAGGCGGGCATGCAGCAGCTGGGCGGCGCGGCGATCTATCTCAACACGCGCGATTCCCAGCTGGGCCGCGGCGAGCCGGTGGAGGATGCGGCGCAAGTGATTTCGCGTATGAGCGATATCGTGATGATCCGCACTTTCGAGCAAGACATCATCGAGCGCTTCGCCGCGAATTCGCGCGTGCCGGTGATCAACGGTCTGACCAATGAATATCATCCGTGCCAGATCCTGGCCGATATCTTCACCTTCATCGAGCATCGCGGCCCGATCCAGGGCAAGACGGTGGCGTGGATCGGCGACTCCAACAACGTCTGCAACACCTGGCTGCAGGCGGCGGAAGTACTCGATTTCAACGTCCACGTTTCCACGCCACCGGGCTATGAGGTTGAACCGGAACGCGCCGGCCTCTACGGCCACGAGCACTACGAGGAATTCCCCGATCCCATGGATGCCGCGCGCGGCGCCGATCTGGTGACGACGGATGTCTGGACCTCGATGGGCTTTGAAGCCGAGAACGAGGAGCGCCTGCGCGATTTCGCAGACTGGCAGGTCGATGCCGACATGATGAAGGTCGCTGCCAAGGATGCACTGTTCATGCACTGCCTGCCGGCGCATCGCGGCGAGGAAGTAACGGCAGACGTGATCGATGGATCGCATAGCGTGGTGTGGGACGAGGCTGAGAACAGGCTGCATGTGCAGAAGGCACTCATGGAGTACCTGCTGCTGGGGCGCGTCGGTCACTGATGGCCCGGGAATCATCCAGCGGCGAACTCTCCAACCACATCCTGCCGGTCGCCGCGACCATGGTGGGGGTCTGCGTCACCGTCATTTCGGTGATCCAGATCGCCCCCGGCAATACGATTTCCAGTTGGGCGGACAAGCTGCTCGCGATCGACAGTCTGGCCTTCCTGGCCAGTACTTTTTTGTCCTACTGGTCGATCAGGCACAAGGATACGCTGGTGCGCTACGAGCGCTATGCCGACCGGTTGTTTCTGCTGGGCATGGCGATCATGGTGTTCGTGAGTTTTCTGGTGGCGTTCGAGCTGTTCCTGGATTGAGCACGCTATAGCAAGAACGCGATAGCAAGAATTCGGTAATTATCAAGTTTGAGGAAAGTAGAAGCATGAGCGAAGTGAAGAAAGTGGTACTGGCCTACTCCGGTGGCCTGGATACCTCCGTTATCCTGAAATGGCTGCAGGACACCTATAACTGTGAAATTGTGACCTTTACCGCAGACCTTGGGCAGGGCGAAGAGCTGGAACCGGCGCGCGAGAAGGCCAAGAAGTTCGGCGTCAAGGAAATCTACATCGATGACCTGCGCGAAGAGTTCGTGCGCGATTTCGTGTTCCCGATGTTCCGCGCCAACACCGTGTACGAAGGCGAATATCTGCTGGGCACTTCCATCGCGCGTCCGCTGATCGCCAAGCGTCTGGTCGAGATCGCCAACGAAACCGGCGCTGACGCTATATCCCATGGTGCTACCGGTAAGGGTAACGACCAGGTGCGTTTCGAACTGGGCGCCTACGCGCTCAAGCCCGGCGTCAAGATTATCGCCCCGTGGCGCGAGTGGGACCTGCTGTCCCGCGAAAAGCTGCTGGCCTACGCCGAGCAGCATGGCATTCCGGTAGAAATGAAGCACAAGCAAGGCGGCAGCCCGTACTCCATGGACGCCAACCTGCTGCACATCAGCTACGAAGGCCGTCATCTGGAAAACCCGGCCGCCGAAGCCGAGGAATCCATGTGGCGCTGGACCGTGAGCCCGGAAAAGGCCCCGGATCAGGCCGAATACCTCGATATCGAATACGAACGTGGCGACATCGTCGCCCTGAACGGCAAACGCATGGCTGCGCATGAAGTGCTGGCCGAGCTGAACAAGCTGGGCGGCAAGCACGGCATCGGCCGCCTCGACCTCGTGGAAAACCGCTACGTCGGCATGAAGTCGCGCGGCTGCTACGAAACCCCGGGCGGCACCATTATGCTCAAGGCGCACCGCGCCATCGAATCGCTGACGCTGGACCGTGAAGTCGCCCACCTCAAGGACGACCTCATGCCGCGCTATGCGAGCCTGATCTATAACGGTTACTGGTGGAGCCCGGAGCGCGTCGCGCTGCAAACGTTGATCGACCACACGCAAGCCAGCGTCAACGGCTTCGTGCGTGTCAAGCTGTACAAGGGCAACGTGATCGTCGTCGGCCGCGACAGCAAGACCGACTCGCTGTTCGACCCGACCATCGCCACCTTCGAGGACGATGCCGGCGCCTATGACCAGAAGGATGCGGGCGGCTTCATCAAGCTCAACGCGTTGCGCATGCGCATCGCCGCGAACTTGCGCAACCGCAAGAAGTAAGCTGGCTAAAGCAGCAATGACGGCGGCGTATCGCAGCACGCGGTACGCCGCCGTTTTGTTTTGAGACTTGGCAAATGACGGACAGGGACAAGAAGGGATATGTTGCGGTCCCCGATTGCGGCCGCTGCATGCATTACTACATCACGCACGAGGCGAGCTTCCCCTATGCCTGTCGCGTCCTCGGCTTCAAGAGCAAGCGCAAGCCGCATCTCGATGTGCTGGAGGCCTCCGGCGATCGCTGCCGCGCCTATGAGCCGCGCAAGAAAGCGAATTCCTAAGGCATGATTTCGACGCGGATGTCGCGCGTCGCACTGCGGCCCTTGTCATCGACTACGGTGAGGCTATGCCAGCCCGCAGTCTCGGGTCTCCACGGCAACCCGCCACTCGCGCTCGGCAGGCTGCCGAGATAGTTTTTGTCGGAAAACCAGTACAGCGAACGGGCATCGGCGCCCGCTGTCGCTTGCAACGCGATTGTTTCCTGTGGGCGTGATAAGCGCAGAGTATAGGCGACCGATAGCAGCGGGGAGGTGATGTGCGGCACGTCGGACTCATCGTTCGGGATTCCTGCGCCTGCGCAGCTCGCGGTCGGCGGCGGACGGCGCGGCATGCCGGCCTCGCGGAACAGCCGCATCATGTCAGATGACCAGAACTCGGCGATTTCGGTGTGAGTAGCGGAAGGGTCGTAAGGCGGGCAGGCGGCGCGCCCGGTGCGATTGTCCACGACTACGGGTCGATGCAGCGTGCTTACGCGGATCGGCGACTTGCCGGGGATGAACCAGGTATCGGCGGTCTGTGGGCACCATGCATTCGGCAAATCGCCGCTCGCGGCGCACACAGCGACTTTTTTCAATGTGCGCGGTGGCAGGCGCAGCGGCTGGCGCTCCTGCGGCAGCGTGATCGGCAAGGCGTCCGCGATGCGGAAGAACAGCGGCGCGGCAGCCTCGATGCCGATGAAGGCCGGATTCGACGAGCCGTCGAAATTGCCGATCCAAACGACGAGCACGTACGGCCCGACCACGCCTGCGGTCCAGGCGTCGCGAAAACCCCACGAGGTGCCGGTTTTCCACGCAATATCCCAGCGTCCGCCGCGCGCCATGGTGACTCCGTCGGGTCGCGGATTGTCGCGCAGGATATCCAGCACCATGTAACTCGCCTCTGGGCTCAGCAACTGCATCGCATCGCCGTTGGGAGCATCTGCCAATGTCCGAAGCGGACGCAGCGTGCCTTGATTGGCGAGCATGGTGTACAGCGTCGCCAGTTCTTCCATCGTCACCTCGCCGCCGCCCAGCACCAGCGCGAGGCCATAGTGCTGTTCGGATTGCAGGCGCGATACCCCTGCGGTTTTGAGAAAGCCATAAAGCGAGGGCTGCTTCAGCTTGCTCGCGACATGCACCGCCGGAATATTGCGGCTGTGGATGAGTGCGTCGTGGGCAGTAATTGGGCCGACAAAACGTCCGTCGAAATTCTCCGGCTGGAACGGCCCGAAGGCGGTCGGCGCGTCCTTGAGGATGGACTGCGGATGGATGACACCCTGGTCGAATGCCAGCCCGTAGATGAAGGGTTTGAGCGTGGAGCCGGGCGAGCGCTTGGCTAATGTGCCGTTGACCTGCCCATCGATATCCGCATTGCTGTAATCCGCCGAGCCGACCAGCGCGACCACGGCCTGGTTGCGTGTGTCGACCAGCATCGCCGTCGCATTTTTCAGGCCGCGTAGCTGGTTCTGTACGATGTATTGCCGGATCTGGCGTTCCAGCAGCGATTGCAAACGCGGCTGCAGCGTGGTTTGCAGGGTATGCCGCGAGGTTGGGGATTCGGCCAGTACCTGCTCGGAAAAGTGCGGCGCCGCGAAGGGCAGTTGCCGGAGGCTGCGCAAGGGGAGCGGCAGTTTCAGTAATTCCTTTTCGGCTACTGAAACAGAAAACTCCTGCTGCCAGCGCTGGAACAGGCGGTCGCGCGCCAGGCGAGGGTCGGCATGATTGGGGCGTTGTGGAATCACGGCCAGGGTCAGCGTTTCCGGCAGCGTGAGCCGGTCGGGCGTCTTGCCGAAATAGACGAGGCTAGCCGCGCCGACTCCCTGGATATTACCGCCGTAGGGTGCGAGATTGAGATACGCCTCCAGGATGTCGTGCTTGCTGTAGCGCGCCTCCAGCCACAGCGCCGCGCCGATTTGCCGCAGCTTACCTACCGGCGTGCGGGTATTGAGCCCGTAGATGAGCCGCGCGAGTTGCATCGTTAGCGTCGAGCCGCCCTGACGATTGCCTCCGGTATAGGTTTCCCAAGCCCCGCGAACGAGAGCCGGCGGATTGATGCCGGGATGCCAATAGAACCAGCGATCCTCCTGCAGCTTCACTGCCTCAATCAGTGTGGGCGAAATATTCTCCAGCGGCACCCAGAGACGATATTGCTCGTCCTCTGCGAGAGTTAGTCGCAGCAAGGTGCCATCGGCGGCGAGCACGGCGGTAGAAGAGGGAGCAAAGGTTGTGAGCAGCGGATGGGGCCAGAGCCTAAGCAGAGCTAGAGCGACTCCAAGTGCTATAGCAAGCCCTGCCAAGATTGGCCATTTCAATACTATCGCGGTTAGAAGGCTATAGCAGCGCTGCATACTTGTCGACAAAGCAAATCTGCGTTGATGCGCCATGTCCCGTGCCAAGCATATGTTTGCTACTAGTCTAGTGCGTTAGGTTGGCAAGCATCAGGATCATGAAAACAATTGCAAGAACGATTAGCGATACCCCACCGACAATCGCCAAAAATGCGAGAGCAGGTTTGTCGTGTACAAAATGATAAAAACGGCTTTGACTTCGAAATATTCTGTCCAAGTGCTGTTCGGATAAATTTTTGTGTTTTGTCATGATCTTTTTTGACTCGTTCTAGCCTATGGCTTTAAGACTTCAAGCATTTTTGCCTCGCCGCTACCTTGCAGCTTGCGGTTGTACATCCCTTCTGCAAACGGCGCCGGTACGAAGAACTTGCCGGCATTGGTGGCACGCACGCGGTAGGTGAACTGGCCGACGTCACGGGAAAGCGTGCCGTACAGGATCACGCGGTCGTCACGGATATCGGCATAGTCCGGTTGCCAGCCGCCGCTTTCGCCGAGCGGCGATTGCCAGGCAGGCGCAGCACGAGGCGCGCCTTCTTCACCGTAATAAGCGTCCGCGGGAGGCGTTTCCGGCTCGGTTCGGGCGTGCAATACCGGCTCCAGCCCGCCGGGCAGCAGGTCGACGATGGCGACTTGCGAGAGCTTGTCGCGGCTGGTGCTGCGGAAGGTGAGCTTGATCAGAAACTCTTCGCCGACCTTGGCCTGGGTAATGGGTTTGCCGTCGAGGGCCAAGATGTCCTGTGAAATTTCCAGCCCATTTGCGACTGCCTTCTGCGGCGGCTTGCGGTCGAAGCCGTTCTCGCTGAGAACGTAAAATCCCGGCGCATCGCCCTGCTTGGAGTACTGCACGCGGGCTGCCTGGGTAGACACCTTGCCGTACTTCAGCAGGCCTTCGCTCAGCTTGATGAGCGTGCTTTTTCCGGCTTTATCGAGCTCTGCAATTGAGAGTTTTCCGGTATCCCTGCCACCGGCGGCTGCGTAGGCGTCGAAACCCAGGATCAGGTAAGACGCGGACAGCGTGTGGTAGCGGTTGTCGCTGACGGCTTCGCCCATGGTCGCGATCACCTTGTCCGGGACGGAGTTGAGCCTATCCTTGAAGTGCCTGGACGTGAGGTACAGCAACTGGGCATCGTGCACCAACGGGTCGTAGTAGGCGTAGCCGTCGTCCTTGGTGCGCTCGCCAGCCTTCCACGGGATGCCTTTCAGCAACTTGGTCGCCAAACCGTCCTGCTGCATGAGCTTATAGCTCGCGGCGATGTAGGCGGCAGTCAGGTCTTGCGGCCATTCCTTGGTGTACCGGGCGTCCAGTTCCTGCTGCAACGCGGCGATCATGCCGCTCGTGACACGGCCTTGGCGTGTGAGCAGGTAGATTGCATAGGCACGGGTGCGCATGCCGGCCAGACCTTCGCTGCCGCCGGTCGCGGTCGCTTCCAGCCAGCGGTTGGCATTGTCGAGCATGTCGGCAGGCACAGCCATGCCGCGCTCCTTCGCCTCGACCAGATAATGCACGGCGTATACCGAGGCATAGGGCTCGACCTGCAGATTGGCCGACCACAGGCCGAAGCTGCCGTCGTCATTCTGCCGCTCGCGCAGGATACGGATCACCTGGTCGAAGCCTGACGCATTTCCAGCATTGCGCTCCCCGGAAAGAACCAGTGCCGGCATGCCTTTGCTGATCAGTTGCTCGGTACAGGAGTAGGGATAGGACTCGAGGAAACCGTCCAGCCCTTGCGCCCATACCAGCGGCGACAGCGATACCCCGGCTTCGACCTTGCGGTGTTGCGGATAGAGGTTACGCGCCAGCGCTTGAACATGGCTGGCCTGGTCGAAACGGCCAACCGTAATCTGCGAGGCGAAAGGCGCCGCTGGGCGGATGCTGATTGCGTCCGCGGCCTTGCCACTCTTGTCGCCCGTTTGCGCAACGAAGCGCAGGTTGGCCGGGCCGAGCACGTCGTTGGCTTTCAAGCGGAACTCTGCCGAGACTTCCTGCTGTTGCGGAATGCTCAGATTGAGCTTGCTGGTAGACAATACTTTGATGGCTGGATCGGCCTGCAGACTGAGCGTCACCGGTGTCTTCGTCGTGCCGCTGCGAAGGTTGTTGAACACGCCGACCGATACCACGAATTCGTCTCCGGGTGCGACCATCGCGGGCAGGTTGGGGGACAGAATGAGGTCGCCGCGCACTTCCGTGCCGCCGTCAAATACGCCGATGCGCGACGGGTCGACCGCCACGGCGAAAATGCGCAGCTTGCCGTTGAAGCTGTCCGGAACGGTGTAGCGCAGCGTCTTGCCGTTCTTGTCCACGTCTACAATGCCTGACCAATAGGCTACCGGCGGCTGGCGCTTTTTCTTGAACGGGTTGAGATGGCGTCCTAGCACGGCATCCCCGTCCCCACCCGGTGCGGCGGCGTTCATGAGCCGCTGGAATTCCGGCAGGATCATGTCCAGGATTTGCGTGGTGTTGACTTGCAGCGCCCGCTTCTGGAAAAAGAAACCGAGCGGGTCCGGCGCCTTGTAGCGGGCGACCTGCAGGATGCCTTCGTCCACCGCGAACAGTACGACGCGCGCCGGCTGCTCGGTACTCACCTTGAAGTCCACCGTCTGGGCAGGCTTGACCACCTCCGGCGCCATCACCTTGACCGGTTCGCGTCGCTTGTCGAGATTCACTGCGAACGGCACCACGCCGTAAGAGAGCGGGCTCATGAAAATTTCGTCCGAGCCCGGATCGCGCACGAACTGCACCGACACGTAACCGTTGCCCTCGAAATCCTTGGGCAGCGTGATCTTCTGTACCGAACTGGTGGTCGTGGTCTTGAACCAGACGTGCTGGTAGACCTTGTCGCGCTCGACGGTGATGAGGCCGGCTCCGACGTAGGGCGCGCGCACGTTGATTTCGATGGTGTCGCCCGGCGCGTAGTCGGTCTTGTTCAACGTGAGTTGCAGTTCCGCGTTGCGTTCAAGTGAGCGGCTGATGTTGGCTTCGCCCGCCACGCTGTATTCGACGCGGTTGAGCTCGTTGCCGCCCGCGTCCTTGAGCACCAATGCGAAATCGCCTGGTTCCGAGGTGTTAAGCGCGAGTTCCGCACCGCCTGCCGGCAGGGTGAAGGATTGGCTCTCACGCACAATTTCCTTCTTGCGCGACTCGTACTTATAAGTGTCGTTGGGCTGCTTGACCAGCACCGACACGTATTTGCGCTCTATCCATTGCCGCGTCAGCTTGTCGGCTGCGACGGGCTTGAGGGTCGGGTCAATCGCGAGCCAGTGTGTCGCGCGCTTGGCGTCGCGCTGGATGTAGCTCAGGCTGCCGTCGGTCTTGGTGCCGACGAGGTAGGGCGCGGAGGAGACGAGCAGGGCCGCTTCCGCCGCGACACCGCGGCCGCCTTGTGCTTCGAACACCTTGGCCGAAAGATGCAGGCGGTAAGTGGCGCGGGCGAAGCGTTGCAGGTTGAGGTTGAGGGTCGCCTCGCCATTGGTGTCCGTGGTCGCGGGGGCGAGTTTCTCAGTGTAGGGGTCTTTCAGGCGGAACTTGTCCTGAAAGCTGTATTCCTTGTACTTGGCAAACGCGGGCAGGGCCGGGCTCAGCGTCATTTCGCCTTCCACGCGGCGATCGTTGGCCGGGCTGCCGAACAAGTGCATTGCCTTGACGCGCGCCACGGCTTCTTCGGGCTTGATCCAGCCTTCGACGGCTCGGTCGGCCAGCGTCGCGTTGACTTTCAATCGATCCGGCTCGAAGTCGCGTACCTTGAAGCTCGCGCTGCCGATTTCCTCCTCGCGCCGGTCGTTGCGCACGAGGTAGATACCGACGTGGTAATCGCCGGTGGCGGAGGTTTCATGGCTGGTGTAATCCAGCCCCTCGAAACCGCTCGCAGACAATCGCAGGCGCTGCTTGAGTACCGGCAGGCCGCGTGGGTCGGTGATTTCCGCTTCCAGTGGAATGCCAGTAAGTGCGCCGGCCCAGTTGGCGGTGCGCGTGATCATGCCGATGTGCGCGGTTTCGCCGGGGCGGTAGATGCCGCGGTCGGTGAAGGCGTAGCTGGAAAGCTGCTGTGCCGACACCGCATTGTCGATGCCGCCGATGTCGAAGCGGCTCAGGTTGAGCTCGCGGTCGTAGCGGTTGATCGGCAGGAAGGAAACGTCGTTGTCGCGGCTCGCGACGATCATGAGCGGCTGCTTCTCGCGTCGCAGTTCGTTGAGATGCGGGAAGTGCACGCGGCCTGAAGCATCCGTGGTTTCCGTCATCGCCGCCTGGCCATTGCGGCCAACGATGTCCACGCGCGCGCCGCTGATCGGTTCGCCACTGCGTATGGACTGCACGAATACATCCTGGCTGCCGTCCACTGCCTTCTTGGCGATGATGCCGATGTCGGTGACGAGGATGAAACGCGTGTCCGGCTCGCCTTCCGTGCCGTCCGGATGCTTGGGATCATAGCCTTGCAGGCGGATCATGAATACGCCGCCCGGGTGTCCAACTTTTTCGCGCAGATACTGCCCGACGTCTATGCTGTCGTAGTTCGGTTTGCCGTTTTCGTTTTCCGGCAGCGGGCGCTTTTCATGGAAACGCTCGACCAGTGTGTCCACGAGGTTGTCGTACACGTCCGGTGTCGCAAAACCGCCGTGGTTCTGGTCCACCAGGTGATGCAGCTGGTTGGGCAGCAGCCGGCCGATTTCCAGCTTCACGCCCTTGAGGCCGCGTGCCATGTAGGCAAGCTTGCGGTCGCCCGAGAGCGAAAGCAGGGCGCCTTGCGACAGCAGCTTGACCGACTGCGGGTAGGGCTGCACCTGGAAGGTCGCGAGCGAAGGCTTGCGCGACTGATAGCCACCGAAGGCGCGTACACCGGTATCGACAACTACGTAGATCGATCGTCCCACGGGCGCCTTGAACTTATAGCTGTGGGTAGCTTCGTACTCTTCGGCGGAAGGCAACGCGGCTAGGGCGAGCGGCTGGGATTGTTCGAGAATCTGCTTGCTGACTTCGTCTGCATACCAGTTATGCCATTCCTTGCGCTCTTCCGCAGGCGTCCTGGGGTGGAACTCCGGCAGCAGCCAGGCTTGCACGCGGCCTTTCAGCGCGGCCTCACTCACTGCCGCGCTGGCACCGACCAGCAGTATCTGCTCCGGCTCGAAACGCTCGTTGTCGGCGAGCGTCATGCCGATGTTGTTGAAATGCAGGCTGTAGAGGCCGGGCACCACGATGTCGCGGCTGATCTCGCTCTCGGTCGGGTTGCCGCCGCGGCTCGCGCGTATGCCCTTGTCCAGCGTCATCGTGAGGCGCGTGTCCTCCTTGGGAATCGCGAGCGGCGCGGAATGCACGAAGGCCTGCAGCTTCAGCTTGTCGAAGCTGATCGTGGCCTTGGCGGTATCGCCCAGCCCGAGGAAATCCAGCCCCCCACCCAGCTTGAGCGATACGCGCTGCTTGAAATCCTCCGCATCCACCGGGTGCGAGAAATTGACGGTGGCGACCAGCTTCTTGAGATTGGGGTCGACAGGATCCTGGTAGAAGTCGGCCTGCGCGATTTCGGCCTTGAACGGCGCCGAGCGGAATTCGAATGCGTATTCCTCAAGTTTGACCTGCGGCGCGAACAGTTTCTTGCGGTCGAACTCCACGTCGAACTCGGCATCTACCGGCCAGTCGGACTTGGGGCGGAACACCAGCGTGCGGTCGTCATCCCAAGCCCACTCCCCGGAAAAACCGGGCTTCATGCGAATGCCAACTGTAACGGGCTTTCCAACCTGATTGACCGGGGCAGCAGACTCGGCGAAGGCGATGACGAGCGGCTGGATGAGCTGCTTGCCGTTTTCATCGTAAGTCGTGACGGCGGGAGGCTTGACTTCATAGCGCGTGGTGACTGGCTTGGGCAGGCTGTCGTACCACTTGTAGCCTTGCCATCCGGCCAGTGCGGCGATGATCAGGCCAAGGAAAAGGGCTGCGGCATGACGAGGATGTTGGCGGCTCCAGTCATTCGCGATCGCCATCTTGTCGCCCGACCATCTCGCCCAGGCCGGCGCTTGCCAGGAAAAGGAGCCCAATAGATGTCGCAACATCCATCCCATAAATTGGCCTCCCAAGGCAAAAATGCGCGACAGGACAGCGACAAGACGGGCCACCATGGTCTTCCCCTTTTGCTGGTGTTGATTTTTTTGCGCATCATGCCTGAAAAAGCCCGCAGGTGATACTCGGCCATTGGTCGAGAGCGGGGTTTTCTGCGATAATCAAAGGCTTTAAATGACTTCAGTTAGGTGATTAACATGGCCCAGTTCGACAACGTCAGCGTCAAGAAGAAAGCCAACGTCTATTTCGATGGCAAATGTGTCAGCCACACGGTGATGTTCCCCAACGGCACGCGCTGCACCGTCGGCGTGATTTTTCCGAGCAGCCTGACGTTCAATACCGGCTCCCCCGAGCTGATGGAAATCAACGCCGGCGTGTGCAAGGTGCGCCTCAAGGGCGAAGAAGAGTGGAAAACCTACGGCGCAGGCGAGAAATTCGCAGTGCCGGGCAATTCCAGCTTCGATATCGAAACAGTGGAGACGCTGGACTACGTCTGCCACTTCGAATAATTCAGGAGAGCAGGTATGCCATCTTTCGACATTACTTCTGAAGCCGATATGGTCGCGCTGAAGAACTCGGTGGATGTGGCCGACCGTCAGATCGGCAACCGCTACGACTTCAAGGGCACCTCGGCCAAGGTCGAGCTCAACGAGAAGGACAAGGTGATCACGCTGTTCGGTGATTCCGACTTCCAGCTCGACCAGATCAAGGACATCCTGTTTCCGGCGATGGAAAAGAAGGAGCCGGACAGCAGCAAGCGCCTCGACCTGCAGGACGTGCAGAAGGTTTCCGGCAACAAGGCCAAGCAGGAGATGAAGATCAAGGACGGCATCGACAGCGATCTGGCCAAAAAACTGGTCAAACTCATCAAGGACTCCGGCCTCAAGGTGCAGGCCAGCATCCAGGGCGATACCGTGCGCGTGAACGGTGCCAAGCGCGACGTGCTGCAGGAAGCCATCGCGCATGTGAAGAAGTCGGTGACCGATTTTCCGTTGAAGTTCGGCAATTTTCGTGATTGATAAAGGCCGGATGCCCGGCCTGTAAGCTGATAGAACCATGACTGCAAA
The DNA here is from genome assembly GCA_946478865.1 of uncultured Methylobacillus sp. Next base: position 158,668 of record CAMLDO010000001.1, read on the forward strand.
AACGTTATACGACAAACTTTGGGAATCGCACGTCGTCCATCAGGAAGAGGACGGGACTGCGCTCATCTATATCGACCGCCATCTGGTGCACGAAGTTACCAGCCCACAGGCGTTCGAGGGCCTCAAGCTGGCCGGCCGCAAGCCGTGGCGCGTGGGCAGCATTCTCGCGGTGCCTGACCACAATGTGCCGACGACCGACCGCAGCACCGGCGTGGCCGGCATTGCCGACCCGATCTCGCGCCTGCAGGTGCAGACGCTGGATGCCAACTGTTCCGAGTTCGGCGTGACCGAATTCAAGATGAGCGACGTGCGCCAGGGTATCGTGCACGTTATCGGCCCGGAACAGGGCGCGACGTTGCCGGGCATGACCGTAGTCTGTGGCGACTCGCACACCAGCACGCACGGCGCGTTCGCGGCGCTGGCGCACGGCATCGGTACTTCCGAAGTGGAACACGTGATGGCGACGCAGTGCCTGGTGGCCAAGAAGTCCAAGGCCATGCAGGTGAAGGTGGAAGGCGCCCTGCCGCGCGGCGTGACCGCCAAGGACATCGCACTGGCGATCATCGGCAAAATCGGCACCGCGGGCGGTACCGGCTATGCGATCGAGTTTGCGGGCTCGGCGATCCGCGGCCTCAGCATGGAAGGCCGCATGACGCTGTGCAACATGGCGATCGAGGCGGGCGCGCGCGCCGGCATGGTAGCGGTGGACGATACCACCATTGATTACCTCAAGGGCCGCCCGTATTCCCCGCGCGCAGAGCAGTGGGAGCAGGCCGTGGCCTACTGGCGCACGCTGCACAGCGATGCAGGCGCGAAGTTCGATACCGTGGTCGAATTGGCGGCAGCCGATATCCAGCCGCAGGTGACCTGGGGCACTTCACCGGAAATGGTCGTCGGCATCGACGGTCGCGTACCCAGTCTGGAGCATGCACATAGCGATGTGCAGCGTGGCGACTGGGAACGCGCCTATGCCTACATGGGGCTGAAGGCAGATACGCCGATTTCCGAGATCGCGATCGACAAGGTATTCATCGGTTCCTGCACTAACTCACGCATCGAAGACCTGCGTGCCGCTGCAGCGGTCGCCAAGGGCAAGCGTAAGGCCGACAACGTCAAGCTGGCGCTGGTCGTGCCAGGTTCCGGTCTGGTCAAGGCGCAGGCGGAGAAGGAAGGCCTGGACAAGATTTTCAAGGAAGCGGGCTTCGAGTGGCGCGAGCCGGGCTGTTCCATGTGTCTGGCAATGAATGCCGACCGCCTGGAACCGGGTGAGCGCTGCGCCTCCACCTCCAACCGCAACTTCGAAGGGCGGCAGGGGCAGGGCGGTCGCACGCATTTGGTGAGCCCGGAAATGGCTGCTGCTGCGGCGATTGCCGGTCATTTTGTGGATGTCAGAAATTTTCAATAATATCTGGGGGTTACCATGAAAAAAACAGTTCAGGCTGTGCTCAAGGTTGCCATGCTGGCGCTGATTGGGGCCAGCGTAATCGGAATTACCGGCTGTAATACCGTTCAGGGCTTCGGCAAGGACATGTCCAAGCTGGGCGACAAGATCGAGAACAAGGCCGAAGAGAAGAAGAGTTACTGATGGAAAAATTCGTAAAGCTTGACGGACTGGTGGCGCCGCTGGATCGCGCCAACGTCGATACTGACGCCATCATTCCCAAGCAGTTCCTCAAGTCGATCAAGCGTTCCGGCTTCGGCCCCAACGCGTTCGACGAATGGCGCTATCTCGACCACGGCGAGCCGGGCATGGATAACAGCCAGCGTCCGCTCAATCCGGATTTTGTGCTGAATCAGCCGCGCTACCAAGGGGCGAGCGTGCTGCTCACGCGTGAAAACTTCGGTTGCGGCTCGAGCCGCGAGCATGCGCCGTGGGCGCTGCTGGACTACGGCTTCCGTGCCATCATTGCACCGAGTTTTGCGGACATCTTTTTCAACAACTGCTTCAAGAACGGCATCCTGCCGATCCGGCTGGACGATGCGATCGTGGATCAGCTGTTTCACGAAGTGGCGGCCAGCGAGGGCTATCGCCTGACCGTGGATCTGGAAAACCAGCAGGTAACCACGCCTTCCGGCCAGTCCTTTGCCTTCGACGTGGACGCGCACCGCAAGTATTGCCTGCTCAATGGTTTCGACGATATCGGCCTCACGCTGCGCCAGGTCGACAAGATCAAGGATTTCGAAACCAGGCATCGCGCCGCGCAACCCTGGCTGTTCAATTAATTCAAATCTGGAAAGCGTTTCATGAAAATCGCAGTGTTGCCGGGTGACGGCATTGGTCCCGAAATCGTCGCGCAAGCCGTGAAAGTTTTGCGCGCGCTGAACATCGGCCTGGAAATGGAAGAAGCGCCCATCGGTGGCGCGGGTTATGAAGCAGCGGGCGACCCGCTGCCGGAAGCCACGCTCAAACTCGCCAAGGAAGCCGATGCCGTGCTGTTGGGTGCCGTGGGCGACTGGAAGTACGACAAGCTGGAGCGCCACCTGCGCCCCGAGCGCGGCCTGCTGCGCATCCGCAAGGAACTCAACCTGTTCGCCAACCTGCGCCCGGCGCTGCTGTATCCGGAACTGGCTTCCGCTTCCACGCTCAAGCCGGAAGTGGTTTCCGGCCTGGACATCATGATCGTGCGCGAACTCACCGGCGACATCTACTTCGGCCAGCCGCGCGGTATTTCCACACTGGAGAACGGCGAGCGCGAAGGCATCAATACCATGCGCTACAGCGAATCCGAGATCAAGCGTATCGGCCGCGTCGCGTTCGATATCGCGATGAAGCGCAACAAGAAGGTCTGTTCCGTGGACAAGGCCAACGTGCTGGAAACCACCGAACTGTGGCGTCAGGTGATGATCGAGCTGTCCAAGGAGTATCCGGAAGTCGAGCTCAGCCATATGTATGTCGACAACGCGGCGATGCAGCTGGTGCGCGCGCCCAAGCAATTTGACGTGATGGTCACCGGCAACATTTTCGGCGACATCCTGTCTGACGAAGCTTCGATGCTGACCGGCTCGATAGGCATGCTGCCGTCCGCCTCGCTGGATGCCAACAACAAGGGCATGTACGAGCCCAGCCACGGTTCCGCGCCTGACATCGCCGGCAAGGACGTCGCGAACCCGCTCGCAACCATTCTGTCTGCGGCGATGATGCTGCGCTATACGTTCAACGACGAGGCGAATGCGACGCGGGTCGAGAACGCCGTCAAGAAAACTCTGGCGCAAGGCTACCGTACTGCCGATATCTGGACCGAAGGCGCCACCAAGGTCGGTTGCAACGCGATGGGCGACGCGGTCGTCGCGGCGCTTTAAGGAATTCACCGCTTGGCGAAGAGTATCGCGGGCGGTTCGAGAAAAACTGAGGGAAAAATGATGAGAGTAGGTTTTGTCGGTTGGCGCGGAATGGTCGGTTCCGTCCTCATGCAGCGCATGCGTGAGGAGCGCGACTTCGACCTGATCGAGCCTGTGTTCTTCACTACCTCCAATCCGGGCGGCAAGGGCCCGGATGTGGGCCGCGACGTGCCGCCGCTCAAGGACGCGAAGGACGTCGCCGAGCTCAAGGCCATGGATGTCATCATTTCCTGCCAGGGCGGCGACTACACCACCGAGATTTTCCCCAAGCTGCGTGCTGCGGGCTGGAGCGGTCACTGGATCGATGCTGCTTCCACGCTGCGCATGGAAAAGGATGCGGTCATCATTCTCGATCCGGTGAACCGCAACGTCATCGACCAAGCGCTTGCCGCGGGCGGCAAGAACTGGATCGGCGGCAACTGCACCGTGTCTCTCATGCTTATGGCATTGGGCGGACTGTTCCGCGAAAACCTCGTGGAGTGGGCGACCTCCATGACTTATCAGGCGGCATCCGGCGCTGGCGCGCAGAATATGCGTGAGCTGCTGCAGCAAATGGGCGAGGCGCATCGCGTCGCCAGCGACCTGCTTGCCGACCCGGCCTCCGCAATTCTCGACATTGATCGCGAAGTAGCTGGCACTTTGCGCGACGAGCGTTTCCCGACTGCGCAATTCGGCGTACCGCTCGCCGGCAGTCTGATTCCCTGGATCGACAAGGATCTCGGCAACGGCCAGAGCAAGGAGGAGTGGAAGGGCGCAGCTGAGACCAACAAGATCCTCGGGCGTGAAGCCAGCCCGACTCCGATCGATGGTCTGTGCGTGCGTATCGGCGCGATGCGCTGCCATTCCCAGGCGCTGACCATCAAGCTGACCCGCGATGTGCCGTTGGATGAACTCAATGCCATCATCGCTTCCGCTAACGACTGGGTGAAGGTGATTCCCAACGAGCGCGAGGCCAGCATGCGTGAACTGACTCCGGCAGCCGTGACCGGCAAGCTGGCTGTGCCCGTGGGTCGTTTGCGCAAGATGAGCATGGGCGGCGAATACCTGTCCGCGTTCACTGTAGGTGATCAGTTGCTGTGGGGAGCTGCCGAACCGTTGCGTCGCATGATGCGCATTCTGGTCGAGGCTTGAAACGAGTCATTGGAGGTGCCTGGAAGCGTTTGAGCAACGGGCACTTCAAAACCTCACCTCATGTGTGGGATGAGCTTGCATGTCTAACTGATTGATGTTAGCGTGATAAAGACAAAATTTGGATAAGGGTGGGATAGTGCATAATTCCAAAATAAAGCGGATCTCCCTGGCCGTACTGTTGGCGTTGATGCCTGTAGCGGCCAACGCAGCCGGACTGGGGAAAATGACCGTCATGTCGGGGCTGGGTGAGCCGCTCAACGCGGAAATCGAAATCGCAGCCAGCAAGGAAGAACTTTCCTCCCTGACGGCCCGCATTGCTCCTTCCGAAACCTATGCAGAGCAGAATATCGAGCGAACGGCTTCCCTGAATACCGTTCGCGTCGAACTTTCCCGCAAGGCGGACGGCACCCCCATACTCAGGCTCAGCAGTTCGCAGCCGGTCAACGATCCCTTCCTCGACATGCTGATTCAGGTCGACTGGCCGACGGGTCGCTTGCTGCGCGAATACACCGCTTTGATGGATCCTCCCGGTTATGGGGACCGAGTAGGGAGTTCTCCCGAAGTGTCGGCGGAAACAAAACAACTGCCTACAACGGCAAGCCCCTCAAAAAAAAACGGCATTAAATCCGGAACGCAGCTAGCCGCTCCGCGTGCGGAGTCTTCCGCGCCAACTCCCGATAGCTATGTCACCAAGCGCGGCGACACGCTGCGCAATGTCGCTCGGCAGATGCAGGTCGAGGACGTCACGCTCGAACAGATGCTGGTAGGTCTCTACCAGTCCAATCGCAGCGCCTTCATCGCCGACAACATGAATCAGCTCAAGGTCGGCCAGATCATCCGCAAGCCGCGCGATGAAGAGCTGCGCGCGATCAGTCCGCAGCAGGCGCTGCAGGAAGTCAGGCTGCATACCACTAACTGGAATGCCTATCGTAACGATGTGGCCCAGGCGGTTGCGCAATCTCAGGCAGCTCCTGCCGAGTCCCAGGCGCAAAGCTCCGGCGGCCAGATTGCTGCTCGTACCGAAGACAAAGCCGCGCCGCCGCCTGCGGGCCCGCGCGATGTGGTCAAGCTGTCCAAGAGCGAGGCTTTAGGCGGTCAGAAGGCGGCTGCGGCAGGTACTGGAACTGGCGCGGTGACGGATGACAAGCTGCGTGCGCTGGAGGAGGAATCCACCGCGCAAGACAAGGCGATTAGCGAAGTCAACGAACGCATCGCTTTCTTCGAGAAGCAGATTCAGGACATGCAGAAGCTGCTGCTGGTGCAGAACCAGATTCTGGCAGAACTGCAAAAGGGCAAACCGGTTGATCCCGCGCAATTGCCGACCCCGGTTCCGACCCCGGAAGCCGCTCAGCCTGAGCAGAAACCCGCAGAGCCGGCGCCGGCAGCTCCGCCTCCCGCGCCGAAACCCGCACCTGCTCCGGCCGAACCTGTCGCCGAGCCGAACTTGCTGGATGATCTGCTCCAGAACCCGATGATGCTCGCCGGAGGCGGCGGTGCGCTTGCGTTGCTGGTAGGCGGCTGGCTGCTGCTGCGTCGCCAGCGCCGCAAGAATCTCGACAGTTTCGAGAAGGGAATCCTGACGAGCAGCGGACTCAAGACCGATACCGTGTTCGGTACCACGGGCGGCGCGGCGGTCGATACCGGTGATACGACGTTCATGACCGACTTCGCTCATCGAAACGGCGACGGCATGATCGACACCAGTGATGTAGACCCGATTTCCGAGGCCGAGGTCTACATGGCTTATGGGCGCGATGCTCAGGCCGAAGAAATCCTCAAGGATGCAATTGCCAAGGAACCCAAGCGTTACGAATTGCATCTGAAACTGCTCGAAATCTACGCCAATCGCAAGGATGCAGCCGCATTCGAAACCCTGGCGGGCGAGCTCTATGCCACGCTGGGTACCAATGATCCGACATGGCACAAGGTGGCTGAAATGGGCCACGCCCTGGAGCCGGAAAATCCGATGTATGCTCCGCCGGGCGAGGGTTCTGCAGCTCCGGTTTCTTCCGGTGTGACCCAGGCTGCCATCGCAGCAGGGGCAGTGGCGGCAGCCGCCGCTGTGGCAACTACCGATGCCAAGGAAGAGGAGCCCGCGGAAGACCAGGACAACAGTCTGGATTTCGATCTCGGAATGCTGGCTGCAGAAACGTCCGCTGCCATCGAGAAGGAAAACGATGCCGTCGAACCGGAACCGCTGCCGGATTTGGGCGCTTTCAGTGCTCCGGCTCAGGCGAAAGCAGGAGAGGAGGCGCCGGAAGCGGCCTCCGATTACGACCTGCAATTCGAGTTGCCTGAGCCCGCAGCAGCCGGCATAGCACAACTGGATGCAGCGGAGTTGGGCCTGCCGGCAGAAGAAACTGCCGCAGCGGCTGAAAACACCGAAGAAATTTCCTTCGAGTTGCCGGAGCTTGATATACCGGCAGCTGCGCAGACCGAAACACCTGCAGTCGATGAAACGGATGCCAATGCACTGGCAGCGGAATTCGGCTTGCCTGAGCTCTCGACTGCTGAAGCGAAGCAAGAGGCTCCAGCAATGGAAACCCCGCCCGAGGCCGTGGAGGAAATCAGCTTCGATCTTCCGGAGCTGACTCTGCCTGAGGCTGCAGCTGCGGAAAAGCCTGTTGCCGAAGCGCCTGGTGCTCCGGCGGCCGAGCTCGATTTGTCTGCTTTTGATTTGGATTTGCCTGCGCCGAAAGCGCCTGCGGAAGAGGTTGTCGAACTCTCTGCTCCGGCAGAAGATGTCGCTTCTTTCGATCTCCCGGAAGTTCCGGTCGAGGCAGTTCCACCGGCTCAAACACCGACAACAGAAACTGCGCTGATCGCCGATACTTCGGAAGAAACGCCGGTTGAGGAGATCGTGTTCGAAACGCCCGCTCAGGAAGATGCCAGCAAGACGGAAGAGGCGCCGCTGGATTTCAACTTCAGCCTGGATGTCGCCTCCGAAGAAGCAACTCCGGAGCCCGCAACTCCTGCGGCTCCGATCCCGGATCTCGATTTGTCCGGTATCAGCCTGGATATTGCCGAGCCAGCAAGCAGTGCTTTCGATAACGCCGAGGAAATCACCCTGTCCGCAGGTGAGGAGTCTGCCGATGTGGATACCAAGCTCGACCTGGTGACAGCCTATATGGATATGGGCGACACCGAGGGTGCGCGTGAACTGCTGGATGAAGTTATGCAAGAGGGTGGTCCCAAGCAGCGCGAACGGGCGCAGAAAATGCTGGACTCGCTGGAGTGATCGACCAGTAAGACTCACAGGCCGGGCCTATGCCCGGCCTTTTCGTTTGGAAAGAGCCTTTGCACCCGACACTGAAAATCCTGCTGCTGATGTTGCTGGCCGTCATGGCCCAGCATGCCGGCCTTCTGTTGCTGTTTTCGCTCGGCTGGGTGCTGGTCATGATGGCGATGCGCTGGCATGTAGTGCTCTTGCGCAAGCTGTTGTTCCGCTCCCGCTGGCTGCTGCTTACCTTGCTGCTGATCTATGCGTGCACGACTCCGGGTGAATATCTGCCCGGATTGGAATCCTATCCATTGACTTACGAAGGGCTGCATCAAGGCGTGCTCCAGGCTCTGCGGCTCACCGTCATGCTGGCCGGGCTGGCGTTGCTGCTGGGAACGACAGGGCGCGATACGCTCATGGCAGGCATTTATCGGCTTATCCATCCGCTCCGGCACATCGGAGTTTCCCCGGATCGTTTTACCGCCCGCTTGTGGCTGACGCTGCATTACGTCGAAGTGGAGCGGCCGCAACATCGGTTACCGTTCTGGCAGCGATTCGAACGGGCATCCGAGGAGCAGGAGGGGGCGGTGAGCCATGTGCGATTCGATGTTCCCCATTTTCTGTTGCGGGATTGGGCTGTGCTGTTTGCCGCGCTGATGGTGACGCTATGGAGCTTGAAATGAGAATAGCGATCGGAGTCGAATACGACGGCAGCGGATTTTGCGGCTGGCAAAGCCAGCCCAGCGGCTGCGGAGTACAGGATCATTTGCAGGAGGCGATACGTCAGGTGGCCGGACACGAGATCACGGTCAATGCCGCCGGGCGTACGGATGCAGGCGTGCATGCGCTATCGCAGGTTGCGCATTTCGACGTTTCCGTGCAACGGCCTCTCGCGGCCTGGGTGAGAGGCGTCAATGCCTTTCTGCCAGCTGGAGTGCGGGTGAACTGGTCGCATCCGGTATCCGATGAATTCCACGCCCGTTTTTCCGCGTACAGTCGCAGCTACCAGTATATGCTCATCAATCGTCCGGTTGCGCCGGCAGTTCTCGCCGGCAAGGCGGGGTGGTTTCATACGCCGCTGGATGCGGAGGCCATGCGCGAAGCCGCGCAACTGTTGCTCGGTGAGCATGATTTCAGCGCTTTCCGCGCCGCCGAGTGTCAGGCGAAATCACCGGTGAAAACCATGCATCAGGCCGAGGTACACAGACGCGGCGAGGCCATCCTGTTCGAGTTCGGTGCGAATGCCTTCCTGCATCATCAGGTACGCAACATGGTGGGGGCGCTGGTCTATATCGGTAAGGGCGCATATCCTCCAGCCTGGATCGAAACCCTGCTGGCGGAACGTAATCGCACCCTGGCTCCCCCCACTTTTTCCGCAAGCGGACTTTATCTGGTGGGCGTCGGCTATGACGCTGCTTTCGGGTTACCTTCCTGCGAGCGGCGCTTGGTGGACCTGCCTATGCTGATCGGCTGACAGTCAGGGCTGTTTCAGATACGCTAACGCTTTTTCCGAGATTCTGTCCTTGCGCACCCGCGTCAAAATTTGTGGCATTACGCGAGCTGAAGATGCCAGTGCAGCTATTCAGCACGGTTGTGACGCCATCGGTCTCGTGTTCTACGAACCCAGTCCGCGCTATGTAACACCTGCTACCGCCCGCTCCATTGCCGCCGGGCTTCCACCTTTCGTGAGTGCCGTCGGCCTGTTTGTCGATGCCGATGCAGAGTATGTGCGCGAGGTGTTAAGCCAGGTCAGGCTCGACCTGCTTCAGTTCCATGGCGACGAGACGCCGGAGTACTGCCGCCAGTTCGGCGTGCCGTATCTCAAGGCGGTGCGCGTCAGGCCTGAGACAAATTTGCTACAATACGCGGCTGCTTACGCTGATGCGAAAGCTCTGCTGCTGGATGCCTATATGCCCGGCACGCCGGGCGGAACCGGAACGACATTCGACTGGGCACTGATCCCACGGGACTTTCCCAAGCCCATCATTCTGGCGGGCGGTCTCGATGCAAGCAACGTAAGCGAAGCGATCAGGCAGTGCCGCCCCTATGCGGTGGACGTAAGCGGTGGCGTGGAGCGCCAAAAAGGAATCAAGGACGCAGAAAAAATAGCTGCGTTCATGCGAGGAGTAGTTCTCAATGGGTAAGTACGATTTTCCCGATGCGCACGGCCATTTCGGCCAGTTCGGTGGCATCTACATGGCGGAAACGCTGATTCCGGCGGTCGATGAACTGCGTCGCCAGTACGAGCATTTCCGCGACGATCCCGAGTTCAAGGCCGAGTTTGCCTATGAACTCAAGCATTACGTCGGTCGGCCGAGCCCGATTTATCATGCCAAGCGCCTGTCCGAGCATTTCGGTGGTGCGCAGATCTACCTCAAGCGGGAGGATCTCAACCACACCGGCGCGCACAAGATCAACAACGCCATCGGCCAGGCGCTGCTCGCCAAGCGCATGGGCAAGAAGCGTGTGATCGCTGAAACCGGTGCCGGCATGCACGGCGTTGCGACAGCCACCGTCGCTGCGCGTTTCGGCATGGAGTGCGTGGTTTACATGGGTGCCGAAGACGTGCAGCGCCAGGCGCCCAACGTGTTCCGCATGAAGCTGCTGGGCGCGACTGTGGTGCCGGTGGAAAGCGGTTCGCGTACGCTCAAGGACGCCTGCAACGAGGCAATCCGCGACTGGGTGACCAACTGCGAAAGCACCTTCTATATCTTCGGCACCGCTGCAGGTCCGCACCCATATCCGATGATGGTGCGCGACTTCCAGTGCGTGATCGGCAACGAAGCCAAGCAGCAAATGCCAGAATTCATCGGTCGTCAGCCGGATGTCGTCATCGCTTGCGTGGGCGGCGGCTCCAATGCCATCGGCATGTTCTATCCGTACATCGAGGAGGAGGGCGTGCAACTGATCGGCGTTGAAGCCGGTGGTCATGGTATTGCCACGGGCCAGCATGCGGCACCGCTGACCGCAAATGCCAAGGTGGGCGTACTGCATGGCAACAAGGTCTACCTCATGCAGGACGAGGACGGCCAGATCATCGAGACGCATTCGATTTCCGCCGGGCTGGATTATCCTGGTGTCGGGCCGGAGCATTGTTTGCTCAAGGATATCCATCGCGCCCAGTACGTCGCGATCGATGACGACGAAGCTATCGGCGCGTTCGATGCGCTGTGCCGCTACGAGGGCATCATCCCCGCGCTGGAATCAAGCCACGCGCTGGCACATGCGATCAAAATCGCGCCGACGCTGGACAAGGATAAAGTCATCCTGGTCAACCTGTCCGGCCGCGGCGACAAGGACATGAACACCGTAGCACGCATCAAGGGAATCACGCTGTGAGTCGTATCCAGACCGTCTTCGAACAACTCAAACAACAACAGCGCAAGGCGCTCATTCCTTTCATTACCGCAGGCGATCCCAACCCGCAGCAGACCGTGCCCATGATGCACGCGCTGGTCGAAGGCGGCGCCGACATGATCGAACTGGGCGTACCGTTTTCCGACCCCATGGCGGACGGCCCGACTATCCAGCGTGCTTCCGAGCGTGCCCTCAAGCACAAGATCGGTCTGCGCCACGTACTGGATATGGTCGCAGAGTTCCGCAAGACAGATGCAACGACTCCCGTGGTGCTCATGGGTTACGGCAACCCGATCGAGGCGATGGGCTGGGCAGCATTTGCCAAGCGCTGCGCTGAAGTGGGTGTGGATGGCGTGCTGACTGTGGATTTCCCGCCGGAGGAGAGCAGCGAAGCTTTCCAGCATCTGGCGCAATACGATATCGATCCGATTTTCCTGCTGGCGCCGACTTCTGCGCCTGAGCGCGTGGATGCCGTCGTCGCGGCTGCGCGCGGTTTCATTTATTACGTGTCTCTGCGCGGCGTGACCGGTGCCGCTAACCTTGACCTGGCGGATGTCGCGTCCAAGGTGGCCGCAATCCGCGGCAAGACCACACTTCCTGTGGGCGTAGGCTTCGGCGTGCGCGATGCGGCGACAGCCAGGGCAGTAGGCGATATCGCCGACGCCGTGGTAGTCGGCAGCCGCATGGTGCAGGAAGTGGAAAACTCCAACGAACAGAACGTGACCGCCAATATCGCCAAGCTGACTCAAGAGCTGCGTGCGGCGATCGATTCCAAATAAAAGGCTACTATGAGCTGGTTACAGAAACTACTCCCCCCCAAGATCAAGCGCGGCCTGGGTGCCAACCGCAAGACGGTGCCCGAGGGCCTGTGGAGCAAGTGCTCTTCCTGCGAGGCCGTGCTGTACCGTACCGACCTCGAAAACAATCAGGAAGTCTGCCCCAAGTGCGGTTTCCATAACCGAATCAATGCGCGTACCCGTTTGGAGTTCGTGCTGGATGCGGAAGGTCGTTTCGAGATCGGCGCCGAAGTGACGCCGCTCGATCCGCTCAAATTCAAGGACAGCAAGCGCTACGCGGATCGTATCAAGGCGAGCCAGGCAGAAACCGGCGAGACCGATTCGCTGGTCGTGATGCAAGGTGCGATCAAGACCGTGCCGGTTGTCGCAGCGGCATTCGAATTCAAGTTCCAAGGCGGCTCCATGGGCTCCGTGGTGGGCGAGCGTTTCGTTCGCGGCGTGCAAGTGGCGATCGAGCAGAAATGCCCGTTCATCTGTTTTTCCGCGAGTGGTGGCGCACGCATGCAGGAAGGCCTGTTCTCGCTGATGCAAATGGCCAAGACCAGCGCTGCGCTGACGCAACTGAGCAAGGCCCAGTTGCCGTTCATCTCTGTGCTGACCGACCCAACTATGGGCGGCGTATCCGCAAGTTTTGCGATGCTGGGCGACATCATCATCGCCGAACCACAGGCTCTGATCGGCTTCGCCGGTCCGCGCGTGATCGAGCAGACCGTGCGTGAAACGTTGCCGGAAGGCTTCCAGCGAGCCGAATTCCTGCTGGAGCACGGCGCTATCGACATGATCGTGGACCGCCGCCAGATGCGCGACCAGCTCGCCAAGCTGATCGGCCACATGATGCACCATACTGCCGTTGCCTGATCCCCAACTTCATTCCGATGCCATGCCGGCAGACCTCGCCGGCTGGCTGGCCTACCTCGAACAGCTGCATCCCAAACCCATCGCGCTCGGCCTCGATCGAGTGGGAGAGGTCGCCGCACGTCTCGATCTGCAGCCCACATTTCCTGTCATCACGGTTGCCGGTACCAACGGCAAAGGCTCGACCTGCGCGATGCTGGAACAGATTTACCTCGCGGCCGGCTATCAGGTCGCGTGCTACACCTCGCCTCACTTGCTGTGCTACAACGAGCGGGTGCGCATCAATGGTATGGAGGTGATGGACGAGGCACTTTGCCGAGCATTTGCCGCCGTCGAAATCGCCCGCGGCATGACCCCGCTGACTTATTTCGAGTTCGGTACTTTGGCCGCCATGTGGCTGTTTATCGAGCGTGAAGTGCAGGTCGCTATCCTGGAAGTGGGGTTGGGCGGCCGCCTGGATGCGGTCAATGTATTCGACCCGGCTTGCGCTATCCTCACCAGCGTAGATCTGGACCATCTCGATTATCTTGGCTCGACACGCGAAAGCATCGGCCGCGAAAAAGCGGGCATTTTCCGGCCGCATGTTCCTGCCTTATGCGGCGATCCGTTGCCGCCCGATACGGTGATTGGTCATGCTCTGGAAATCGCTGCAGAGTTCCGTCAGATAGGGCGCGATTTTGGCTTCGAGAAGCATGACGACCGCTGGACTTTCATGTCTGACGATACTGCCATTTCCGATCTTCCTCTGCCCGCGCTAAGCGGCGAATTCCAGTTTTTCAATGCGAGCTGTGCGCTGGAGGCGGTGCATAGTTTGCAAGCCAGCCTGCCAGTAGCCGCCTCGGCCATTCGCGACGGACTCAGCCATGTGGCGTTGCAAGGGCGTTTTCAGATATTTCCGGGCAAGCCGAGCGTAATCCTGGACGTCGCGCATAATCCGCACGCTGCCAAAGGGCTGGCAAAAAACCTTCAGGTATCGCCGCATACCGGACAAACTCTGGCTGTTTTTGCGATGCTGGCCGACAAGGATATTCCGGGAGTGCTGCGCGAGCTGGCCGAGGAAATAGATATTTGGTTCGTTGCTGATATTCATGAGGCGCGCGGCGCGAGCGCGGAGCTGCTGGCCCATCATCTATCGGAAGTGGCGCCTCAGGCTCGCGTACATCGCTGTACCGATGTCGTTTCCGCTTTCCGGCAGGCCTGTATGACGGCGGGGGAAAATGATAGAATTGCGGCCTTCGGTTCTTTCTACACGGTGGCCGATGTGCTGCGCGCATTGTCCGGCCTTCGTCCCGCATCATAGGAACACGCATGGCGACTGAAAAGTTGAGCGAGCAGGAAATCCAGTTCAGAAAACGTGCTAGACGGCGCCTGGTAGGCGCAATCGCACTGGTGTTGCTCATGGTGACGGTACTGCCCATGGTGCTCGACGACCGTGAAGCCCAAGCCCCTCAGCCTGAAATTGCCGTGAATATTCCTAGTCAGGAAGGCGGCGACTTCGCATCCCGCATCGTTCCTGTCGATCCGGCCGCAGAAAGTGCGGCCGCTCCGAACCAATCCCCCGAAACACCTGTCGAAGTTGCTCCGCCGCAGCCTGCACCGGCCCCAACGCCTGTACCAGAGCCGGCACCTGTGCCTGAGCCCAAGGTGGAGGTGAAGCCCGCTCCCGCCCCAGTTGCGCCGGCCAAGGTTGAGGCGCCGAAACCGGCTACGCCGGAGAAGAAACCCATTGCTGGCGATGGTTTTGCCGTCCAGATCGGTGTGTTCTCCGATGCCGGTAATGTGAAGCAAATGCAGGACAAGCTCGCTGCGGCCGGTTTCAAGTCGTATACCGAGAAGCTGGGTATGCCCGGCGGCACCAAGATTCGATTGCGCGTGGGTTCCTATTCCACGCGTGCTGAAGCGGAGAAAGCGCTGGAAAAACTCAAGGCTGCAGGTTCGACCGGCATGGTCGTTTCCAAGTAAGTCTGACTGGAAAGGGCCGGCCAGGCCATGACGTTTTTCGATTACGGAGTACTCGGCATCATTGGCATCTCGATCCTGCTGAGCATACTGCGAGGTTTTGTCCGCGAAACGCTTTCGCTGGCAGGTTGGGTGGTCGCATTTTTCGTGGCGAAGCTCTATACGCTGCAGCTGGCGCCGTTGCTGCCGCAGGCGATTCCGAGCGAATCCCTGCGATTGCTGGCGGCTTTTCTGATTCTGTTTCTGGCGACATTGCTGATTGCCAGTCTGCTGGCCATCGCTTTGAGCGAAGTTTTCAAGCGCATCGGCCTCGGCACCGTAGATAGGCTGCTCGGGGCCTTGTTCGGGTTTGCACGCGGCATCTTGATTGTTGCCGTCATCGTATTGTTGGGCGGATTGACTACATTGCCGCGCGAACCGTTCTGGCGCGATGCGATGTTTAGCGCACCGTTCGAGGCTCTGGTGACCAGTGCCTTGCCTTGGCTGCCGGAAGGCATTGCCAAGCACATTAATTACGACTAACTTTAGCGTTTAAAGCAGGAGCGATTTCACGCATGTGCGGAATTATCGGTATTGTCGGCAAGAGTCCCGTCAACCAGATGCTGTATGACGGACTGCTGGTGCTGCAGCACCGCGGGCAGGATGCCGCGGGCATTGTCACCAGCGATGGCGGCACGTTTTACATGCACAAGAACAACGGGCTGGTGCAGGACGTGTTTCAGACCCGCCACATGCGCAACCTCATCGGTAACGTCGGCATCGCTCACGTGCGCTACCCGACCGCCGGTTCCTCTTCCGCCGCCGAGGCACAGCCGTTCTACGTGAACTCTCCGTTCGGCATCGTGCTCGGCCACAACGGCAATCTGACCAATTCGCAGCAGCTCAAGCGCGAAATGTTCCGCCAGGACCTGCGCCATATCAACACGACTTCCGACTCCGAAGTGCTGCTCAACGTGCTTGCGCACGAAATCGAAAGCAGCGCGCGGACGACGGCTCTGGACGTGGACATGGTGTTCGACGCGGTCAGCGGCGTGCACAAGCGCGTCAAGGGCGCTTACGGCGTGGTGGCGATGATCGCCAATTATGGTCTGCTCGCGTTCCGTGACCCGTTCGGTATTCGTCCGCTTGTGATCGGCAAGTCGGAAACCGAAAAGGGCGTGGAGTACGTCGTCGCTTCCGAAAGCGTGGCGCTCGACGTGCTTGGCTTCCAACTGGTGCGCGACGTGGCGCCGGGTGAGGCGATCTTCATCGATATGGACGGCAATTTCCATGCACGTCAATGTGCCGAGAATCCTGTGCTGAGCCCCTGTATTTTCGAGTATGTCTACCTGGCGCGCCCTGATTCGGTGATCGACGGCGTTTCCGTCTACCAGACCCGTCTCAACATGGGCGAGAGCCTGGCCGAGAAGATTCGCCGCGAATGGGCGCATCTCGACATCGACGTGGTGATCCCGATCCCCGATACCAGCCGCCCCAGCGCATTGCAGCTTGCCAATGCGCTCAATCTGACCTATCGCGAAGGCTTCATCAAGAATCGCTACATCGGCCGTACCTTCATCATGCCGGGACAGGCGCTGCGCAAGAAGTCGGTACGCCAGAAGCTCAACCCGATCGGCATGGAATTCAAAGGCAAGAACGTGCTGCTGGTGGACGATTCCATCGTGCGCGGTACGACTTCGCAGCGTATCGTCCAGATGGCGCGTGAAGCCGGTGCCAACAAGGTGTTCTTCGCGTCCGCCGCGCCGCCCGTACGCTTCCCCAACGTGTATGGCATCGATATGCCGTCGCGCTCGGAACTGTTGGCGACCGGCCGTAGCGACGAGGAAATCTGCAAGGAAATCGGAGCCGATGCGCTGATTTATCAGGACTTGTCCGATCTGGTGCGCGATATCCAGCGCAGCAATCCGGCCATCCAGCAATTCGATACCTCCTGCTTCAATGGCTGCTATGTTACCGGCGACATTACCGAGACCTATCTTGCCGAAATCGAGTCGGCGCGCGGCGATGTGGACAAGGTCAACAAGCCGGCCAATTCGAGCACCCAGCTTGACCTGAACCTGGTTGGCTCAAACAACCGCGAAGAGGAAGAGGTCGCCTGAACGGTTGACAAAGCTACTGCACGGTTTTATCTTGAGGTCTGCGCCGATTTGAGTTTCAGCTTGCGGGCGCGTTAAAAATGCAGCTAAAGCGAGCCGGAAGCCCGTTTTAGCGAATCGCTGAAACGGGTTTTTTGTTGCCGACATACCGGCAGAGAAGGGCACTCCCATGGAAGAACTATCACAATATCCTGAAACGCTGGGCATACGCGCCGGCAGTCTTCATACCGAATTCGGCGAGAATTCCGAGGCCATGTTCCTTACATCGAGCTTCATGTTCGAGAGCGCGGCGCAGGCCGCCGCGCGTTTCGGCGGGCAGGAACCGGGCAATATCTACTCACGCTTTACCAATCCGACCGTGACCATGTTCCAGGACAAGCTGGCAGCGTTGGAAGGCGCGGAATTCTGCGTCGCCACGTCCAGCGGCATGTCCGCGATCCTCGCCTGCGTGATGGGGCTGTGCTCGGCGGGTGATCATATCGTTGCTTCGCGCAGCATTTTCGGTACCAGCGTGCAGCTGTTCGGCAACATCCTCAAGCGCTGGGGCCTGGAGACCACCTTCGTTTCGCTCACGGACGAGAATGAATGGGCGGCGGCGGTCAAGCCCAATACCAAGCTGTTTTTCGTGGAAACGCCATCCAACCCGTTGACCGAAGTGTGCGATATCACGGCGCTGGCAGCGTTGGCCCACAAGTCGGGCGCGCTCCTGGTGGTGGACAATTGTTTCTGCTCGCCGGCGCTGCAGCTGCCGATCAAGCTCGGCGCGGATATCGTCGTGCATTCTGCGACCAAGTATATCGACGGCCAAGGCCGTTGCCTGGGGGGCGCGGTGCTGGGCAAGAAGGATGTGCTGGAACCGGTTTACGGCTTCCTGCGTACGGCGGGACCGACCCTGAGCGCATTCAATGCCTGGGTGTTCCTGAAGGGGCTGGAAACCTTGGCGTTGCGCATGGAAGCGCACTCCCGCAATGCCTTGGCATTGGCACAATGGCTGGAAGCGCAGCCTCAGATCGAGCGCGTGTACTATCCGGGTCTTGCATCGCATCCGCAGCATGCGCTTGCCATGCGCCAGCAGCGGGCAGGCGGCGGCATTGTGTCGTTCGACGTCAAGGGAGGCAAAGAGGCGGCATGGGCGCTCATCGATTCGACGAAAATGCTGTCGATTACCGCCAACCTTGGCGATGCAAAATCCACCATTACCCATCCGGCCACGACGACGCATAGCCGCGTTACGCCGGAAGCGCGTGCCGCTGCTGGGATCGGCGATGGCCTGGTAAGGGTTGCCGTGGGACTTGAGCATATCGAAGACATCAAGGCCGATCTTGCGCGGGGCCTCAAGCGATAGGCGCGATGCAATGAAAAACGGGGCCGATGGCCCCGTTCTTTTTTCTGGCTGAACGCCTGGAATTACAGCTCTTCGGCGTGAGCAGCCAAGTACTTGGCTACGCCTTCCGGGCTGGCATTCATACCGGCCTTGCCTTTGCTCCAGCCTGCCGGGCAGACTTCGCCATGCTCTTCGGTGAATTGCAGCGCGTCGATCATGCGCAGCATTTCGTCCACGTTGCGACCCAGCGGCAGGTCATTGACGACCTGATGGCGCACGACGCCGGCCTTGTCGATGAGGAAGGAGCCGCGATAGGCCACGCCTGCGTCCGCTTCCACGTCATATGCCTTGCAGTAGTCATGCTTCATGTCGGCGATCAGCGGGTAGCCGACTTTGCCGATGCCGCCTTGATTGACCGGGGTGTTCTTCCAGGCGAGGTGGGTGAAGTGGGAGTCGATGGAAACGCCAACCACTTCCACGCCGCGCTTCTTGAACTCTTCCAGACGGTGATCGAATGCGATCAGCTCGGACGGGCACACGAAGGTGAAGTCCAGCGGATAGAAGAAAACGACGGCGTATTTGCCTTTGATATGCTCGGCCAGCGTGAAGCTTTCGTTGATGCTGTTGTCGCCCATGACGGCGGCGGTGGTGAAGCTCGGTGCGGCTTTGCCGACGAGAACGGCCATGTGATTTCTCCTTGTTGATGGGGTTGATGTAGGAACAATCCGATAGCTTAATTCAACCCCTGTTGAATTTCCACGGCTTGATTTATTTGAGGACGGCTGCTACAGCGTCGTAGTTGGGCTCGGTTGTAATCTCCGGCACCAGTTCGCTGTGGAGCACCTTGTTATTTTCGTCCAGCACGACAACGGCGCGTGCGGCGACGCCTTCGAGTTTGCTGCTGGTGATGAATACGCCGTAGTTCTCCAGGAACTCGCGACCGCGCATGGTGGACAACGTCGTCACGTTGGACAAACCTTCCGCACCGCAGAAGCGCTTTTGCGCAAACGGCAGGTCGACCGAAATGCACAGTACGACGGTATTCGGCAGTTCGTTTGCGGACTGGTTGAACTTGCGCACGGACGTGGCGCACGTCGGGGTGTCGATGCTGGGGAAAATATTCAGTACTTTTCGCTTGCCGGCAAAATCGGCGAGGGTGACGTTCTGCAGGTCCTGATTGACTAGCTTGAAGTCGGGGGCGGTCTGGCCGGGTTTGAGGAAGTTGCCGGCGACGTCGACGGGGTTGCCTTTGAGGGTGACGGTGCTTGCCATGCTGGTTCTCCTTGAACTGTTGTTGTTGAAACCAAACAAGCATCATGCGGCAGGCTGGGGGCTAATTCAACAATGAGTAAAAAAGGGGTTTGTAATCAATATATTCGAAAAGAGGAGTAAAAAGCGTGGCGCCGGGCTCCGGGGGCGCCATTCGGCATGATGGGAAGTGCTATCTCATGCTAAAATCGAAGCTTTTATGCCATCCCTGAATTACAAGAATTTATGGATCAGTTCGCCAAAGAAACACTCCCCGTCAGCCTAGAAGAAGAGATGCGCCGTTCCTACCTCGATTACGCGATGAGCGTGATCGTAGGGCGTGCGCTACCGGACGTACGCGATGGCTTGAAACCGGTGCATCGACGCGTGTTGTACGCGATGCACGAACTGTCCAACGACTGGAACCGCCCGTACAAGAAGTCGGCGCGTATCGTCGGCGACGTGATCGGTAAATACCACCCGCACGGCGACACCGCGGTGTACGACACCATCGTGCGCATGGCGCAGGATTTCAGCTTGCGCTATATGCTGGTGGACGGGCAGGGCAACTTCGGTTCTGTGGACGGCGATAACGCGGCGGCCATGCGTTACACCGAAATCCGCATGGCGCGCATTGCGCACGAACTGCTGGCCGACCTCGACAAGGAAACGGTCGATTTCGGCCCGAACTATGACGGTTCCGAGCAGGAGCCGCTCATCATGCCGGCGCGCATTCCCAACCTGCTGATCAACGGTTCGTCCGGTATCGCGGTGGGCATGGCGACCAATATCCCGCCTCACAATCTTGGCGAAATCATTGATGCATGTCTGGCCGTGCTGCAAAACGCGGAAATTACCCTCGACGAGTTGATCGACATCGTGCCTGCGCCGGATTTCCCGACCGCAGGCATCATCTACGGTACCGCTGGCGTCAAGGAAGGCTATCGCACTGGGCGCGGCCGTGTAGTGATGCGCGCACGTACCCATTTCGAGGACATCGGCAAGGGTGAGCGCCAGGCGATCATCGTCGACGAATTGCCGTATCAGGTGAACAAGAAGTCGCTGATCGAAAAGATCGCGGAACTGGTCAACGACAAGAAGATCGAGGGTATTTCCGACCTGCGCGACGAATCGGACAAGTCCGGCATGCGCATGGTGATCGAGCTCAAGCGCGGCGAAATGCCGGAAGTTGTGCTGAATAACCTCTACAAGCAGACCCAACTGCAGGACACCTTCGGCATGAACATGGTGGCGCTGCTGGACGGCCAGCCGCGCCTGCTGAACCTCAAGCAGATGCTGGAAGCCTTCCTGCGTCATCGCCGCGAAGTGGTGACGCGCCGTACCGTGTTCGAGCTGCGCAAGGCGCGCGCGCGCGGCCATGTGCTGGAAGGCTTGGCAGTGGCGCTCGCCAACGTGGACGAGATGATCGCGCTCATCAAGGCCGCGCCGACGCCGCCGGAGGCCAAGGTCGCGCTGATGGAGCGTACCTGGAAGTCGCCGGTGGTGGAGGAAATGCTGGCTCGTGCCGCGATGGAAGCCTCGCGCCCCGAAGGTCTGGACGAAGCCTACGGCCTCAAGGCCAACGGCTACAGGCTATCCGACGTGCAGGCGCAGGAAATTTTGCAGATGCGCCTGCAACGCCTGACCGGTCTGGAGCAGGACAAGATCGTTACCGAATACAAGGAGGTGATGGACCTCATCACCGACCTGTTGGACATCCTTGCCAAGCCGGAGCGTGTGACGCAGATCATCGTCACCGAACTGTCCGCGATCAAGGCGCAGTTCGGCGACAAGCGCCGCAGCGAGATCGAGCACAACGCGCAGGACATTTCGCTGGAAGACCTCATCACGCCAGAAGACGTGGTCGTGACACTGTCGCACACCGGCTACATCAAGTCGCAGCCGCTGGCCGAATACCGCGCGCAGCGTCGCGGCGGTCGCGGCAAGCAGGCAGCAGCGACCAAGGAAGACGATTTCATCGACAAGATGTTCGTCGCCAACACGCACGATTACATCCTGTGTTTCTCCAGCCGCGGTCGTGTTTACTGGCTCAAGGTCTACGAAGTGCCGCAGGGCTCGCGCATCTCGCGCGGCAAGCCCATCGTCAATCTGTTCCCGCTGGAAGAAGGCGAGAAGATCAACGCCATCCTGTCGGTGAAGGAGTTCGACGAGAACCATTTCATCTTCATGGCGACGGCACAAGGTACGGTCAAGAAGACCGCGCTGACCGAGTTCTCCAATCCGCGCCGCGCCGGCATCATCGCGATCAACCTGGACGACGGCGACTATCTGATTGGCGCCGAAGTAACCCACGGCACCAACGATGTGGTGCTGGTGTCCGACGCGGGCAAAGCCGTGTGGTTCGATGAAGAGGATGTGCGTCCCATGGGCCGCGCCACGCGCGGCGTGCGCGGCATGAAGCTGCAGGCCAAGCAGCGCGTGCTGTCGCTGCTGATCGCCGAGGATGACAAGCAGACCGTGCTGGTCGCGACCGAAAACGGCTATGGCAAGCGCACTGTGCTGGCCGACTTCCGCCATTCCGGCCGCGGCACGCAGGGGGTGATTGCGATCGCGACTTCCGCGCGCAACGGCAAGGTGGTTGCTGCCAAGCTGGTGAGCGACGAAGACGAGATCATGCTGATCACCACGGGCGGCGTGCTCATCCGCACTCGCGTCAAGGAAATCCGTGAGCTGGGTCGCGCTACACAGGGTGTGACGCTCATCAATCTGGGGGAAGGCGAGAAGCTTTCCGGTCTGGAAAAGGTGGTCGAGTCCGACGAAGAGGGCGAAGAGTAAATGGCCCGCGTCTGGAATTTCAGCGCCGGCCCTGCTGCGCTGCCGGCCGATGTGCTGGCGCAGGCGCGCGACGAGATGCTCGACTGGCACGGCACCGGCATGAGCGTGATGGAAATGAGCCATCGCGGCAAGGCCTACGATTCCATCATCAAGGCTGCCGAAGCCGATGTACGCGAGCTCATGGGCATCCCGTCCAATTACAAGGTGCTGTTTCTGCAAGGCGGTGCAACGCAGTTGTTCTCGCAGATTCCGATGAACCTGGCTGGCGGCCGTTCCGCCGATTACCTGGTGACCGGTTCCTGGTCCAAGAAGGCGGTGGACGAGGCCAAGCGCGTGGCGCCTCTGGCCGGCGCTGTGCATGTGGCCGGCAGTACCGCGAGCAAGGGGGCAGTCGCAGACGGTTTTACCCGCTTCCTGCGCGACGACGAGCTCGATCTCGATCCGAACGCTGCGTTCCTGCACGTGTGCACCAACGAAACCATTTATGGCGTGGAGGTGCAGGACGATTGCGCGCATCTCGCCAAACTGGCGGGCAATGTGCCCCTGGTCGCCGACATGAGTTCGCATATTCTGTCGCGCGCGGTAGATGTAAGCCGCTATGGTTTGATCTATGCCGGCGCGCAGAAGAATATCGGTCCGTCCGGCCTCGTGCTATGTATCGTGCGTGAAGACCTGCTGGGCAAGGCGGTTCCGACGATGGCGAGTATCCATGATTTCTCGGTGATGGCCGAGAACGGCTCCATGCCGAACACGCCGTCGACGTATTCCATCTATATCGCGGGCCTCGTATTCCAGTGGCTCAAGCGCCAAGGCGGCGTCGCGGCAATGGAAAAGATCAACATCCGGAAGGCTGAGTTGCTGTATCGCTGTATCGACGAAAGCGGCGGCTTCTACCATAATCCGGTGGAAGTGCCGAGCCGCTCGCGCATGAACGTGCCCTTCACGTTGCGCGACGGGTCTTTGGACGATAAATTCCTGGCTGAGGCTGAACAGGCTGGGCTGGTTGCGTTGCGTGGGCACAAGACCGTGGGCGGCATGCGTGCCTCGATTTACAACGCGATGCCGCTGGAAGGCGTTCAGGCATTGGTCAATTTCATGACGGATTTCGCTCGCCGCAATGGATAACGATCTCAAGAAACTGCGCGATCAGATCGACGCGATCGACAACCAGGTGCTCAAGCTGGTGAGCGAGCGCGCCCAGCTCGCGCATACCATTGGCCAGGTCAAGAACGGCGGGCCGATCTATCGTCCTGAACGCGAGGCGCAGGTGCTGCGCCGCCTGCAGGACCTCAATGAAGGGCCGCTCTCCAGCGAGTCGGTCTCGGCGATTTTCCGTACCGTCATGTCGCATTGCCGGGCGCTGGAAAAGGAGCTCTCCGTGGCCTTCCTCGGTCCGCTGGGCACTTTCAGCGAAGAGGCCGCCAACAAGCAGTTCGGCGGCTTGTCCAAGCCGGTGCAGTGCGCTTCCATCGATGAAGTCTTCCAGACCGTAGAGTCCGGTGCAGTCGATTACGGCGTGGTCCCGGTCGAAAATTCCACCGAAGGCGGCATCGGGCGTACGCTGGACTTGCTGCTGCAGACCAGCCTGCATATCTGCGGCGAGATCGAACTGCCGGTGCATCACAACCTGCTGTGCAAGTCTGAGGGTAAAGGGTCAATCAAAAAGCTGTATTCGCATGCGCAATCGCTTGCGCAGTGCCACGAGTGGCTGAATCGTAACCTGCCCGGCGTGGAACGTCAGGCGGTGGCGAGCAATTCCGAAGCGGCACGGCTTGCTTCTGTCGAAGCAGGCGCGGCCGCGATTGCGAGTCGCCGCGCTGGGGAGTTGTTCGAACTCAACCTGTTAGCCGACAATATCGAAGACGACCCGCGTAACACGACGCGTTTTCTCGTGCTCTCCAATCATGACGTCGCCCCTTCCGGCAAGGACAAGACTTCGCTGGCAATGGCGGCACGCAACGTTCCCGGCGCCGTTGTTGCGCTGCTGGAGCCGCTGGCACGTCATGGCGTCAGCATGACCAAGTTCGAGTCGCGTCCGGCGCACACGGGCTTGTGGGAGTATGTGTTCTTCGTAGATATCGAAGGCCACCGACTTGATGAACGCGTGGCTCAAGCACTGAATGAGCTCGAAGAAAGAGCGGCTTTCCTCAAGGTGCTGGGCTCGTATCCGGTCGCTGTCATCTAGCGCGATTTCATCGCGGATGTGTTTCCGCTAGAATTCGCGACTCGAATTTTAATACTGAAAAAGGCTAACTTGCCGAAAGGCAAGGGCGCAAAGTCACCGGTCTAAAGAGGCTTGTCCTCCATGACAGCGGGATTGCCAGGTTCACTTTTCTGCCTTCGCGGCATGAGTCCGGTAGATATTCCCCAAGGTCGTCTTGCGTTCAGCCTCGCATGAGGTGCGCGTGAATCTGATACTGGGGTCTCTTGTCGTCGTCGGCTGTCTCGCCGGCGGCTTTATTTGGGCGGGCGGCCATCTGCTGGCCTTGTTCCAACCTGCTGAATTGCTGATTATCGGAGGTGCGGCATTGGGGGCATTTGTCATTTCCAACCCCTTGCGCAGTCTTCGGGAGTGCTGGCATAGCCTGCCGCAAATGTTCAGATCGTCCCGCTATTCAAGGGGCTATTATCTGGAAAGCCTGGCCTTGATGTACGAAATTCTCGCCAAAGTGCGTAAGGATGGGTTGATGATGATCGAGATCGATATCGAGGACCCGGAAAACAGCGCGATTTTCAACAAGTATCCCCGCCTTTTGTCGTATAGGCGTGCGCGGGAATTCATTTGCGATTACTTCCGCGTGATTGTCAGCGGCAACATGAATAGTTATGAGATCGAAAACCTCATGGATATCGATCTCGAGACTTCCAGCCATGCGGCCAGGAAACCGAGTGAAGCGTTTGCCCATCTTGCCGAATCGCTCCCGGCTTTCGGGATCATCGCCGCGGTCATGGGGGTCGTGGTTACCATGGCTTTCGTCGGTGGGCCACCGGAAGAGCTGGGCCACAAGATAGGCGCAGCGCTGGTCGGCACATTCCTGGGAATTCTGCTGGCTTACGGATTTATCGGACCTGCTGCCAAGCTGTTGCAAAATCAGGCCGAGGAGGAGGCGGAGTTTTTCGTCTGCCTGAAAACATGCATCGTGGCGTATTTGAACGGCTATCCGCCTAAAACCGTCATCGAGTTCGGACGCATGACGATTGCGCCCGATATCCGGCCCTCCTTCTATGAGGTCGAAGAGCAGTGCGTGCCGCGGAGGTAGCGCAATTCGGTTAAAATGCCCGGGCGGCGAAGGCCGCATTTTCATTTGACCGACAGGAGTTTGCGTTGAACAAGTTGAGCGAGCTTGCCCCGAGCCATATCCGTTCCATTGCCCCGTATCAGTCCGGCAAGCCGATTTCCGAACTGGCACGCGAACTGGGGCTGGACGAAGCGGGCATCGTCAAGCTGGCTTCCAACGAGAATCCCTTGGGAATCAGCCCTCTGGCAAAACAGGCGATCGCGGATGCGATGGCGGGAATCGCTCTCTATCCGGACGGCAACGCTTTCGAACTGAAGCAGGCCATCTGCGCGAAATTCGGCGTTGAGGCAGCGCAAATCGTACCCGGAAACGGTTCCAACGATGTACTCGAAATAGCCGCTCGCGCCTTCCTCGCGCCTGGCCTGGAGGCGGTGTATTCCCAGCATGCCTTTGCTGTTTACCCGCTGGTCACTCAGGCGATTGGAGCGGTGGGTATCAGTACTCCAGCCAGGGAATTCGGCCACGACCTGCAGGCAATGCGTGCTGCCGTCACTGAAAAGACGAGGCTGCTGTTCATTGCCAACCCGAACAACCCCACGGGAACGCTGCTGGAAAAGGCGGAGTTGCGTGCCTTTCTGAAGGGCCTGCCCAGACATGTGCTGGTCGTGCTGGACGAGGCGTATGACGAATATCTCGCAGACGACCGGAAATCGGAGAGCATTTCCTGGCTGAAGGAATTCGACAACCTCATCGTGACGCGCACCTTCTCCAAGGCCTACGGACTGGCGGGGCTGCGTGTCGGTTTTGCGCTCGCGCATCCCGCTGTTGCGGACATGATGAATCGCGTGCGCCAGCCATTCAATGTCAACAGCATGGCACAGGCCGCAGCTGCGGCCGCGCTCAATGACGATGACTTCGTGCGCCGCACCCGCGATCTCAATGATGCAGGTATGCAGCAAATGACGGAAGGGTTGAACCAGCTTGGATTGCGCTACATTCCATCTTTCGGCAATTTCATCAGCTTCCATGTGGCCGATGCCGCCACGGTCAATCGCAAACTGCTCGAACGCGGCGTGATCGTGCGTCCGATTTTTGCCTACGAAATGCCGGACTGGCTGCGCGTCAGTATCGGACTGCCGGAAGAAAATGCACGCTTCCTGCAAGCCATGCGGGAAATGCTCGTCGCTTAGCGAAGTGCGAACGGCAACAAAAAAGGACGCCGCAGCGTCCTTTTTGCATTGCCTGCGTTACAGGCTTTCCCAGAATTTCCACCAGGATTTCTGTTCCGGCGGGGCGGCCGTGCCAGTGAATGGATTATTGGGATAATTGGTCTTCAACACGCGCATGGCATCCGCCTTGAGGTCTTCGATGCCCAGCATGTCGTAAGCGCTGATCTGGGTCACGAGGGCCTGCTCGACGGCCGGAGTTTGCGGATAGGTTTCGATCACGTACTTGCAGCGGTTGACGGCGGCGACATAAGCCCCGCGCTTCATGTAATAACGGGCAACGTGCATTTCATGCGCGGCAAGCGTGTTGACCAGATAAGACATGCGCAAGGTCGCGTCCTTGACGTAGCGGCTTTCGGGGAAGCGGGTAACCAGTTCCTTGAATGAGGCAAAAGATTCGCGCAGTGCCTTGGGGTCGCGGTCGCTGATGTCCTGTTTGGTCAGTTTCTCGACGATGCCGCGCTCATTGAAGGTGGCGAGGCCCTTGAGATAGTAGACGTAGTCTACGTTGGGATGGTGCGGGTGCAGTTTGATGAAGCGGTCGGCGGCGGCAATTGCGGAAGCAGCCTCGCCCTTCTTGTAATACGCATAGGCGATTTCAAGCTCGGCCTGAAGCGCATAGCGGCCGTGCGGATAGCGGGACTTGAGCTTTTCGTAGTAACCAATGGCCTTGTCGTAGTCGCGTGCGCGCATGGCCATTTCCGCTTCGGTATTCAGGCGCTGTACCGACCAGCCCTTGGTTTCGTCGATTTCCGTCGGATCGCCGAAAATGGCGCATGCGGAGAGGAACAGAGCGAGAATTAAAGCTACACTACGTTTCATTTAGTTAGTCCCAAGACGTTTGCCCGATTATAACCGATGACCCAACCCCAGCCTATTACCCTCGTCATACCTCAATCCCTAGCTGGATCGCGCCTCGATCAGGCGCTGCCCAAGCTCCTTCCCGATTATTCCCGCTCGCGCTTGCAAGCCTGGATCAAGGATGAACTCGTACGCGTGGACGGCGAGGCCGCGATCGCCAAGCAGAAGGTGTGGGGCGGCGAGAAGATCGAAGTGCAGCCCCAAGCCAGCCCCGATGAGATGGCGTTCACGCCCGAGGATATCGAACTCGATATCGTGTACGAGGACGAGCACATCCTGGTCATCAACAAGCCGGCGGGCATGGTGGTGCATCCTGCTGCCGGCAATTGGCAGGGCACGCTGCTCAACGCCTTGCTGCATCATGTGCCGCAGGTGAAGGACTTGCCGCGCGCGGGCATCGTTCATCGACTCGACAAGGAAACCAGCGGCCTGCTGGTGGTTGCGAAAACAATCGCCGCGCAGACCAGCCTCGTGCGCCAGTTGCAGGCGCGTACGGTGAAGCGCGAATACCGCGCCATCGTCTGGGGCGAGGTGTGGCAGAACGGCAAGGTGGAAACGCAGATCGGGCGTGATCCGCGCTCGCGTACGCGCATGGCGGTGACACGCGTGGGCGGGAAGCCGGCGATCACGCATTACGAAGTGCTGGAGCGCTTCGCGGTCCATACGTACCTGCGCTGCCGCCTCGAAACCGGCCGTACCCACCAGATCCGCGTGCATATGCAGCATATCGGTGCGCCGCTGGTTGGCGATCCTGTCTACGGCATCCGTGGCATCATCCCGCATCGTGTCATGACGCAAACCCTGCGCGATACGCTCAAGGATTTCCGGCGCCAGGCGCTGCATGCTGTGCGCCTCGGCCTGATTCATCCCGCCACGGGCGAGGCTATGGAGTGGCAGGCGGAATTGCCGCAGGACATGAAAACGTTGCTGGAAGCGATGCGCCACACGGATGAGGGCGAGATGGTCGAGGAAGATTTCGAGCTCGCCTACGAATATGACGACGAGGACTACGACGAAGACTTCGAGGACGAAGAGGAATGAGTTTGTCCGAGCATCTGATCATTCCCGACTGGCCGGCACCGTCACGGGTCAAGGCGATCCAGACGACGCGTCGCGGAGGATTGAGCAAGCCGCCGTACGACAGCCTCAATTTCGGTATGCACGTGGGTGATGACGGCTATACCGTCGCGGCCAATCGCAATCTGCTCAACACGATTTGCCCGAGCGAGCCGGTTTGGCTGGAGCAGGTGCACGGCACGGCCGTGCTGATGGCGGAAACGGCAGGATGCGCGCCGCAGGCCGATGCCTGCATTACGCGCAGGCCTAATTCTGTTTGCGCCGTGATGACTGCGGATTGTCTACCCGTCTTCCTGTGCGACGATGCAGGCACGGTAGCCGGTGTGGCGCATGCCGGTTGGCGCGGTTTGGCGGATGGCATAATCGAATCGACTGTAATCGCGATGAAGACCTTGCCGTCGTCGCTCATGGTGTGGCTCGGGCCGGCAATCGGTCCGCAAGCCTTCGAGGTGGGGCCGGAGGTGCGTGAAACCTTTCTGCGACACAACCCGGACGGCGAGTTCGCCTTTGTCGTCCACGGCGATAAATACCTTGCGGATATCTACCTGCTCGCGCGGCAACGCTTGCAGGCGCTGGGGATAACGCGCATCTACGGCGGCGACTTCTGCACTTACAGCGATCCCGAGCGCTTTTTCTCCTACCGCCGTGATGGTCGCACCGGCCGCATGGCTTCGCTCATCTGGCTGAGCCAGGCTTGACAGCTCCCGTATAATCCCAGTTTTTACCTCAGACGAATAACAATGTCCGTTTTCAGCTGGATACTCGTTTCAAGCCTGTTCGGCGGGCTGGTCAGCGTCACCGCGGCCGGTCTGGTCGCGCTCAATGCCCGCACTGCCTGGATTCCCATGCTCATCAGCTATGCCATCGGCGCGCTGCTGGGCGCGGTTTTCCTGGAAATCCTGCCGCATGCATTCGAGCTGTCCAGGGATGTGGACACGATGGCGGCCACGGTGCTGTTCGGCATCCTGCTGTTTTTTGTGCTGGAGAAGCTGGTGCTATGGCGCCATTGCCACGGCGACGAATGCGAGGCGCATGCGGCTCCCGTGGTTCACGACCATGGGCACGATCACGGCCGCAGCGGACTCATGATCATGATCGGCGACACTTTCCACAATTTCGTGGACGGTATCCTCATCGCCGCAGCCTTCATGATCGATTTCAAGCTGGGCGCGGTCACGGCGCTCGCGATCATCGCGCATGAAATTCCGCAGGAGGTGGGGGACTTTCTGATTCTGCTGCACTCCGGCTATACCAAGCGCCAGGCGTTCATCTTCAATCTGCTATCGAGTCTCGCGACCCTGGTAGGCGGCGTGATCGCCTATTTTGCGTTGCAGACCGTGCAGAACTGGATCCCGACTATCCTCGGGCTTGCCGCCGCGAGCATGATCTATGTGGCGGTTGCGGATCTGATTCCCGGATTGCACAAGCGGCCGGAACTGCGGGCCACGATCCAGCAGGTGACCTTAATCGCCCTGGGTATCGGGTCGATCTGGCTGGTCAAGCTGCTGCTCGGCGATCACGCGTAGGCGGTTGCGCCGCCGCTGCGGCGTGCCGATCAGCCAGAGGAGCAGGGCGCACGGCAGCAGGCCGTAGAAAACGAAGGTCAGGATGCCCGCGGCGATGTTGGGTTCCGTCAGCGCCATCATCAGGGTGACGTAAAGCCAGGCGATTGCAACGATATACATCCCCAGAGATTAGCACGACCGGATCATTCAAAAAACGGCGACCTGATACTAAACTTCCATCAAATCTGGAGCGTTTCCCGGGGTTGAGGCTAGAATGCAGGAGCCTGCTCCTGCCGCAAACGGGAGCGGCCAGAGTATCGCAAATTGAACAAACGAAGAGTTGTCATGACACAGAATACGCCTGCAGAGACACTGCAGCTCGAAATCGCCGATCTCATGGTTCAGGCCTTGAACCTGGATATTCCCGCAGCCGAAATAGGCCCTGACGAGCCGTTATACGGCGACGGCCTCGGCCTCGACTCCATCGATATCCTCGAAGTCGCACTCGTCGTTTCCAAGCGCTATGGCCTGCAGTTAAAAGCCGACAGCGAAGACAATCACCGTATTTTCAGTTCGCTGCGCAGTCTTGCGGAGTACGTGGCCGCGCACAAGACCAAGTGATGCCGCAACTTCTCCGCATCGCCAAGGGTGTCGGGGTCGGAGCAGGGATCGCGGCCTATGCCGTGCTGATGCATCGCGAAAATGCAGCCGGGCATCCGGGCGCGTTCGCTGCCTTTCTGGCGATTTTGCCATTGCTGCTGGCCGTGCTGGCGATGATGGCCCAACCCGGCTTGCGGCTTGCGGCCTCTCTGCTACTGATAATCGGTGCCGCGCTGTTCTGGATGAGCTGGCCGCTGATCGCGCGGCATGCCGGCATGCTGTTCTGGCTGCAGGACATAGCCTTGCTACTTGCCTTGCTGACCCTGTTCGGGCGCACATTGCTGCCGGGGAACCAACCGTTGTGCGTCAAATTCGCGCAAGCCATGCATGGCGAGCTTTCCGCCGAGCATGTCCGCTATGCCTGCCAGGTGACATGGGCCTGGACCTTGTTTTTCGGCCTGCTGGCGTTGGTTTCGACATCGCTCTTCTTCCTCGCGCCGCTGGCTGTGTGGTCGTTGTATGCCAATTTCATGGTATTGCCGTTAATCGGCATTATGTTCATCGTTGAATACCAGGTAAGGAAGCGCGTGTTGATCGATGCGCCGCACGGGCGTTTCATTGACGGCATTCATGCTTACCTCAACTCCTCCCGACGCTCGGCCTGATTCCATGCATCCCTTGATTTCCCATACATCGCCGGAGGCAACGATTGCCTGGCGCAATGGCCACGCGGTCACTGTCGCCCAATTTCTGCGAGATGTGGGGTTTGTCGCGAGCCGTTTCCCCGAAGGGCGACATGTACTCAACGTTTGTCGCGATCGCTATCGTTTTGCAGTCGGCTTCGCGGCCGCCCTGGTTTCCGGCCGTGTCAGCCTGTTGCCGCCCACGCATACGCCGGAAACAGTGCGCCAGATGCAGATCTATGCACCGGACGTGTTCTGTCTGCACGATCAGCCGGACTGCGCTGTCGATTTGCCGCGGCTGGCTTATCCGGAAGCCGCTACGGAAACGGCTGCGCCGCAGGCCATACCCCAGATTCCAGCCGACCGTCTGGCTGCCATCGTGTTCACATCCGGCTCGACAGGCGTACCCATGCCGCATCTCAAAACCTGGGGTGGTCTGGTGCGCAACGTACGGGCGCAAGCGGCGCAGCTCGGGCTGGATACCGGGACCAGCCATGCGGTGATCGGTACTGTGCCGCCGCAACATATGTACGGCTTCGAATCCACCGTGCTCATGCCGCTGCAAAGCGGCAATGCTTTGTGCAGTGCGCATCCGTTTTATCCTGCCGACATTTGCGAGGTGCTGGGGAATGTCCCGGCGCCGCGCATTTTCGTGTCCACCCCGCTGCATCTGCGCATGCTCATGGAGTCGGGGCTGCCGCTCCCGGACGTTGCGGCAGTGCTTTCCGCCACTGCCATGCTGCCGCTGTCGCTTGCACAAGAGGTGGAGCAGCGCATGAATGCGCCGCTGCATGAAATCTATGGCTGTACCGAAACCGGCCAGATTGCGACGCGGCGCACTACCCAAACGGCCGAGTGGCAATTGTTCCCGCAAGTGCGCCTGGTGGTGCGCAATGACAAGACCTGGGCGGAAGGAGGGCACATCGAGCTGCCCGTGGCATTGAGCGACCAACTGGAGTTGGTCGGCACGCAGCGCTTCCTGCTGCATGGCCGCTTGCAGGATCTGGTCAACATCGCCGGCAAGCGCAGCTCACTGGCGCACCTCAACGTGCAGCTGACCTCGATTCCGGGTGTGCTGGACGGAGCATTCTTCATGCCGGATGAAACCTCGCACGAGCGCGTGACGCGGCTCGCAGCCTGCGTGGTTGCGCCCGATCTTGATGCTCAGGCGCTGCTCAAGGCATTGCGCGAACGTATCGATCCCGTGTTCCTGCCGCGTCCCTTGCTGTTTGTCGATGCGCTGCCACGTAACAGTACCGGCAAGTTGCCGCGCGAGGCGCTGAAAAGCCTTATCGAAAACCGCCTCAACCGGGATGCCGCATGAAGAAACAGACGCCCTTGCATATCCCTGCGGACCATCCTGCTTTCGTCGGACATTTCCCCAGCATGCCCATCGTGCCTGGCGTGGTACTGCTCGACGAAGCGATCCATGCGATTGCTGCGGATATCGGGTATGCCGGCGGCTGGAATATCGCTTCGGTCAAGTTCCTGCATCCGCTCGGCCCCGATGCGCATGTCATGATTGAGCACGAGTTGCAGAGCAGCGGCGCAATACGTTTCGACATCATGCAAGGCGACCAAACCATCGTTACCGGTAGTCTTGCACCGAGGACGGATGCATGAGTGCGACGCGTAAAACGGCGGTCTGGCTGCAAACCCGCGAGCGCAGCAACATGCCGATGCTGCGCCTCATGAGCTGGATTTCCCTGCGGCTCGGGCGCCGTGTCGGGCGTTATCTGTTGTCGCTGGTCGCACTTTATTTTCTGCTGTTTTCGCCCGCAAGCCGCAAGGCCTCGCATGATTACCTGGCGCGCGCCCTGGGCCGCAAGCCTGTGCTGGCCGATCTCTACCGGCATTTCTTCACGTTTGCCGCGACCATCCATGACCGCATCTACCTCGTGGACCGGCAATACGAGCTGTTCGATATCGAACTGCAAGGGCTCGAGCATATCCAGCCCCTGATTGCCGCAGGGGAAGGCGTTTTCCTCATGGGGGCTCATCTGGGGAGCTTCGAGGTCGTCCGCGCCATCGGCCGTCAGGTGCCTGGACTCAGGGTAGCGATGGTGATGCACGAGGACAACGCGCAGAAAATCAACCGCATGCTGTCCGCGATCAATCCCGAAGCAGCTCTGGATGTAATCCCGCTCGGGCGCATCGACTCCATGCTGCAGGTTCAGGACAAACTGGAAGCGGGCATGCTGGTCGGCATGCTGGGGGACCGTACGCTCGGCGACGAGCCGATGACCACGGTCGAACTGCTGGGTGAGCGTGCTGCAATGCCCATCGGGCCATTCCGCATGGCCGCCTTGCTGCGCCGCAAAGTCGTGTTCATGGTGGGGCTGTATCTGGGCGACAATCGCTATCGCGTCCATTTCGACACGCTGGCCGATTTTACCGAGGTCCCGCGCGGTGAGCGAGAGGCTGCCATGAATGCAGCGATTGCACGCTATGCCGCGCTGCTCAACCGCCATTGTCGCGAAACGCCCTACAACTGGTTCAATTTCTTCGATTACTGGCAATCCGTGCCGCCTGCCTTGAGTGCCCATCATGAAGCTCGTTGAAGCCTTGCTTATCCTAACCTTGAGCTTCGTGCTCCAGATGCCTGCCTGCGCTGCGGAGTGGGGGATAGACCAACTGATGCAAGGCATGTCGCAGATACGGTCCGGCCACGCCACTTTCGTCGAGAAGAAGTACATTGCGATGCTCGACAAGCCAGTCGAGTCTTCCGGCGAACTGTTCTTTAGCGCACCCGACCGTCTCGAAAAACGCACGCTCAAGCCGCGTCCCGAAAGCATGCTGCTCGACGGTAGCACATTGACTGTGGAACAGAAGGGCAAGCGCCATGTGCTGCCGTTGCAGAGTTATCCAGAGATTGTCGCCTTCATCGACAGCATACGCGGCACGCTCGCGGGCGACCGTGCGGCTCTGGAGCGCGTTTACAAGCTGAGCCTGGAAGGCGACGAGCAGCAATGGAAACTGGAGTTGCAGCCGCTCTCCGAACGCATGAAGAAGGTGGTCGAACGCATACGCATCGCCGGAGAGCGCCATGAGCTGCGCACCATCGAAATCCGCCAGGCCGACGGCGATCGCTCCGTCATGACCATCACCCAGACCGCCGCGCCTTGAATCCGGAAAACCGCAGGCGCGGCCGCCGCGCGATCATTATCTGGCTGGCACTGGTAATTGCCGGCCTCGCCATTATCGCGCGCAGCCATTTCACCGCCGACCTCTCCGCCTTCCTGCCAAGCACGCCGACCGCCCAACAGCAGCTATTGATGGATCAGCTGCGCGACGGTATCGCTTCCCGCATGATCCTGGTCGGCATCGAGGGGGCGGATGCCACCTCCCGTGCGGCCATTTCCAAACGCATGGCCCATGCTTTACGCAAAGATGCGCAATTCCTCGCGGTCAATAACGGCGAACCGGTAACGCTGGAGCGCGACCGTGAAATCCTGTTTCAGTACCGCTACCTGCTAAGTCCGAGTGTTACGCCGGAACGGTTCACGGCGGATGGTCTGCACGATGCGCTGAACGAAAGCATAGATCGCCTCGCGTCGCCCGCCGGCCTGCTCATGAAAGAGCTGCTGCCGCGCGACCCCACCGGCGAAATGCTGAACCTGATTGAACTGATGGACAACGGCCGCCAGCCGCACCAGATTCAAGGCACATGGGCATCACGCGACGGCAAGACCGCGCTGCTGTTGCTCCAGACACGCGCAGCCGGATCGGATACCGATGCGCAGCAGCAGGCGATGCAGGCGGTGCAGACGGCTTTCGACATGGCTACGCAAGGCATTTCCGGCGCCCAATTGCGCATGACCGGGCCGGGGGTGTTCTCGGTGATCGCGCGCGATACCATCAAGCATCAGGTGCGGGTGATCTTCATCGTGAGTTCGCTGCTGATTGCCGCGCTGCTGCTGGCAGTTTATCGCTCGCCGCGTATACTGTTGCTCGGTTTCCTCCCGGTGGCGACCGGGATCGTGGCCGGGGTGGCGGCGGTCGGTCTCGGCTACGGCACGGTACATGGCATCACGCTCGGTTTCGGTACGGCGCTGATTGGCGAGGCGGTCGATTACGCGATCTACCTGTTCCTGCAGTCGCGCGGCGACGAAGCCAGCCGCACGCATTGGATACGCCATGTTTGGCCGACGGTACGGCTCGGCGTGCTGACTTCCGTGTTCGGTTTCGCGGCGCTGCTGTTGTCCGGTTTTCCGGGGCTGGCGCAGCTCGGCCTGTATTCGATTGCCGGATTGCTGGCCGCTGCCGCCATGACGCGTTTCGTATTGCCGCACATGCTGCCGCAGGATTTCGCGGTACGGGATGTCTCGGCCTTGGGCGGCATGGCGGCGCGCGCCTTGCAACGCGCTTCCGGTTTTCGCATGGTCGCAATCGTGCTGCTGGTCGCGGCGGCGGCCGTGCTGTACCAGTCGCGCGATCGTCTGTGGAATCGCGAACTCGCCGCGCTAAGCCCCGTGCCCGCTTCCGATCTCGCATTGGACACACGCCTGAGAGAGGCGATGGGGGCGCCGGATGCGCGCTACATGGTGGTGGTCGGCGGCCAGAGCGAGGAGGCGGCATTGCAAGCTGCCGAGCGTACCGGCGAGGCGCTTGAACCGCTGGTGGAACAGGGTACGCTCGCAGGATACGAAACGCCTGCGCGCTATCTCCCCAGCCAGTCCACGCAGCGCGCCCGGCAAGCCGCCTTGCCGGAGCCGGAACCGCTCAAGGCACGCGTGGAAGCCGCCGCACGCGATCTTCCGCTGCGTGCAACATTGCTCGCGCCTTTTCTGCAGGATGTCGAGGCGGCCCGCGCTGCCGTACCTCTCGATCGCGCTACATTAGCCGACACTTCGCTGGCGTTGGGCGTTGATGCGCTACTCCTTCGTCAGCACGAACGCTGGAATGCCTTGCTGCCGTTGATGGCACCGGAGGGCGGCGAGATCGACAAACGGGCGGTGCAGGCCGCGGTGGCTCAGGTGCCGGGCGCGGTATTCGTGGATCTCAAGGTGGAGTCGGACCGCTTATATTCGAGTTACCAGCAGGAGGCCATCCTGCTGTCGCTCGCTGGCGTGGTCGCGATCCTGGCGTTGCTGTTCGCGACCCTGCGCAATCCATTGCGCGTGCTGCGGGTGACTGTGCCGCTCGCGGCCGCGGTAGTCACGGTGACCGCGGGGCTCGCGCTGGTCGGGCGCCCGCTCATGATCCTGCACCTCATCGGCCTGCTGCTCATCGTCGCCATCGGCTCGAACTACGCGCTGTTCTTCGATCAGGCCGAAAGCGAGCACCTTGACCCCAACACGATGGCGTCCTTGCTGCTCGCCAATATTGCTACCGTGCTCGGCTTCGGCCTGCTCGCATTCTCGACCGTGCCCATTCTGCAGGCGATGGGGGAAACGGTGGCTCCCGGCGTCATCCTGGCCCTGCTGTTTTCGGCCGTGTTTGCGAAGCGCGGCCATGCATAGCGTGCGACATCCCGCTCATCCGTCGCTTCCGGCAGAAACGCTGATCATTCTGCTGCCCGGGGCCTTGCACGGCCCGCAGGACTTTCTAAGTGCAGGATTCGCGGAAGCTGTACAAGCTCGCGGGTTGGCACTCGACCTGCAATTCGCCGAGCTGGAGTTCGAGCATGTCGCGAGCGAGCAGGCGTTGCCGGAACTGCGCGACGACCTGCTCAAGCCGGCGATGGCAGCCGGCTACCGAACTATTTGGCTCGCCGGCATTTCCATCGGCGGCTATGTCGCCATGCGCTTCGCCGACCGTTTTCCTGGGTTGGTGCACGGGCTATTCCTCATGGCGCCTTACCCCGGCAATCGCATGACTACGAATGAGATCGCGCAGGCGGGCGGTCTTGCCTCGTGGCAGCCGGGTGCTCTGGCTGAGGACGATGCGGAGCGAGGCAATTGGCGCTGGCTGCAACGCCCGGGCAATGTCGAAGTGCATCTGGGCTACGGCAACGAAGATCGTTTCGCCGCCGCGCACGGCATGATGGCGGCGGCTTTGCCGAGCGATTGCGTGGACCAGGTGGCGGGCGGGCACGAGTGGCCGGCCTGGCGCCTGCTGTGGGAACGCTTTCTCGACCGCCGTTTCGGGGCTCGTCATGGCTAGCTGGCGCCCTACGCCATTCATCCGGTTTTCATTGGCGCTGCACGCACTCGCGGCGCTCGTGCTGCTGCTGGAGTTCGAACTGTGGCCCTGGGTTTTGGGCGTCGTAATCGCGAATCATCTCGCGATCACCGTGCTGGGCCTGCTGCCGCGCAGCCATGCCTTGGGTTCAAACTGGACACAACTGCCGGCAGCGGCGGTCGCGCGGCGCGAGGTCGCATTGACCCTGGATGACGGCCCCGATCCCGGCGTCACGCCGCGCGTGCTCGATCTGCTGGATGATTACGGCATCAAGGCGACATTTTTCTGCATCGGCCGCAAGGCGGAACAGTATCCTGACCTGTGCCGCGAGATCGTCGCGCGCGGGCACGCCGTGGAAAACCACAGTCAGCACCACCGCCATCATTTCTCGCTGCTCGGTCTCGCCGGTTTTGAGCGCGAAATCCGGGCAGGTCAGGAAACGCTGCAGCGCATCACGGGAACGGCGCCGCGTTTTTTCCGGGCGCCTGCCGGCTTGCGTAATCCTTTTCTCGATCCGGTGCTGACGCGACTGGGATTGCAGTTGGCGAGCTGGACCGTGCGCGGGTTCGACACCCGTACGCAAGATGCCGCCAAAGTCAAAACGCGGCTGATGCGTGGACTGCATCCTGGCGCGATACTGCTGCTACACGACGGTCATGCAGCGCGCACGCTTTCAGGTGAGCCTGTCATCCTGGCCGTGCTGCCGGAACTGATCGTTGCCGCCCAAGCGACTGGGCTGCATTTTGTCACCCTGCGCGACGCGACCCTATAATGAATTTTTCACTCAGGCGTTTATTCTCTTGAATCCTTTGTTTGTCTCTCATTTCACCGCGACCAGCGCCATCGGGCGCGGGCTGGACCAAACGCTGGCCGCGCTGCGCCAGGGCCGCTGCGGGCTCAAGCCGTGCGATTTCGATACTGTGGACTTGCCGGTGTTCATTGGTGAGGTCGAGGGCGTGGATGCGGTAATGCTGCCTGCCGCGCTTCAGGCCTATGACTGCCGCAACAATCGGTTAGCACAGCTTGGGCTGGAGCAGGACGGCTTTGCCAAAGCAGTGCGCGCGGCAATCACGCGGTACGGCCGAAATCGGGTAGGCGTTTTTGTCGGCACGAGCACGTCCGGCATCCTCGAAAGCGAGTTGGCCTATCGCCGCCGAAATCCCGAAACCGGCGCGCTGCCTGACGATTTCCACTACAGCAGCACCCAGAATACCTTTTCGGTAGCCGATTTTACGCGCCGCTATTTCGATCTGACCGGTCCGGCGGTCGCCATCTCCTCGGCTTGCTCCTCCAGCGCCAAGGTATTCGCTTCGGCCCGCCGCATGGTGGAAGCAGGACTCATCGACGCGGCCGTGGTCGGCGGCGTGGATACGCTGTGCCTGACCACGCTGTACGGTTTCAACTCACTGCAATTGCAGTCGCCGCAGGCCTGCCGCCCCTTCGATGCCGGGCGCGACGGGATTTCCATCGGAGAAGCCGCAGCCTTCGCCTTGCTGGAACGACCTTCCGGCGAGCAGCCAGAGGATTTGCTGCTGCTCGGCATCGGCGAATCCAGCGATGCCTACCACATGTCGTCGCCGCATCCCGAAGGGCAGGGCGCGCGGGCGGCGATGGAGCAGGCCTTACAAAGCGCCGGCTTGCACCCGCAAGACATCGACTACATCAATCTGCACGGCACCGCGACGCCGAGCAACGACGCCGCTGAAGGCAAGGCGGTACGAGCCGTGTTCGGCGCGGGAACGCCTTGCAGTTCCACCAAGGGCGCGACCGGCCATACATTGGGCGCAGCGGGCGGACTGGAGGCGGTCATCAGCCTGCTGGCCTTGCATCACGGCCTCATGCCCGGCGGTATCAATACGCAGCAGATCGATCCGGAAATCGGCGTCAATTATCTGCTGCAAAACCGCGAACAGCCGCTTTTCCGCGTGATCAGCAATTCCTTCGGTTTCGGCGGTACCAATTGCAGCCTGATTTTCGGGAGGGCAGGCGTATGAGCGCGCTCATCGCTTACATCGAAGGCATCGGCCTGCTCGGGCCGGGGCTGGAAAGCTGGCAAACCGGGCGCGAGGTACTCGCCGGGACGCAGGCGCATATCCCGCAGAAAACCGTTGTGCCGGCGCCGACCTTACTGCCGGCAGCAGAACGGCGCCGCTGCGGCGAAATCGTGAAGCTCGCGCTGGCAACTTCGACCGAGGCCATGGCGGCCGCAGGCGTCGAAGTGACGCACCTGCCCAGCGTGTTCACCGCTTCGCACGGGGACGGACACAACTGCCATGCCATCTGCGAAATGCTGGCTTCCGACGATCGCCATATCTCGCCGACGCGTTTCCATAACTCGGTGCACAATGCGGCCTCCGGTTATTGGAGCATCGCGACCGGCTCGGTGGCGCCTTCCGCCGTACTGTGCGCGTTCGACGGAAGTTTCGGCGCAGGTCTGCTGGAAGCATTGTCGCAGGTGGTCGTGGATCGTACGCGTAGCATCCTCATCGCGAGCGATACCGACTATCCCGAGCCCGTGCTGCGTGTGCGGCCACTCAGCGAGTTGATGGGGATTTCGCTGGTGTTCGCGCCGGAAGCGACGGAAAAGGCGATTGCGCGTATCGAAGTCGCCTTGTCGGAGGCCCCTGCGGATCGATTGGAACAAGCCAGCCTGGAGCAATTGCGCCTTACGATTCCCGCAGCGCGTGGCTTGCCATTGCTGCAAGCGATAGCACGCGGCGAGCCCGCGCAGGTCGTGCTCGACTATCTGGATGACACTCGAATCGCGATACAGGTGCAGCCGTGTTAGATCGTGCCGGCATCGCGAGCCGCATTCCGCATCAGGGCAGCATGTGTTTGCTGGACCGGGTGGAGAGCTGGGATGCGGAAAGCGTGCTGTGCTTCGCGAGTTCGCACCGCGCGGCGCATAACCCGCTGCGTGCTCATGGCCGGCTTGGGGCAGCGTGTGGCATTGAATATGCCGCGCAGGCGATGGCCGTGCATGGTGCTTTGCTGGCGCCGCCCGACAGCAAGCCCAAGGCCGGATTTCTCGTAAGTGTGCGCGGGGTGGAAATGCATGTTGCGCGACTGGACGAATTTGCCGCAGACCTGATGATCAGCGCGACGCGCATCATGGGCGACGAAAACAATATCCTCTATCAATTCCGCGTGAGTGCAGCGGGGCGGGTGCTGCTGGAAGGCCGTGCTGCCGTTGTGATCAATGCGGACACCTTAATCTCAAGGGAACCTGTATGAAAAAAGCCCTGGTGACCGGCGGCAGCGGCGGTATCGGTGCCGCCATTTGCCGGCGTCTGGCGGCAGACGGCTGCCATGTTTATGTGCATGCGAATCGGGGTATCGAAGCCGCGCAGAATCTTGTCGCGGAAATACATGCCGTGGGCGGCAGTGCCGAGGCCCTTGTGTTCGACGTCACCGATGCCGCGGCCGTGAGTGCTGCGTTGCAGCCGCTGGTCGAGGACACGCCCATCCAGATACTCGTCAACAATGCCGGCATTCATGACGACGCGGTATTTCCCGGCATGCGTCTCGAGCAGTGGCATCGCGTGATCGACGTGTCGCTGAACGGCTTCTTCAACGTGACGCAGCCGCTCATGATGCCGATGATCCGCAGCCGCTGGGGGCGTGTAATCAATATCTCGTCGATTTCCGGCATCGCCGGCAATCGTGGCCAGACCAATTATGCTGCCGCCAAGGGCGCGCTCAATGCCGCGACCAAGTCGCTGTCGCAGGAAGTCGCGAGCCGTGGCATTACGGTTAATGCGGTAGCGCCCGGCATTATTGATACCGCGATGGCTGGCGGAACCTTCGATCCGGAAACGATCAAGCAAATGGTGCCGATGAAGCGTGCCGGCAAGCCGGAGGAGGTGGCCGACCTGGTTGGTTTCCTCGCTTCGGAGCAGGCGGCTTACATCAGCGGGCAGATCATTTCGATCAATGGCGGTATCCTGTAAGCCTCAACACGAAAAGTCACGGATATGAGCGATAACACCGAGAATCCCGACCCTGACAACGTCTACAAAACCCTGCTGGAATCGACCAAGGCCATTCCGTGGAAGATCGATTGGGCGACGCTGCAATTCGCCTATGTCGGCCCGCAGATCGAGCAGCTGCTCGGCTGGGCGCCGGAAAGCTGGGTGAGCGTAGAAGACTGGGCATCGCGCATGCACCCGGACGACCGCGCCTGGGTGGTGGATTTCTGCGTGGCGCAGTCCCAGGCCGGTACCGACCACGAGGCAGACTACCGGGCGTTGACCAAGGACGGCGACTACGTCTGGATCCGCGATGTGGTGCATGTGGTGCGCAAGGAAAACGGCGAAGTCGATTCGCTGGTCGGTTTCATGTTCGATATCAGCGAGCGCAAGCGCACCGAGGAAAAGCTGATCCGGCTGCAGAAGGAACTGGAAGACCTGTCGTTCAAGGACGGGCTGACCGGGGTCGCCAACCGCCGCATGTTCGACGCGGTGCTGGAGATGGAATGGGGCAATGCGCGTCGCCAGTTGCAGCCCTTGTCATTGATCCTGCTGGATATCGATTTCTTCAAGCAGTACAACGATCATTTCGGCCACTTGCAAGGCGACGACTGCCTGAAGCGCGTGGCCAATGCACTGACTCAGGCCGCGACGCGTCCGCGTGATTTCATTGCCCGTTTCGGCGGCGAGGAGTTCGTGCTGGTGCTGCCGGAAACCGATGCCGAGGCAGCGGCCAAAGTGGCGGAGCGATGCCGTGATGCGATCGCGCGCGAGCATATTGCACACCCCCATTCCCCGATCGGCAAGCACCTGACGGTGAGCATGGGCGTGGGCACGATGGTACCCGGCTATCGCGACGAGATGCTGGCGTTTGTCGAGGAAGTGGACCGCCGCTTGTACCAGGCCAAGCAGCAAGGGCGCGATTGCGTGGTCGCGGTTTTGTCGCCGCTAGCGCATTGAGCGGAAGCGTCGGCACAGCAGCAGCGGCAGCCGCAGCAGGAAGCCGAAAAACAAGCGCGTATGCATCCAGGTGAGCAGCACGTTGTCGCGCCAGTAATTGAAGTGCGACACGCCGCCTTCCTCGGCAGAGAAATAGCGTACCGGCGCCGGCAGGTTGAGCGCGGGAACGCCGTGCCAGCTCAGCCGCACCACGGCTTCGGGATCGAAATCGAAGCGGCGCATCCAGCGCTGATAGCGCATCACCTGCCGTAAGGGCGCGATCGGGTACACGCGGAATCCGAACAGCGAGTCGCCGATGCCGCCGCCGAGGGTTTCCAGGTTGGCCCACCAGTTGGATATCTTGCGGCCCTTGACGCGGATGCTGGGTGCGCTGGCATCGAATACCGGTTGGCCGAGCACCATCGCGCCCGGGTTGGCGGCCGACTTTGCCATGAACTTCGATATGAGATCGGCGGGATGCTGGCCGTCGGAATCCATCGTCAGTGCATGTGTATAGCCTGCCTGTGCCGCAAGCTCCAGCCCGTGCAGGACCGCGGCACCCTTGCCGATATTCTGCGGCAAATGAATGATTTTCAAGTCGGGGTCTGCTTCGGCCAGCGCCTTCAATCCTGCAACCGATTCATCCGTACTGCCGTCGATGACTACCCATACCGGATTCCAGAAGCGCCGTGCCTCGCGCACGGTTTCGTACACCTTGATCCCGGGGTTGTAGCTGGGAATCAGCACCAGATGGGTCTTGGAGGCGATCATGCGCGCGAGAGCTCTTCTGCGAAATAGTGTTCTAGTTGGGTGATAAACGTCCGGGTATTTTCGGGCGGATCGAAACGGCGGCCGAGGCGTACCTTGAAATGCATCGGCATCGCGGGCTTGCGCCACAGCGGCCAGCCTTTGCCGAGAAACGGCGTATCGGACTCGATGAATACGGTCTGGATCGGCACTTGTGCCTGCTTGGCGATGAGTCCCACGCTGCCGGTAAATGGGTTGACCGGGGTGCGGGTGGTACGCGTTCCTTCCGGAAACAGCAGCAAATGCCCACCATTACGGAAATCATCGCAGGCCTGCATCACCATGCGATGCACGGACGCATTGCGGATATAACCCGCGAGACGTGCACCGGCGCCGAGAAACACATTATTCATGAGTGCCGCTTTCATGACACAGCAGACATTCGGCAGGCGCGAAACGATCATCACGGCGTCCAGCAGGCCGGGATGGTTGGGCGCGATGATGAGCGGCGGTTCGTCACGCAAGGCATCCAGTGCGGAAAGATCGAAATGGCAGCGCCCCGACAGGCGCAGGGTGCCCAAGTAAACGCGGAACCCGGCCATGATGACAAAGCGGCCGAGGCGCGTAGCGAATTTTTGCGGCAGCAGAGGATGCAGCACGCTCGAAATGAGCGTCCAGCCCAGGCACAGGATGCCGAGCCACGTCAGCCCGGCATACAGCAGCGCATAGTCGTAAACTGCGAGCAGTGGCCGCGTGAAGAAGTTCATGGTGCGCCCGAACTGGCCGTGGAATACGCCGTGGTCTCGATTTCAAGCAGCAGGTCGGCGCGGCAGATATCCGCTTGCAGGAACACGGCGTCGGGTTCGCGTCCGGTATGGTGTATCCAGGCATCGCGGATGGCCGGTACATCTTCAGTGTGGCGCACATAGACGCGGTAGTGCTGCTGCGCCGGATTGAAGCGTCGCCCGGATAGCTGCAGATTGGCTTCCTGGAACAGGGCTTCCAGATTTGCGAGCGTTTGCCGGGTTTGGGCGGCGGCATCGCCCGCATGTTCGGTCTTGTGTCCCACGATGCTTGCGGTACCGGAAACGAACAGGATTTCTCCGGCTTCTGCTCGTAGCAGGGTGGCGCGGGAAAAGGTGGGGCTGCGTGGACCGTACTCCTCGGGATAAGCGTAGGCGCTGATTTGACGCGGGTTTTCGATGGCTTGTGCCGGTGCTTTCCCGGCGAGAAATGCGATTTGCAGCGGTCCGGATTGGGTACCGAGCGCGCAGGCCGCGGGCAATTCGCCGGAAACGCTGCGCCCCCAGGCCACAAAGGCTTCCTGCCGGCCGAGGTTGAATTGGCGGTAGCGCTCCAGCCCATCACTGCTGTCGTTGATGCGTGCGATGTAGTTCCAGCAGCGGTAGAGATGCGGGTAGCCTTGCCCGGCCAGCAGAGCGAAGAGGCGCCTGTAGCCTGCTTCCGTGGTTTGTTTCAACGGCTGGGCTGCACCTGCATCCTCGGCGATTTCCAGTACACCAAACACCATGTCTGGTGTGCGGCGGAAATGCGTGCCTGATACCGTGCCGCTTTCGGTCGTGCTGCCCGCATACCAGATTTCGTCCGCGGCCGTGCCTGCAAGCAGTGGCAAGCGAACCTGCAGCAATGGCAGGCCGGCAGGAGGTTCGACTGCGGTCGCGGCGAAACGAAGGGCGCCCAGTGCTTGCCCAGAAGCAAACTCCGCAGTGGAGGGTAGAGTATCGAGGGAAATACGGGCGTTTCGCAAAACCGTATAATGGGAATCGCTCATTTATTATGGCCGTGAGGCCGGTTTCGAAACGGATAGCCGATTATACCGTAAGCGCTCAACGCGGCATGTAATCCGTTCGGACCGTGGCTGCCG
Organism: uncultured Methylobacillus sp.; assembly: GCA_946478865.1. Next base: position 203,643 of record CAMLDO010000001.1, read on the forward strand.
CTTGCCATGTCACGAAGGTCACGCAGCCCGGTCTAAGTACCTGTATAATCCGCCCTTTTTTCTGCGGTCCGCTGTCATGGCTAAACACATTCCCCAAGTCGGTTTCGTCTCTCTCGGTTGCCCCAAGGCATCGTCGGATTCGGAGCGCATCCTGACCCAATTGCGGGCGGAGGGCTATGAGATTACCGGCAGCTACCAGAATGCCGACCTCGTGGTGGTCAACACCTGCGGCTTCATCGATTCGGCGGTGGAAGAGTCGCTGGACGCGATCGGCGAGGCGTTGACCGAAAACGGCAAGGTGATCGTGACCGGCTGCCTCGGCGCCAAAGGTGACGTGGTTCGCAATGCCCATCCCAGCGTACTCGCGGTGACCGGTCCGCACGCATTGGAAGAGGTGATGGAGGCGGTGCATGCGCACAGTCCCAAGCCGCATGACCCCTACACCGACTTGGTGCCGCCCCAGGGCATACGCCTGACGCCGCAGCACTATGCCTACCTCAAGATTTCCGAAGGCTGCAATCATCGCTGCACCTTCTGCATCATCCCCAGCATGCGTGGCGACCTCGTGAGCCGCCCGATCGGCGAGGTGATGCAGGAAGCAGAAAACCTCGTGAACGCCGGCGTGCGCGAACTGTTGGTGATTTCGCAGGATACGTCTGCCTACGGCGTGGACGTGAAGTACCGCACCGGCTTCTGGGGCGGTCGTCCGCTCAAGACGCGCATGACCGATCTCGCGAACGCGCTGGCCGATCTCGACGTGTGGGTGCGCCTGCATTACGTATATCCCTATCCGCACGTGGACGAGGTGATTCCGCTCATGGCGGACGGCAAGATCCTGCCTTACCTCGACGTGCCATTCCAGCACGCGAGCCCGAGCGTTCTACGCGCGATGAAGCGCCCCGCGAGCAGCGAGAACAATCTCGCACGCATTCGTGCCTGGCGCGAGGTCTGCCCGGAACTCACCATCCGCAGTACCTTCATCGTCGGCTTCCCTGGCGAGACCGAGGACGATTTCCAGCAACTGCTGGATTTCATGCAGGAGGCGCAACTTGACCGCGTGGGCTGTTTCGCCTATTCGCCGGTCGAAGGCGCGTCGGCGAATGCCTTGCCGGATGCGGTTCCCGAAGAAGTGAAGCAAGAGCGTCTGGCGCGCTTCATGGAGTTGCAGGCCGGCATCAGCGCGCAAAAGCTGCAGGACAAGATCGGTCAGACCATGCTGGTGCTGGTGGATGCGGTGGATGACGCGAATGCGGTGGGCCGCAGTGCCGCGGATGCGCCCGAGATCGATGGGGTGGTGTATCTGGAAGGGGGCGCCGGGCTATTGCCGGGCGATCTGGTCGAAGTGACCATTACCGACGCTGACGATCACGACCTGTTCGCCGGTCCGGCCTAGCGGCAAGTCGGGCTAGAAAAGTTCCGAAGCGAGACTCTGGGGTTTTTCGCAGTCGGCCCGGCCTTCGAGGAAATCCAGAGTGTAGGGGCAGCGGTTGGCACGCACGCTCTTGCGTTTCTTGCCTTGGGCATGGGTATCGACGAACGGTGTCTCGCTGATCAGTTCGTATCCCGATTGCTGCAGCTTGTCGGCCGTGGTCTCGAACAGACTGAGCGGATTGTCGATGTTTTGCAGGGTCACACCCTTCTTGGTGACCTTGAGCACGTTGTACATGCTGAGCTTGCCGGCGCGTCGCTTGCCGTAAATTTCTCCCGCCCTGACGATCATCACTGTATCCCTCCGCCTGTGATGGTGCGAAGTTTAACCAAAAATGCGGCAAACCAATAAAAATTTTAGGCGATTGTACAAACCGCCTGCATTCATGCTTCACAGACCCGCAGGCCTGCTGGCATACTCTGATACTTGTGTTTCAATTCGTGCATAATGCCGGCATTCGACCGGAGGAGCTCATCGGATGCGCAAAATAAAAAATCTAAGAATCGTTGCCGTTTTTGCCCATGACGCCTTCGCTGCGGCATTTGCCTGGGCCGCGGCCTTCCTGCTGCGCTTCAATTTCTCCATTCCTGCCGATTACTTCGGCAATATGCTGCACACCCTGCTGTGGGTCGTGCCGCTGCAAGCCGTGATTTTCTGGAAATTCGGCCTTTATCGGGGCATGTGGCGCTTCGCCAGCCTCCCTGACCTCAAGCGCATCCTGATTGCCGTAGGCGTTGCTGCGCTGGCCATTCCGGTAGTGCTGCTCATGCTGCAGTCGGGACGCGTGCTTGTTCCCAGATCCGTGCTGGTGCTCGACCCACTTCTGTTGTTGATCGTCATGGGCGGCAGCCGCTTTGCCTATCGCTGGTGGAAGGAGCATCGCCTTTACGGTCTGCTGCAAACACAAGGTAAGCCTGTTCTGATCTTGGGCGCAGGGGATGCGGCTGCGATGCTGACCAAGGAGCTTGCCCGCAATCACGATTGGCAAGTGGTTGGTCTGCTGGACGACCAAGTGGCTTTCCGGGACCGCCAGATCCATGGAGTACGCGTACTCGGCACGCTGGATGAACTTCCCGAGTTTGCGAGCCAGACCGAAGCGCGGCACGCGATTATCGCGATGCCTTCGGCCACTCATTCGGAACGTCGTCGCGCCCTGGACATCTGCGCGGCTGCGAATGTGGAAATGCTCACGGTGCCTTCGTTCGACGACCTGGTCAGCGGGCGAGTCAGCATTTCCCAGGTGCGGCGCGTCGAGGTAGAGGATCTGCTCGGCCGCGATCCCGTGGAGCTGGATGATGCCGGCCTGCACGACCTTATCGGCGGGCAGGTCGTGATGGTGACGGGGGCAGGCGGATCAATCGGTTCCGAACTATGCCGTCAGATCGCCCGCTACCAGCCGGAAATGCTGGTACTGTTCGAACTCAACGAATATGCGCTGTACAAGCTGGAGCAGGAGTTCCGCGAAGCCCTGCCGCAGCTGCGCATCGTCTGCGTCATCGGAGATGTCAAGAACGCGGGCCGCGTTGCCGGTGTGCTGGGGCGCTATCGTCCTTCCGTCGTCTTCCATGCCGCCGCTTACAAGCACGTCCCGCTGATGGAGTGGGGCAACGTGTGCGAGGCGCTCGCCAACAATGTGGTAGGCACGCATACCCTCGCGACCGCGTGCAAGGCCGCCGGCGTCGAAAAGTTTGTGCTGATCTCGACCGACAAGGCTGTCAATCCCACCAATGTCATGGGCGCTAGCAAGCGCCTCGCCGAATTGGTCTGCCAAGGTTTGCAGGATCCTCTCGGCACGCGCTTCGTGATGGTGCGGTTCGGCAACGTGCTGGGGTCCTCCGGCAGCGTTATCCCGAAATTCCGCGAGCAGATCGCCAAGGGCGGCCCGGTCACGGTGACGCATCCCGAAGTCACGCGCTACTTCATGTCGATTCCCGAAGCTTCCCAGCTCGTGCTGCAAGCAGGCCTCATGGGGCAGGGCGGCGAGATTTTCGTGCTCGACATGGGCGAGCCGATCAAGATCGCTACGCTCGCCAAGGAAATGATCCGTCTGTCCGGTTTCGAGGAGGACGAGATCAAGGTGGTGTATACCGGCCTGCGGCCTGGTGAGAAGCTCTATGAAGAATTGCTGGCGGATGACGAGCAAAGCCTGCCTACGCCGCATGCGAAATTGCGTATCGCCCGTGCGCGTTCGGCAGATAGCGAGTGGGTGTCCGGCTTGTTGCGCTGGGTGGAGTCCGCCTCCTCCATGGATGAGCACGCCGTCAAGCAGGACCTCAAACTGTGGGTGGAGGAGTATGCGGGTGATATCAACAGCCTGTCCAACCGCCCAGTGCTGCCTACTTCCTCTGTAACACTGCATTAAAGGTTCAAGTATGACCAGGCTCACCAAAGCCGTTTTTCCCGTTGCCGGACTCGGTACGCGGTTTCTTCCGGCCACCAAGGCCAGCCCCAAGGAAATGCTTCCCATCGTCGACAAACCGCTGATCCAGTATGCGGTGGAAGAAGCGGTGGAGGCGGGCATTACCGAAATGATTTTCATCACTGGCCGCACCAAGCGGGCCATCGAGGATCACTTCGACAAGGCCTACGAGCTGGAAGTGGAGCTTGAAGCGCGTGGGCGCAAGCAGTTGCTGGATGAACTGCGCAGCATGCTGCCGCGCAGCATCAACTGTATCTATATGCGCCAGTCGGAAGCGCTCGGGCTCGGCCACGCGGTGCTGTGCGCCCGTCCCATCGTTGGGGACGAGCCATTCGCGGTGATCCTTGCCGACGATTTCATCGACGGCAAGCCGGGTGCCATGCGGCAGATGCTGGAGCGTTACTGCGAGCATGGTCGTTCGATTCTGGGGGTCGAAAATGTCGACCCGTCCGAAACGGCGAGTTACGGTATCGTCGATGCTTCCGATATCGCTCCGGGCATCCTGCAGGTCAATGGTATTGTCGAGAAGCCGCAACCGGAAGAGGCTCCATCCAGCTTGGCGGTCGTGGGGCGTTATCTCTTTACGCCGCGCATTTTCGATCATCTCGAAACCGTGCAGCCGGGCAAGGGCGGCGAGATTCAGCTGACCGACGGTATTGCTTCGCTGATGCGGGAAGAGCAGGTTCTGGCTTATCGTTTCGAAGGCAAGCGCTACGACTGCGGCAGCAAACTGGGCTATATGAAGGCCAACGTCGAGCTGGCCATGCGCCATCCCGCCATCGGGGCCGAGTTCAGCGAGTATCTAAAGCAACTCAAGGCGTAACATGACGGTAACCGATCCTCAGCGATACCTCGACGAGTCCGAAGAGCTGTTTTCCGCGGCTCAAGTGGATGCCGCGATCGCGAAAGTGGCAGGGGACGTCACCCAGGCCATGGCCGATAGCCAGCCGCTGGTGCTGTGCGTCATGAGCGGTGCGACCGTGTTTGCGGGCAAACTCCTGCCGTTGCTGAGGTTCCCGCTGGAGTTCGACTATTTGCAAGCCAGCCGCTATCAGAATTCGACGTCAGGCGGTCAGGAAGTGGTGTGGAAGACGCTGCCTGGCGATAACGTGCGCGGTCGTACCGTGTTGCTGCTGGATGATATTCTCGACGAGGGGCATACGCTCGCGGCCGTGAGCAAGAAATGCCTGGAGGCGGGCGCGGCGCGCATCCTCATCGCCGTGCTCACCGAAAAGGACACCGGAAGGGCCAAGCCTATCCATGCGGATTTCGTTGGACTGACCGTTCCCGACCGCTACGTGTTCGGTTGCGGCATGGACGTGTACGGATGGTGGCGCAATCTGCCGGCGATCCATGCCCTGAAAACCTGATCAGGCTCCCATCTCACTTATGGCTGCCGTTTCTCCGCTTTCATCCAAAAAGGTCTTGGTGATCGATGATCTGGCGGGAATGCGCAACCAGTTGCAGCAATCGCTGACGCATCTGGGCTTCGACAAACTGCATGTCGTGTCCAGCATCCGTGACGCCATGACACGCATTGCCGTGGAGAAGTACGACGTCATCCTGTGCGACTATTTCCTCGGCGAAAGCACCAATGGTCAGCAATTTCTCGAATACCTGCGCGCGCGTGACCTCATCGGCCGCAATGTCATTTTCGTGATAATCACGGCCGAAAGCAGCTATGAGCGCGTGGTTGTGGCATCCGAGTGCGCTCCCGACGACTACCTGCTCAAGCCATTCACCGCCGAAATGCTCAACGCGCGTCTGGAGCGCCTGCTGGAGCGCCAGGATAGCTTTGCACAGATCGACAAGGCGCAGGATGCGCACGACTGGAAACGTGTAATCGCCGAGTGCGATCGCTTGCTGGAAAACAGGGACAAGCATTTCGTTGAGCTATGCAAGATCAAGGGCAATGCGTTGCTGCAATTGAACCGTTACGAGGAATCCGCTCGGCTGTACGCTGAATTGCTCGCTCTGCGCCCGTTGCCGTGGGCAACCCTTGGACTGGCCAAAGCGCAGGCCGGGCTGGGCAATGCGGAGGAGGCTCAATCCGTGCTGCGCAAGCTTCTGGCCGAGCATCCCCAGTTCATGGCGGCCTATGATTATCTAAGTCAGCTTCTCACGCATTCAGGCGAAAAAGGTGAGGCGCTGGAGGTGCTCAAGCAGGCGCGCAAGGTCAGTCCGGGCACACTGAGCCGTACGCGCGAAATTGGTACGCTCGCGGTCGATACCGGCGACTATGCATTGGCAGAGCAGGTGCTCGATAACGCCTTGAAGCAACATAAATTCTCCCCGGTACGCGAAGCGGGCGATTACGCGATCCTGTCGCGCGCGCTTACCGAGCAGGGCAAGGCGGACAAGGCATTGGAAGTGATCAAGGAAGCCAAGGGCAGTTTCCGGCAGGTAGCCGATGTCGCGCTGCTCGCCGCCAACGAATGTCTTGCTTATCGCAAGGCGGGCAACATGACGGCGGCGGACGCCGTTCTGCAAATCGCGCTCGCCCAGGAAGTGAGCTCATTGCCTGTCGCGGCTGTGACCGCCATTGCGGATGCCTGCTTTGCTGCCGGGCGCGAGGGTCAGGCCAATGAACTGCTCAAGCAACTGCTGCAGAACAATCCGGATGATGTCGCAGTGCAAGGCAGGGTGCGCGAGGTGTTTGCGGCCGCAGGCAAGGATGCAGCGGAAGCGGGTGAGATGATCGAGTCCAGCGCGCGCGAAGTGATTCAGATCAATAACGAAGGCGTGCGCAAGGCCGAGGCGGGGCAACTGGTCGAGGCGATCGAGCTACTCAGCCGTGCCGCCGACCGCCTGCCCAACAATCTCCAGATCGTCGGCAATGCCGCGCTGGCTTGGGCGCTCGACCTGGTGCGCAACGGCAGCACGCCGGAAAAGATGCAGGCTTGCCTCAAATACCGGCAGTGGGTGATCGACAAGGATCCGGCTTTCCCCAAGCTTGTCCAGATCGACGGCCTGCTCAAGCGAGCTGTGCAGAAAGTCTGAGCATGGACGAACTCGGCGCCGCAGTCATCCATGATGTCAAAAACCGGCTGGCCGAGTTGGCGTTGCTGCTGGGGCGCCGCGGCGATTGCGGCAAGGAAACCGGTATCGTTCTGGGCGCTGCTCGCCAGCTGACTGGCCTGCTGATCGCGCATCGGGATCAAGTCGGAAAGCTGGCTGCGAACATAGATTCGGCCAGCCCAGCCGAGTTGCTGCGCGAACTGGCTGAAGAGTATCGCGCACTTTTTCCTTCCTTGAGTATCGAAGTCGGGACGGCTCCTCCGGCTTTCTGGTTCTACGACGAGGCCTTGGTTCGGCTTGCACTGGGGAATGCCGTGCATAACGCCTGTCGCTATGCGAATACGCGGGTCCGGCTCGATGCATTCGAGGATCAGGGACATCTGGTTTTCGAGGTGGATGACGATGGTCGGGGATATCCTCCGGAAATGCTCGATCACCTCGACGGCGAGCTGCCCCATAGCCAGTCGGGTACGGGACTCGGACTGTATCTCGCGCAACGCATTGCCGCCCTGCACGTGCTGGAGGGGCAGGCAGGCGAAGTCGTGTTGGCAAACCGTGACGGTGCCTGTTTTCATCTGATTCTGCCCTAGGCCGTCTCCGTTTTGCGGTAAAATCCGGGGCATGTCTCACCCCGTTTTCATCCACCTGCGCTGCCATAGCGAGTTCTCCGTCGTGGATGGCATGGTGCGCATCGGCGATTACGTCAAGCGCGCCACGAACGACAAGATGCCCGCGCTGGCGCTCACCGATCTGTCCAACCTGTTCGGCGCGGTCAAGTTCTACAAGGCCGCACGCGGCAAGGGCGTGAAACCCATCGTCGGCGCGGATATCTGGCTGGAAAACGAAGGTAATCGCGACCAGCCCTATCGCGCGCTGCTGTTGTGCCAGAACCATGCCGGTTACCTGCGCCTGTGCGAACTCGTATCCAAAGCCTTCCTTGAAAACCAGCACCGAGGCCGGGCTGAAATCCGCCGCGAGTGGATTGTCGAAGGTGGTACCGAGGGCCTGATCCTGCTATCTGGCGAGATGGCCGGAGACATCGGGCAGGCGCTGCTGCAGGATAACGTCGCGGTGGCCGAATCGCTGGCGCAGCAGTGGGACCAGCTGTTCCCTAACCGTTTCTACATCGAGCTGCAGCGTGCGGGACATCCGCAACAGGAAGCCTACATTGCCCGTGCACTCGATCTCGCTGCGCGCCTGCAGCTGCCCGTGGTCGCGACGCATCCTATCCAGTTCCTCGATCCCGAAGATCACAAGGCGCACGAAGCCCGAGTCTGCATTGCCGAAGGCTATGTGCTGGCTGACCGCCGCCGCCCGCGTCATTTCACCGAGCAGCAGTACTTCCGCACGCAGGCGGAGATGGCCGAGTTGTTTGCCGATATCCCGGAGGCGCTGACCAATAGCGTCGAGATCGCCAAGCGCTGCAATCTGACGCTGACCCTGGGCAAGAACTACCTGCCAAAATTCCCCACGCCCAACGGCGAGAGCCTGGACGAGTATCTCGGTATCCAGGCGCACGTGGGACTCAAGCAGCGCCTGGAAGTACTGTACCCGGATCCGGAAGTACGCGAAGCCAAGCGTGCGGAGTACGAAGCGCGGCTCGATTTCGAAGTCGGCATCATTGTGCAGATGGGCTTCCCCGGCTACTTCCTCATCGTGGCGGACTTTATCAACTGGGCCAAGCACAACGGCGTGCCGGTCGGGCCGGGCCGGGGTTCCGGTGCAGGTTCGCTGGTAGCATATTCGCTCGGGATTACCGATCTCGATCCGCTGCGCTACGCGCTGCTGTTCGAGCGCTTCCTCAATCCGGAACGGGTTTCCATGCCCGACTTCGACATCGACTTCTGCATGGATGGGCGCGACCGCGTCATCGAATACGTGCGCCACAAGTACGGACTGGAGGCGGTCTCGCAGATCGCCACCTTCGGTACCATGGCGGCCAAGGCGGTGATCCGCGACGTTGGCCGCGTACTTGACCTGCCATTCAACTTCGTCGACGGTATCGCCAAGCTGATTCCCAATGAGCTGGGCATCTCGCTCTCCGATGCGCTGGAAAAAGAGCCGCAACTCAAGGAGCGGCGCGAGAAGGAAGAAGAAGTTAACGAGCTGCTGGAACTGGCGCTGCGCCTTGAAGGCCTGACCCGCAACATCGGCATGCACGCCGGCGGCGTGCTGATCTCGCCCGGCAAGATCACCGATTTTTCGCCGGTTTACTGCCAGCAAGGCGGCGACAGCGTGGTCAGCCAGTACGACAAGGATGACGTGGAGGCGGTCGGGCTGGTCAAGTTCGACTTCTTGGGCCTGCGCACGCTGACCATCCTCGACATGGCGCTGGAAAGCACCAATGCGCAGCGCCAGCAGCAAGGGCTGGAGCCGCTCGCGTTCGAGACGCTGCCGCTGGACGACAAGCCGACTTTCGACCTGCTGAAATCCGCGAATACCACCGCCGTATTCCAGCTGGAATCGCGCGGCATGAAGGACATGCTGAAGCAGGCCAAGCCGGACGTGTTCGAGGACATCATCGCGCTGGTCGCGCTATACCGACCCGGCCCGATGGACCTGATCCCCGACTTCTGCCGCCGCAAGCATGGCCTGCAGAAGGTGGAATATCCGCACCCGGCGACCGCACCCATCCTGAAAGAAACCTACGGCATTATGGTGTATCAGGAGCAGGTGATGCAGATCGCGCAGGTGGTCGCCGGCTACAGCCTAGGCGGCGCCGACATGCTGCGCCGCGCGATGGGCAAGAAGAAACCCGAGGAAATGGCGCAGCAGCGCGCGATTTTCGTCGAGGGCGCCGAAAAGAACGGCACCCAGCCCAAGGATGCCGAATTCCTGTTCGACTTGATGGAGAAGTTCGCGAGTTACGGCTTCAACAAGTCGCATGCGGCGGCTTACGCGCTGGTGGCCTACCACACCGCTTACCTCAAGAAGCATTACCCGGCAGCCTTCTTGGCCGCGACCATGTCGGCGGACATGAACAACACCGACAGCGTGCATATCTTCCACGACGATTGCCTCGCCAACGGTCTGGAAGTGTTGGCCCCGGATATCAACCAGAGCGAGTTCCGCTTCAAGCCGTTGAACGCCAAGCAGGTACTGTACGGCCTGGGCGCGATCAAGGGCACCGGCTGGTCGGCGATCGAGGTGATCCTTGCCGCCCGCGAGCAGGATGGCCCGTTCAAGGATTTGTTCGATTTCTGCCAGCGTCTCGACCTGCGCAAGGTGAATCGCCGCGTGATCGAGTCACTCATTCGCGCCGGCGCATTCGACAAGCTGGAACCCAATCGTGCGGCCTTGCTGGCCGGAGTCGGCATGGCGATCGAGGCGGCCGAGCAGAGCGGGGCGGCGAGTGGACAGAACAGCCTGTTCGGAGACATGCCGGACGTGACGCAGCACAAGTTGCCGGAAGTGGCCTACTGGCCGGAGCAGGACAAGCTGCAGCAGGAAAAGGCCGCGCTCGGTTTCTATTTCAGCGGCCACCCTTATGCCGCCTACCGCAAGGAGTTGTCCTCCTTCGTGCGTAATGGTCTGGCAGCACTGAAACCGCAGGATCAGCCGCAGCTGCTTGCCGGGGTCGTGGTCGGCCTGCGCGCGCGCATGACCAGCCGCGGCAAGATGGCTTTCGTGACCATCGACGACGCGACTGCGCAGATCGAGGTCATGGTCGGCAGCGAGTTGCTGATTTCGCACGCGGCGTTGCTCAAGGAGGATCAACTGCTGTTCGTCGAGGGCAAGGTCAGCAACGACGATTTCAGCGGCGGCCTGCGCGTCAATGCGCGCCGCCTGTATGACCTTGCTTCCGCGCGCAGCGCCTATGCCAGCCTGCTCAGGATTTCCTGCAACGGACAGGCCGATGCGCGCAAGCTCGGCGAACTGCTCACTCCTTACCGCAAGTCGCGCGATGCCGAAGAAGCTCCGGGCTGCCGCGTGCAGATCAATTACCGTAATGCCAACGCGCATTGCGAGCTTGCGCTGAGCGAGCAGTGGCGCGTTGAGCTGCATGACGAGCTGCTCAATGGCCTGCGTGCATGGCTTTCCGAAGAAAACGTCAAAATCCTGTATCATTGACGCCGCTCGTTCGCGGCCGTTCGTCGGTAATTGACAGCGGCTTGCAACGAAATGCTTACGACTAACGACTATTTCGCTCATGAAAACTAGCTTTCTGGACTTCGAACAACCCATCGCCGAGCTTGAGGCGAAAATCGAGGAGCTGCGCTATGTGCAGGATGATTCCGCACTCGACATCTCCGAAGAAATCGAGCGACTGCAGCAAAAGAGCCAGACGCTGACCAAGGACATCTACAGCAAGCTGGGCGCCTGGCAGATTTCCCAGGTGTCGCGCCACCCGCAACGCCCGTACACGCTGGATTACATCAACGGCCTGTTTACCGACTTCGAGGAGTTGCACGGCGATCGTGCCTATGCGGATGACCCGGCCATCGTCGGTGGCATGGCGCGCTTCGAAGGCCAGCCGGTGATGGTCATCGGTCACCAGAAGGGCCGCGACACCAAGGAAAAGATTTACCGCAATTTCGGCATGCCGCGTCCGGAAGGCTATCGCAAGGCATTGCGCCTGTTCCGCCTCGCCGAGAAGTTCAAGCTGCCCATCATTACCTTCATCGACACGCCGGGCGCTTATCCCGGCATTGGTGCGGAAGAGCGCGGCCAGTCCGAGGCGATCGCGCGTAACCTCTATGTGATGGCCGAGCTCAAGACCCCGATCATCGGCATCATCATCGGCGAGGGCGGTTCCGGCGGCGCACTGGCGCTGGGCGTGGTCGACCATCTCATGATGCTGCAATATTCCACCTATTCCGTGATCTCGCCGGAGGGCTGCGCTTCCATCCTGTGGAAGAGCGCGGACAAGGCGCCTGAAGCCGCGGAAACGCTGGCAATCACCGCCAATCGCCTGAAAACCCTGGGACTGGTGGATCGCATTGTCTCCGAACCTCTGGGCGGCGCGCATCGCGAACCGGAAGTGATGCTGCAAACGCTGCGTCGCGCGCTCAAGGACGAGTTGCACATGCTGCAGGTAAAGTCCACCACCAACCTGCTCGAAGCGCGGCTGGATCGTCTCATGAGCTATGGCAAGTACAAAGAAGCCGCGGCCAAGTGAGCTGTCTCAACGCCTGACGCACTTTCTTAGCGAGACCGTCCAGCCGGGCCAGACACTACTGCTCGGTTTCTCGGGCGGTCTCGATTCCTGTGTGCTGCTGCATCTCCTTGTGGCGGCGCGCGAACATCTTCCCTTCCACCTCAAGGCCGTGCACGTCAACCACGGTATCAGCCCGCACGCGCCGCAATGGGCCGAGTTCTGCGCCGAGGTATGCTCCGGATACGATATTCCCTTCACGGCCGAAACCGTGCATGTGCCGCGTGATAGCGGGCTCGGTATCGAGGCGGCCGCGCGCCTGGCACGCTATCAGGCGTTGCTGAAGCATCATGCCGATGCGCTCGTGCTGGCCCACCATCGCGACGACCAGGCGGAAACGGTACTGCTGCAGCTGCTGCGCGGTTCGGGGGTGAAGGGGCTGGCAGCAATGCCGGCTGTCAGCAGTCAATCGAATGTGCAGCTTTCCATGGAAGAGCGGGCATTGGTGAACGGGATGCCCGTGTTGCGCCCTTTGCTGGATGTGTCGCGTTCTGAGCTCGAAGCTTATGCGGAGGCCCACAAACTGCAGTGGGTCGAGGACGGAAGCAATCTTGACCTTGCCTACGATCGCAATTTCCTGCGCCATCACATATTCCCGCAGCTGGAACAGCGTTTCCCCGCGGCGCGCACAACGATTGCGCGCAGTGCGGCGCATTTTGCGGAGGCGGCCGAGCTTCTGGACGAGGTAGCAGCAGAAGATGCGGCACTTTACGTGCAAGGTCCTGAATTGCGCATCGAGGCGCTGCGAGTGCTTTCTCCGGCGCGGGGCCGCAATCTGTTGCGCTACTGGTTGAGCGGCTATCTCACTGCGCTGCCGAACACGCGCCGCTTGCAGGAGCTCTATCGCCAACTGCTCACATCGCGTCAGGATGCGCAGCTACAGGTAGAGCTTGCAGGCGGCGAGGTGCGGCGCTATCGAGACCGCGCCGTGTTCGAGCGTGCAACGGGAGTGCAGCCGTTGCACCTCGCCTGGCGCGGAGAATCGGAGCTGCAGCTGCCGCACGGCGTGCTATTGTTCACGCGTGTGGCGGGGCATGGGCTGGCGGCCCAAAAGATACCCGAACGGCTCGATATCCGTTCGCGTGCGGGAGGGGAGCGCTTCCGCCCGGATGCGAAGCGGCCCACACGCAGTTTGCGACATCTATTGCAGGAAGCCGGGATGCCTCCTTGGGAAAGAGCGGCGCTGCCCCTGATTTACATCGGCGAACGCTTGGCAGTCGTGCCGGGGATTGGCGTTGCGTGCGATTTGCAGGCCGGGCCGGACGAAGAGGGCTGGCTTATCGGCTGGAGGCGCGGCTGACGGGTTTGCCCAGGATGGGTTCGAGTTCCTCCCACACATTGTCGAGCAATTTCCCTTGTGCTGCGGCAGAGGGATGCAGGCCGTCGTCCAGTACGAGATCGCGCTGACCCGCCACTCCATTCAGGAAAAAAGGCACAAGCGGCAGTTTGTACTCCTTCGCCAGTTGCTGGAAGGTGTCGGAAAACTCCCGCGTATAGACCGGCCCGTAATTCGGCGGAATGCGCATGCCGAGCAGCATTACTTTGATCTGCTGCTGGCGCGCCGCCTTGATCATGGAAACCAGGTTGCGCTTCATGTCGGCCACGGGCAGGCCGCGCAAGCCGTCGTTGGCGCCGAGTTCAATAATGACGAGGTCGGGGCGCGTTTTCTGCAGCGTGGCGTCGAAGCGCGAGAGTCCGCCGCTCGTGGTTTCGCCGCTGACGCTGGCATTTGCGACACGATGGCTGTAGCCTTCTTCGTTTAGTCGCCGCTGCAACAATTCCACCCATCCCTGGTCTCTAGGAATGCCATACGCTGCCGACAGGCTGTCGCCATACACCAGGATGGTAGGCGCGGCCATGGCCCACAAGGGCAGACTCAGGATCAACAACAGGAAAAATCTAGGCAACATGGTTCCGGATTCTCATCAAACAATCGAAATCGAAGCGACGGGCTTGAGCAAGCATGTTACCAGCAGCGAAGGCGAACTCGCGATCCTCTCGGATTTCAGCTGCATGGTACACGCCGGCGAGACCGTCGCGATTCTGGGCGCCTCAGGCTCGGGCAAATCCACATTGCTTGGTCTGCTGGCCGGGCTGGATGTTCCCAGTGCAGGGACGGTGGCCCTGCGCGGCCAGAATCTGGCTGCGTTGAGTGAGGATGGGCGGGCTGCCTTGCGCGGGCGGCATATGGGATTCGTGTTTCAGTCATTCCAGCTGCTGCCGTCGCTGACCGCTTTGGAGAACGTGCTGCTGCCGCTGGAGCTCGCCGGTATTGCCGATGCGGAGGAGCGGGCTCGTCAGGCCCTGGAACGCGTCGGGTTGACGCCCCGTCTGCGCCACTACCCACGACAGCTTTCCGGCGGCGAGCAGCAGCGCGTCGCCATCGCCCGGGCATTTGCTCCGCGACCGTCCATCCTCTTCGCCGATGAGCCGACTGGTAACCTCGATGCCGCGACCGGACAGCGCATTATCGATCTGCTGTTCAGCCTGAACGCCGAAGCTGGCACCACGCTTGTGCTGGTGACGCACGATGCAACGCTGGCCCAGCGCTGTGGCCGACGGCTGCAACTGGAGGGCGGAAAGCTCAAACCGTGATGGCCGATCGAGGTTTCGCATGAATCAAACACATTTCGCGCTCCGGCAATTGCGCAGCGCTTGGCGCGCCGGCGAAATTCGCGTGTTGCTGTTCGCACTGGTGCTGGCCGTGGCTGCGATGACGGCGGTCGGGTTCTTCGCGGACCGCATCGAGGCGGCGCTCGGCCGCCAGGGCGGAATGCTGCTGGGGGGCGACCTGGTCGTGGTTTCCGATCACCCCGTTCCGCCATCTTTTGCAGAGCAGGCGAACAAGTCAGGCTTGCGCACCGCGCAGACGATGGAATTCCCCAGCATGGTCATGCGGGGAGAGATAGGGCGCTTGTCCGAAATCAAGGCCGTGAGCGCGGGCTACCCATTGCGCGGCAAGCTGGCGATTGCGGACGAGCCGTTCGCTCCGGTACGAAATCCGGAAGGTGTGCCGGCTCCTGGCGAAGTCTGGATCGAGCCGCGCCTCGCCAGCCTGCTGGAGGTGCGGCAAGGCGAGGTGCTGGGAGTCGGGGAGCGCCAGTTGAAGGTCGCGGCCATCCTGCAGGAAGAACCGGCGCGTGGTGGTGACATGTTCAGCTTCGCTCCGCGGCTGATGATGAATATCGACGATGTGGCAAGCACCGGTCTGATCCAGTACGGCAGCCGTGTCCGCTATCGATTGCTGGTGGCGGGAGAGGCAACATCGCTGAATGAATTCAGACCTTGGGCCGAAGCGCGGCTGGAACGCGGCATGCGCCTGGAAGACGTCAAGGCTGCGCGCCCCGAGATTCGCAATGCGCTGGACAAGGCACGGCAGTTTCTCGGATTGGCCTCGATGGCCAGCGTGATCCTGGCCATGGTGGCGATGTCGCTGGCAGGCTTGCGCTTTGCCCGGCGCCATCTGGATACATGCGCCCTCATGCGTTGCTTCGGCGCTTCGCAGAGCCGTATCCTGCAGGTTTTCCTGCTGCAGGCCTTTGTGCTTGGCGTAATCGGCAGTGTGCTCGGCTGCCTGCTGGGTTTTGCCGCGCAGGAGGTGCTGGCCCGTCTGGCCGGAGCATTGTTTGTCGAGGCACTTCCGCCGCCGACGTGGATGCCTGCACTCAGCGGCTCATTGGCCGGCGTGGCGGCGATGATGGGCGTGATGCTTCCGCATCTGTTGCGTTTGCGCAATGTGCCCGCGCTGCGCATCCTGCGCAAGGATCTCGATGAAAATGCGGCTGTTTCCTGGCTGGCATGGCTGCCGGGGATCGCGGTCATGCTTGGGCTGGTGTTCTGGAGTGCGCGCGACGTGCAGCTGGGCTGGATCGTGCTTGGCGGGCTGATGGGACTGCTTCTGGTCGCCTGCGCGGTTGCTGCTCTTACCGGCCTTTTGTTGCGACGCATGGCTGTGCGGGCAGGAGGTGTCTGGCGTATCGGCATCGCCAATCTGCTGCAACGCCCTGGCGTGGGGATTGCCCAGGTCGCCGGTTTCAGTCTTGGCCTCATGGCGATGGCTCTGCTGGCTATCGTGCGCGGTGATTTGCTGGACAACTGGCATGCTTCGTTGCCGCCGGATGCACCCAATCGCTTCGTGATCAATATTCAGCCTGACCAGATGACGGGCATCGGCGAATTCTTTACAAAGGAAAAACTCGCACCGCCGGAAATTTTCCCGATGGTGCGGGGGCGACTGGTCGCGGTCAATAACCGTCCGCTCGATATAAGCCGCTACACCGACGAACGAGCACGGCGTCTCGCCGAGCGGGAATGGAACCTGTCCGTCGCCGCGCACATGCAGAAGGATAATCGTATTCTGGCCGGGCGCTGGTGGACGCCGGAGGAGCATGGGCAGCGGGTGATTTCTCTGGAAGAGGGAATAGCTCAACAACTGGACATAAAGCTGGGAGATACACTGACCTACGATATTGTCGGGCAGCGCATCGATCTTCGGGTCCAGAGTCTGCGCAAGGTGGAGTGGGATTCGATGCGAGCCAATTTCTTTGCGGTAACGCCTCCCGGTGTACTGGAAAATTATCCGGCCAGCTACATCACCAGTTTCCATTTGCCGGCAGGGCGGGAGGAGGTGCTGAATCGACTGGTGCGCGCGATGCCCAACCTCACGATTATCGACGTCGAAGCCATCCTCGCCCAGTTGCGCGGCATCATGGACCGAATGACGCTCGCCGTCGAATTCGTGTTTGCTTTCTGCATGTTGACCGGCATTGCCGTGTTGTACGCGGCACTTTCCGCGACCCAGGACGAGCGCTTGCGGGAAGCCGCCGTATTGCGCACTTTTGGCGCCAGCGGCAGGCAGGCGAGGGCGACAGTGCTGGTGGAGTTCGCCGGTATCGGCCTCTTGGCCGGCGTCGTCGCGATGGTAGCCGCGAGCTTGCTGGCCTGGATCATCAGCCAGCATCTGCTGCATATTCCATACAGTTTCAATCTTTGGCTGGCCGTCGTGACATTGGCTTCGGGCATGTTGCTGGTACCTGCTGCCGCATGGCTGGGGATCAGGAAGATTCTGCGGGTATCCCCCCGGCAGATTCTGCAAAGCGTATAGGTGGTGGTTGTCTGCAACCAAAATATTGGCTGTAAACAACCATAATTTTTCGTTACACTCTTGCCGAAGATTCAGTCATTTTTCCAAGTGGCTGAATTGAAAGGGATGGGTGAGATTGTGAAGGCTGGTACGAATCTTGGTATTTGTAACAGACTTTTTACAATTAGCTCGTCAAATCGGGGGAGAACATGCATCACCAGTTTCGCTTGCGGACCATCGCTATGGTCGTGGCCGCCATCTGTGCCGCACCGCATCTTGCCATGGCCGAAAACAAGGCCGAGGTGCTCGAATTGGGTACGGTCGACGTGGTCAGTACCACCCCGTTGCCGAGTGTCGGTGCCTCCATCGACCAGGTGCCTTCCAATGTGCAGGCTGCCAATGCGAAGTCCATCGGCGAACAGCACGGGCTCGAAGTGTCGGAATACATGAATGCCAATCTCGGCAGCGTGACGATTACCGAGGGCCAGAGCAACGTCTATATGCCGGATGTGAATTTCCGGGGCTTCACCGCAACTCCGCTCATGGGCGCGCCGGTGGGCATGTCTGTGTTCATGGACGGCGTGCGCCTCAACGAGCCATTCGGCGACGGCGTCAATTGGGGCGCGATTCCGCAATCCGCGATTTCCTCGATCAATCTGATTCCCGGCTCCAATCCGGTGTTCGGCCTCAATACCTTGGGCGGCGCGCTGTCGATCCACACCAAGAGCGGCGCGCAATATCCCGGCTTCGTCATGGAAGCCACTGCCGGCTCCTGGGGCCGCAAGGGCGTCAATTTCGAATACGGCGGCGAGCAGGACGAACTGGACTGGTTCTTCACTGGTAACTTTGTCGACGAAACCGGCTGGCGCGAGCACTCCTTCAGCAACGTCAACCAGCTGTTCGGCAAGGTGGGCTGGCAAAATGACACCACCGATTTCGACTTGACTGTAGCGGGTTCGGACAATCGTCTCGAAGGCGTGCAGGCTGTGCCCCACAGCTGGGGCTTGACCGAGGAGGAGGGTTATACCTTCCCTGATCGCAACGATTCCAGCGTGACCTTGGTCAATCTCGAAGGCAGCCATTTCCTCAGCGATACCAAGCTCATCGCAGGCAACTTCTATGTGCGCCGTAGCCGCATCCACAACTTCGCCAGCAACGTGAACGACGACTTCGATCCGCTCGATCCGACGTCCAATCAAGGGTTCAACGAGCGTAGCGCCACAGACCAGCAAGGCTACGGCTTCACGCTGCAGTTCTCGGACAGCGGCAAGCTGTGGGACTATGCGAACCAGTACACCGTGGGCTTCAACTTCGACGGCGGCAAATCCAACTACAAGTCGTTTGAACAGGAAGTGGACGAGTTCGAGGCTGACCGTTCCGCCAATTCGGACGAAGATTTCGAAATGGAAACCGACGTAACCGGCCGCAACCAGTATTACGGGCTGTATTTCACCGATACACTGTCACTCAACGACAAGCTGCACGTGACCGCGTCCGGCCGATACAACTACATCAAGGTCAAGATCCGCGACCACATGGAAGCCGACGGCGGCACCGGCAAGTTCGTCACCGGTACCACTTCGGACGAGGTCGAGCATCATTTCAACCGCTTCAACCCGGCGATTGGCCTCAACTACAACCCGTCGCAAAGCCTCAACTTCTTCGGTGGTTATAACGAGGGCATGCGTGCTCCGACCCCGATCGAACTGGCTTGTGCGGACCCGGACGTGCCGTGCCGACTGCCTACCGACTTCCTGGCCGACCCACCGCTCGAACCTGTGGTTGCCAAGACTTGGGAAGGCGGCGTGCGCGGCCGACTCGGTGGCAACTGGCAGTGGAGCGCCACCGGCTTCTACTCCACCCTGCACGATGATATCCAGTTCATCTCCGCCGGAGCCACCTCGACCAACCTGGGCTATTTCCAGAACATCGGCAAAACCCGCCGAAAGGGCGTCGAACTGGGCCTGCAAGGCAAGCTGGACAAGCTGACGCTGGCCGCCAATTACACCTTCCTGCGTGCCACTTTCGAGAGCGAGGTCGATTTCGCGAGTCCGTTCAACAGTTCTGCTGTGGATACCGATGGCGACGGCGAAGGCGATACCATCACCGCGCGCAAGGGCGACCGCATGCCGGGCCTGCCGGACCATGCACTCAAATTGCGCGCCGCTTATGAGTTCACGCCTGATCTCACCGTCGGCCTTAACATGCTGGCCTTCTCCGGCGTCTACGCGCGCGGCGACGAAAACAACGACGACGAGAACGGCAAGGTGGCCGGCTACACCGTGTTCAATCTCGACGCCAACTACCGCGTCAACAGCAACTGGAGCGCATTCGCCAAGGTGAACAACCTGTTCGACAAGGAGTACGCGACCCTAGGCGTGATGGGTGCAAACGCCTTCAATACGCCGGATCGTACTTTCAACACCAACGGTGAAGATGATTGGGCAGCCGAGCAATTCCGTTCTCCGGGCGCGCCGCGTGCGGCGTGGGTGGGTGTGCGCTACGAATTCGGCCGTCCTGCCAAGAAATCGGGCGCCGGCGCGGTGGATCTCGACTAAGGCATGATGCAGACGCGTAACGAATTTTCCGGTCAACCACCTGAAATGGCGGATCTGAAGTTGCGCGTCCTGCTGGTCGAGGATGAAACTCTGTTTGCGCGGGCCGTGGTCAAGCGGCTCCGGCAGGCAGGTTACACATGTGAAGCGGCGGAGACGCTCGCGGCTGGCCGGGCAGCAATCCGCCAGCTTGCGCCCGATATCGTATTGCTGGACATGCGGCTGCCGGATGGCAGCGGTATGGACCTTCTGGCCGAACTGACCGCGCGCGGCACTCCCGTTATCGTGATGACTGCTTACGGCGAAGTCAGTGATGCTGTGAGTGCCATGAAGCAGGGCGCTGCGGACTACCTCAAGAAACCGATCGATCTGGAAGAACTGCTGCTCGCGCTTGGCAAGGCACAGCAATCCCTGCAACTCAAGCACCAACTGGATCATTCGCGCCAGCGCGACAGCCACGCCGTGGAAGGTGTCGAGCTTATCGGCAACAGTCCGGCCATGCTCGCTGCGCAAGGCCAGATTCAGCGTATCGCAAAGCTGGTTTCTGTCGCCGATGTCGCGCCGCCCACCGTATTGATCACGGGCGAGACGGGCACAGGCAAGGATGTGGCGGCCCGCCTGTTGCACCAGACCTGCCTGGGTGACCGTCCTTTCGTACATGTCGATTGCGCCTCGCTGCCTGCGGATCTGATCGAAAGCGAATTGTTCGGGCACGAGAAGGGCGCCTTCACGAGTGCGCAGGGCTCGCGTTGCGGGCTTATCGAAGCGGCCGAGGACGGCACGCTTTTCATGGACGAGATTGGCGAATTGCCGCTGGGGCTCCAGGCCAAACTGCTCAATGTGCTGGAACGGCGCATGGTGCGTCGCCTCGGTTCGACCAAGGAGCGCCCCGTGCCGGCCCGGTTCATCGCGGCCACCAATCGAGATCTGCAGCAGATGGTGCTGGAGGGCCGGTTCCGCGCCGATCTCTATTACCGCCTCAATGTGCTCAGCATAGAAATGCCGTCGCTACGCCAGCGCGGCGACGATATTGTTTTGCTGGCCGAGCATTTTGCCCAACAGACATCACGCCGCTATGGGTTGCCGTATCGTCATTTTGCCCCCGAGGCACTGAGCGCCATGCGCGCCTATGCCTGGCCCGGCAATGTGCGTGAGCTCAAACATTTGATCAGCCGTGGTGTGCTGCTGAGCCGCGGAGCAGTCATCACTTCCGCCGATCTCGCTCTGCCCAGCCAGCAGATGCAAGCGCCGCAGGAACCGGTTATCTCTGCGATGCGACTGGAGGATGCCGAGAAGACACTCATCGTCAATGCGTTGCGGCAGTCGGGGGGGAATGTATCGGAGGCGGCGCGGCTGCTCGGCATCACCCGCATGACTATCCGCTACCGTATGGAAAAACACGGCATCAAGGAAATCTGAGGGGAAATCCCGCATGGTAAAATTCCGCATTAAATCTTTGCGGAGTTTCCCATGAGTATCGGCACCCCCTTGAGTCCTTCCGCCACGCGCGTGATGCTGCTCGGCAGCGGCGAGCTAGGCAAGGAAGTCATCATCGCACTGCAGCGTCTGGGGGTCGAAGTGATCGCCGTTGATCGCTATCCCAATGCCCCCGGCCATCAGGTCGCCCATCGCGCACATGTGATCGACATGACCGATGCCACGGCATTGCGCGCGCTGGTGGAATCCGAAAAACCGCATCTCATCGTGCCCGAAATCGAGGCCATTGCCGTCGACGCGCTGGCGGAAATCGAGGCTGCCGGCAAAACCCGTGTCATTCCCACGCCGCGCGCCGTGCAGCTGACCATGAATCGCGAGGGCATCCGCCGCTTGGCTGCGGAAGAGCTCAAACTTCCAACTTCGCCTTATGCATTTGCTTCCAGTCAGGCTGAAATGCAGGCCGCCATCGACGGCGGCATCGGCTATCCCTGTTTCATCAAGCCCGTGATGTCGTCGTCCGGAAAGGGACAATCGCGCGTGACTGCACCGGAGCAGGTCGCCGCAGCTTGGGACTACGCTGCCAAGGGCGGACGCGTGGATCAGGGGCGGGTGATTGTTGAGGGCCAGATCGATTTCGACTATGAAATCACGCTGCTGACCGTGCGCGCCCTGAATTCGAATGGTCAGGTTGAAACGCAATTCTGCGAGCCGATCGGGCACGTGCAGGTCAAGGGCGATTATGTGGAAAGCTGGCAGCCGCAGGCAATGAGCGCGAAGGCGCTGGAACGCGCACGCGGCATCGCGCAAGCAGTGACGGAAAATCTGGGCGGCCTCGGTCTGTTCGGCGTTGAGTTGTTCGTGAAGGGCGACGATGTATGGTTCTCCGAAGTCAGCCCGCGTCCGCATGATACGGGCATGGTCACGATGGCGAGCCAGCGTTTTTCCGAATTCGAGATTCATGCGCGCGCGATTCTCGGCCTGCCGGTAAACGTTGCCATGCGAGCGCCAGGGGCGAGCGCCGTGATTTACGGAGAGGTGGAAAGCAGCAATCTGGTGTTCGATGGCGTGGAAGCCGCGCTCGGCGTGCCCGAGTCTGATATCCGCCTTTTCGGCAAGCCGGAGTCTTTCGAGCGCCGCCGTATGGGCGTGGCGCTTGCAACCGGCAAGGACACCGACGAAGCGCGCGCGCGCGCCAAGGAAGCTTCCAGCCGCGTCAAGCCGAGGGCCGTTTGAAATGATGACCAAGATCGGCGAACCGGGCAGCAGCAAGGCCACGTTTTTTGAATTGCTGGGTGGCGTAGAGCGGGTGAGGGAGCTGGTGGAGCGCTTCTACGACATCATGGATACCGATCCCAAGGCGGCCGGCATACGCGCGATGCATGCGCAGGACCTGACCGAGGCGCGCGAGAAACTGTTCATGTTCTTGAGCGGCTGGACAGGCGGGCCGCAGCTTTACATCGAACGCTACGGCCATCCTTTTCTTCGGGCGCGTCATTTGCCGTTTGCCATTGGGGAGTCCGAGCGTGATCAATGGATGTACTGCATGGTGCGCGCCATGCATGACATCGGCGTCGAAGAACAGGTTATGATTCAACTAGGCAACGCCTTGTGGGGCGTTGCCGATTTCATGCGGAACCAGGCTCAGCAGTAGTCTGTATAGGATGGGGTAAGTCGAATACCCCATTTGGGCTATAGCCGAAAGCCCGGGCCGCAGTCGACAATGTGAAGAAAATGGCGGAGGCAAAGGGGGCCTATGAACCATTTCGAAAAACTGTCCGGCTTGCTGGAGTGCAGCACGGAACAGGCATGGCGCGACACTGTATTCAAACTGGGCAATGATCTGGGGTTCGACCAGACGCTACTGGCGATCTTTCCTGATCGTGATGCTCCCATCGAAGCTACCCACGCTTTCCTTCACAGTAATTACTCTGCGCGTTGGCGCTCCAAGTATGACGACGAGGCGCTCGGCTACGTTGATCCCACCGTCACGCATTGCCTTACCAAAACGACGCCGCTCGTCTGGTCTCCGGAATTGTTCTCTACCCAGCGCCAGCAGGAAATGTACGAGGAAGCATGCAGTTACAATCTACGTTCGGGACTGACGCTGCCGATTCACGGACCTAATGGCGAAGTCGGGATTCTTTGCTTTGTCAGCGATAACAAGGCCGACAAGGAATTCAAGCGGCATGCGTTCGAAAAGCTGCCAGAAGTGACGCTGCTGCGTGATTTCATCTTCGAATCATCCACGCAGTTCCGCCGTCAGTCCGTTATTCCTCAAATCGAACGGCCTGAACTGACGCGTTGCGAGTTGGAATGCCTTAAGTGGAGCGCGGTCGGCAAGACATCATGGGAAACGGCCAAAATCCTGACGTGTACCGAAGCGACAGTGAATTTCCACTTCAGCAATATCCGCCGGAAAATGAACGTCACCTCACGCCGCCAGGCGGTGGTCAAAGCCATCCGCCTGGGCTTGATCAGTCCGGCCTAGGGCTGGATCACTCCATCAGCGCTTCGCTTCGGGCGCTGCTCAAGTCTTCGTCGTTGATGACGCCATTGAGGTAGAGCTTCAACAGGATACTGACGGGGGCGGGAATCTCCATCCCGAGTTCAAAACGGCTTCCGCGCGATTGGGTCACGCCAAACCGAGACCAGAAGCGCGTCTGGTTTTCCAGACGAGCAATCCGGTATTCCCGCAGGGACTTCTGATCGAGTGGTTGGCTCACCACGTTGTGCACGATATTTTCGCTGATAATTTGATAGGGTCTCAATCTGATTTCCTCCTGAATAAACGGCGTGTGCATGCGCCTCCCCGCCATTCTGCATCAAGCTGTTTTCCGAAAAACCTATCAGTTCTGATAGTTACATTGCATACGCGATGAGCATAATTTTCTATGCGTGCTGGGTACCCAGTAATTCTCACAGGAGACACGCAAAATGGCTCATTCGATCAGGATTGCCCCAAGAAAGGATTTTGAAAGCAAGGAGTTATGGGATATGTACCGCCTGCGCGCCAAGGTATTCAAGGAGCGCATGGGTTGGGATGTACCTGTCATGAGCGGTATGGAAATTGACGGGTACGACGCGCTGGATCCGTATTACATGCTGATTCGCGACATCTCGGGTGCCATGAAGGGCTGTTGGCGCGCGTTACCTACCGAAGGCCCCTATATGTTGAAGGACACTTTCCCCGAGTTGCTGCACGGAGCGCCCGCCCCGGAAAATCCGCGTATATGGGAGCTGAGCCGCTTCGCGATTGAGGCCGACGGCCCGCAAGGCTTCGGATTTTCAGGGCTTTCGCTGGATGCATTGCGCGAGATCGTGAGTTTCGGTGACCGCATGGGCATCGATGCCTATGTGACCGTCACGACGACTTCTATCGAGCGCATGATGCGCCGCGCCAATTTTGCCGTTACGCGTTTTGGCCCGCCAATACGCATCGGTGTCGAGAATGCAGTGGCAGTGGTATTCGATATCGGAGAGCAGACCCATCGTGCCCTGTTTGACGATATGCCCAAAGCGGCTTGATGCCAGAAAGCAAAACGGGCAGCTTGCGACTGCCCGTTTATGTGAACGCGCGGAATTACTCTTTCCGCATCAGCCCGCCCAACAGAGCGGGAATTTCGCGCTTCTGCTTGTTGATCGGCCGCGGAGTATGCCGAACAGTATCCGGAGCGTTCTGGTCCGGTTCATAGGGTTTATCGAACCAGGGGTCCTGGGATTTTCGCGGCGGAATTAAAGACGCAACCGCACGTGCGCCACTTTCGCCGCTGGAGGGGCGTTCGCTGCGCATGCGGCGTTGCGGACGCGGGGCCTGTTCCTGGGGAATTTCGCGCTTGATGAGCTTTTCGATTTCTTTCAGAAGCTTTTCTTCTTCCGGCGCGACTAGCGAGATGGCGACACCCAGCGCCCCGGCGCGGCCTGTGCGGCCGATGCGATGGACGTAGTCTTCGGGCACATGCGGAATCTCGTAGTTGATCACCATCGGCAACTGATCGATATCGAGCCCGCGTGCGGCGACGTCGGTGGCAACCAGCGTCGTGATCTTGCCCTGCTTGAAGGCATCCAGAGCCTGGATGCGCTCCTGCTGCGACTTGTCGCCGTGGATCGCGTCCGCGGCAATGCCGTCGCGCTGCAGCATGCGAGCAAGACGGCTGGCCGTAATCTTGGTCTTGGTGAAGACGATGGTCTGCACGTTTTCCTGGCGCAGCAGTTCAGCCAGCACTGCGTGCTTGTCGTCCTGGGTCACCTTGTAGATTTTCTGGGTGACGTTTTCCGAGGCGGCATTGCTGCGCGCGACTTCGACCAGCGTCGGATTGGTGAGAAAGTCGTCCGCGAGCTTCTTGATATCGTTAGAGAAAGTCGCGGAAAACATGAGGTTCTGCCGCTGCTTGGGCAGCAGGTTGAGAATGCGCTTCAGATCCGGCAAAAAACCCATGTCCAGCATGCGGTCCGCTTCGTCCAGAATCAGCATCTGTACCTGGTTAAGCTGTACGGTGCGCTGTTCGACATGATCGAGCAGGCGGCCGGGGGTCGCGACCAGGATTTCCACGCCGCGCATCAGCGATGGGGTTTGCGTCTTGATATCGACGCCGCCGAAAACTACCAGTGAGCGCAGCGGCACATGCTTGCCGTAGGTCTTCACGCTTTCTTCCACCTGGATTGCCAGTTCGCGCGTCGGTGTCAGGATCAGGGCGCGCACGGGATGGCGGGCGGGCGATGCGCTGGTGTTCGCGTGCGGGAGCAGTTTCTGCAGAAGCGGGAGGGTAAACGCGGCGGTTTTTCCGGTTCCGGTCTGGGCACCTGCCATCAGGTCGCGGCCATCCAGCACCATGGGAATAGCCTGCGCTTGAATGGGCGTCGGCTTGGTATAACCTTGTTCTTCCACCGCCCGCAGGATTTCCGGGGCGAGGTCGAGGGAAGCAAAAGTGGTTTCAGTCGTCACGGGTGGGGATTATCCAATAACTTGCGGCTTGCCGCCAATACGCCAAAAGCATCATTTCCGGATTGAGTTTTCATGTCGGTTGATGCTTTCGGCGTCATGGATGAGGATCAGGCGAAGTTGCGGTTGCCGCGCGGCTTGAAGGAAGACTTCTCGCCGTCATTACGCTTTTGACCGCCGTAACCCTGGCCTTGGCGTTGCTTGAATCCGCCCTTGTTGCCTTCGAATTTTCCGCTGCCGTGCTTGTGGCCATGCTTGAAGCCGGGTTTGGCCGGTTGAGGCTTGCGTTGCGGTTCCAGACCGGGAATCACGGCTGCTTCGAGACGGTGGCCGGTGAATTGCTCGATCTTGCGCAGCGCGAAGCGTTCGTTGTGCGCAGCGAAGGAAATCGCAATACCCTTGCGACCGGCGCGGCCGGTACGGCCGATACGATGGACGTAGTCTTCGGCAAACTTCGGCAGGTCATAGTTAATGACGTGGCTGATGCCGGCAACGTCGATGCCGCGTGCGGCAACATCGGTGGCGACCAGCACGTTCACGTCGCCGTGGCGCAGCTTGGTCAGCGTGCGGTTGCGGGCGCCTTGCGTCATGTCGCCGTGCAGTGCGGCAGCACGGTGGCCGGCGGCGATCAGGTCCTCGGACAGCAGTTCGGCGTGGCGCTTGGTGGAGGTGAACACGATGGCCTGGTTCACGTCAGGTTCGATCAGCAGATGTTCCAGCAGCTTGTTCTTGTGGTTCATGTCGTCCACGAAATGCAGGCGCTGTTCGATGTTTTCGTGCTTGGCCTGCTGCGCGGCGACCTGAATGGTCTTGGGGTTCTTCAGCAGCTGCAGCGCGATCTTGCCGATAGCGCCGTCGAAAGTCGCGGAGAACAGCAGCGTCTGGCGTTCGCCCGGCAGAGCGGAGCAGATGCGTTCGACATCAGGCATGAAACCCATGTCCAGCATGCGGTCGGCTTCGTCCAGCACCAGCATCTGCAGGCGCGAGAAGTCGATGCGGCCACGTTCCATGTGATCCAGCAGGCGACCCGGAGTGGCGACCAGGATGTCCAGCGGTTGCGACAGCAGCTTGTTCTGCACCGGATAGGGCATGCCGCCCACGATGCTCACAGTGCGTGCGCGCAGGAACTTGCCGTACTTGCGGGCAGCGTCGTTGACTTGTTGCGCGAGTTCGCGCGTCGGAACCAGCACCAGGATGCGCGGGCCGCGGCTCTTGGACGGGTGCACGGTTGCCAGCAGGTTGAGCGCGGGCAGGGTGAAGGCAGCGGTCTTGCCGGTACCGGTCTGGGCGGAGCCCATGATGTCGTGACCCGCCATGATTTCGGGGATGGCTTGCGCCTGAATGGGCGTGGGCTCGGTGTAACCGGCCTCTTGCAGCGCGTGAAGAATGGCGGGATGCAGATCTAGATTCTCAAAAGACACACAATTTCCTTATCGAGAGGAACAATGAAAATACGCAAGCAGCAGCACATCCGTTTCAGGATGCAGTGCGCAGAATTCTTTTAGGGATTCTTTTTACCGGCGCTCGGGCATAGCCACTAACCGGTAAAGAAGGCGAAGTGAATAATCCACTTCAGAGGGGTCAGGGCGATGAATCGTTGACGCTGTGGTCAAACGAAGCGCGCAGTATACGCAGATTCATCAGCGTGTCAAACCATTTGTGTTAGAATGCGCGCCTTTTTCACGCAGAGAATCAATTACATGTCGCGCGCCCTTCGTAACATCGCCATCATCGCCCACGTTGACCACGGCAAGACCACCATGGTGGACAAGCTGCTGCAGCAGGCCGGTACCTTTGCTGCCCACCAGGCTGTCACCGAACGCGTGATGGACTCCAACGACCTGGAAAAGGAACGCGGTATCACGATTCTCGCCAAGAACACCGCGGTCAATTACGAAGGTACCCACATCAATATCGTCGATACCCCGGGCCACGCTGACTTCGGTGGCGAAGTGGAGCGTGTGCTGGGTATGGTGGACGGCGTGGTGCTGCTGGTGGACGCGGTTGAAGGCCCGATGCCGCAGACCCGTTTCGTGACCAAGAAGGCGCTTGCGCTTGGCCTCAAACCCATCGTCGTGATCAACAAGGTGGACCGTCCGGGTTCGCGTACCGATTGGGTGATCAACCAGACTTTCGACTTGTTCGCCAACCTCGGCGCGACTGACGAACAGCTCGACTTCCCGGTGGTGTACGCTTCTGCGTTGAACGGCTTCGCCAAGCTGGACATGAAGGAAGAGTCGGATACCATGCGCCCACTGTTCGAGACCATTCTCAAGCATGTCGAGCCGCCCAAGGGCGATCCGGATGCGCCGCTGCAGTTCCAGATTTCCGCGCTGGACTATTCCAGCTACACCGGCCGCCTCGGCGTTGGCCGCATCCTGAACGGCCGCATCAAGCCGGGCCAGCAAGTCACCGTCATGAAGGGCGACGAGCAGCTGGCGACGGGCCGCATCAACCAGGTGCTGGGTTTCCAGGGCCTGGAGCGCGTACCGGTGGAAGAAGCACAGGCCGGCGACATCATCATCATTTCCGGCTTGGACGATATCGGCATCGGCGTGACCATCGCTGACCGTGAAAACCCGATTGGCCTGCCGTTGATGGCGGTGGACGAGCCGACGCTGACCATGGACTTCATGGTCAATTCTTCCCCGCTGGCCGGTACCGAAGGCAAGTTCGTTACGAGCCGCCAGATTCGCGACCGTCTGACGCGCGAACTGCTGGTCAACGTTGCGCTGCGAGTCGAAGACACCGCGGATGCAGACGTATTCCGCGTTTCCGGCCGTGGTGAACTGCACCTCACCATCCTGCTGGAAAACATGCGCCGCGAAGGTTATGAAATCGCCGTAGGCAAACCGCGCGTGGTGTTCAAGGAAGTCGACGGCCAGAAATGCGAGCCGTATGAAATTCTCACGGTCGACCTGGAAGACGAATGTCAGGGCGCGGTAATGGAAGAACTGGGTCGTCGCCGTGGCGAACTGCAGAACATGGCTTCCGACGGCAATGGTCGTACCCGTCTCGAATACCGTATTCCGGCACGCGGCCTGATCGGTTTCCAGAGCGAATTCCTGACCATGACCCGCGGCACCGGCCTGATGGCGCACATTTTTGACGAATACGCTCCGCTCAAGGCGGACATGCCTAGCCGCCGTAACGGTGTGCTGATTTCTGCCGAGCAAGGCGACGCTGTCGCTTACGCGCTGTGGAAGCTGCAGGACCGCGGCCGCATGTTCGTCAACCCAGGCGACAAGCTGTACGAAGGCATGATCATCGGCATCCATAGCCGCGACAACGATCTGGTGGTGAACCCGATCAAGGGCAAGCAGCTTACCAACGTGCGTGCTTCCGGTACCGACGAAGCAGTGCGCCTGGTGCCGCCTATCCTGATGTCACTGGAATACGCGGTGGAATTTATCGACGACGACGAACTGGTGGAAATCACTCCGAAGTCTCTGCGTCTGCGCAAGCGTCATTTGCAGGAACATGATCGCAAGCGCGCAGCCAAGGAAAGCGCATAAGACAAGAGCGTACAAGTTCCCAACAAAAAACCCGGCAGATGCCGGGTTTTTTATTGGCTGGAATCTTCAGCTAAAACGTACGACGAGGAAAATCACGATCATCGTCACGCCTATCAACAGCTTCACGGCAATGCCCACTACGAGGCCCAGTGTCGTGCCCACACCCGCGTACCCCGCGTCCGAGAGAGTACGCTTCGCGGTCAGTTCCCCGATGACTGCGCCGATGAACGGTCCGACGATGATGCCGACAATCCCCATGAATAGTCCTACCACCGCGCCTATGGTCGCACCTATCATCGCCCGTTTGCTCGCGCCGAAGCGTTTGGCTCCCAATGCGCCGGACAGGAAGTCCACCACATAGGTAAGCAGCGTCAGGCCTGCAAGTATGCCCAGCGTGCCGTAGCCGACATGGATGAAGTCCTCCGCCCACGCGCCGATGACGAGCCCGAGAAAGAGCAGGGGTGCCCCCGGCAGCAGTGGCAAAATCATCCCGGCCAGCCCGGTCAGGATGAGGCTGGCGGCGAGTACCCACAGCAGGATGGTCGTGTCCACGCGTGATGCCTAGTTCTTGAGCTTGTAGAAGCGGTTCTCCAGTGTCTTGCCATCCACCTTGTCAAGGCGGCTGCCGATAGCGTCGCCCAAAGAGGCGAGTCGGTCGTCCGGATGCGGGTGAGTCTTGAATAGCAGCGCGACGCGGCCGTCGTCCTTGCCGGCGTGGCCAATGGTCTGCAGTACTTCCGGCAGGCCGAAGGGCTCATAGCCGGCGCGCCCTGCGAGGATCACGCCGATGCGATCGGCTTCGTACTCAGCGCTCTTGTCGAGACTGCGCGCGCTGATTTCGGCGCCGCTGCCGATAACCTTCTGAACGGTCGGATTTTCCTTGCCCAGCTTTCCGCTGAGCAGGCCTGCGCCGAGATTGAGCAACTGCTGCTTTTGCAGCAGCTTGAGATGGTGTTTCTTGATCACATGACCGATTTCGTGTCCCAGTACTCCGGCCAGTTCGGATTCGCTCTTGAGCTGGCGGTAGAGGCCCTTGGTGATGAGCACATAGCCGCCCGGTGCGGCGAATGCATTCAGGTCTTCGGATTCGATGACGCCGAAATGCCAGGGCAGGTAGGGGCGCTCGCTTTGTGAGGCGACCCAGCGGCCCACTTGATTCACGTATTTTTGCAGTTCCGGGTCTTTGACCAGCGGAGCGGCTCCGAGAATATTGCCGGTGATCTGGCGCCCGAGCTGGATTTCCTCGGCGCGCGACGGTTTCTTGAGATTGATGGTCGGCTGCCCGGCGTCTTCCGTTTTTGTGTCGGTGGCCGAGGCCGCGGGGGCGCTTTCCTGCTGCTGTTTCTTGTCCAGCGCATCCTTGAGCGCGCCGAGGTCGAATGCCTGGGCCGGATAGATGGCTGCGAGCAATGCTGTCAGGAGTAAGGTACGCTTCATCATTGCGCACCTCCCTGAGTGCCGGCAGGCTGCGGCTGGGGTAAATAATCGAGCTTGCGTGCCTGCAGGCCTCCTGCGGCCGCAAATTTCTTGCCGTCGGCTTCGCTGACGGTATTGGCTTCAAGCAGTTTGACTTCTTCCTCGTTGAATTTGGCGTCCTTGAGTTCTTCCTCGCTCAGGCCGCGCACGCCCGTGGTGGAAACCACTTTGCCGGTACCGGCGCGCCCACTCGCAAGTCCGAGAACTCCGGCGGCTTCGTTGGAGGAACTGGTTCCTCGCTTCACGGAAAGCAGCCTGACCCAGCCGGTGGAGGCGCCGGCCTTGATCTGCAGCCACGCACCTTTCTTGGCCAGGATCTGAACCCTGTCATTGCGCTTGATGCTGCCGCTGGCCCCGGCGTCGGCAAAAGGTTCCTTGCGCAGGGTGTCGTTCTTGAGCGCCGTGCCGGTTTCCGCGGCATACGCTGTGCCGGCTACCGTCAGCAGCGCAGCCAGCAGAAGAGAAAAATGTTTCATGCGTCTTTATCCTTATCGTGTTGCATGTGTTCCAGTTTCAAAATGGCCTGCGAGAACAGCGACCGCCATTGCGGGCCCAACGGCTGATCTCCCGAGAGCACGCCTTCGTGCATGCTCGAACGAGCATCAACCCCCGCAGGAACCCCCGCACGCCGCAGAACAGCCGGCAATTGCTGTGCGATCTGTTCGGCATCCTGCCGGATACGTTCCGCCTGTGTGTTGTTTTCATGCGGACAGGTCCAGCGAATGACCAGCATGTCGCTGAATAATCCCCAAATCCCGCTCTGGATACCCTTGAGATATTCCACGCTTTTCCCGACTTGGCCCAGCTGCAGCAGCTCCGCACGTATCTTTTTGAGCGCACCCTCGCCCAATGGTTCGGGGCTCGCAATACGGACTGGCATGAGCATGGAGCGCAAACCTTCTTCGCCCGGTTCGACGCCGAACGCAAGCCAGGTCTGCAATGCACGGTCGGTTGCAAGCGCATAGATCTTGGCGATACTGAAATAGCCGATAGCCCAGGTCACGGGGCCGGTCAGGTCGACATAGGTATCCGTCAGGTTGATGCCGATGTAGGAGACGGCGAGCAGGCCGACCTGGCTGAAGCTGAAGATGCCGTTGAAGCGGTCGCGATCCATGTTGCGGTAAAAACCAATCGCGGTCAGCCAGACCAGCAGCAGACTCATCACCAGATAGGGCATGACGCCGCGCCAGAAATGCAGGTAGTCGCCGTTCTTCACGTTGTCGATCGCGGTGGCGAGGATTTCGACGCCGGGAAATTCCTTGGCCATGGCCGTAGCCTTTACGTCGAACAGACTAGGCGCGGTCGAGCCGATGATGACGATCTTGTCCTTGAATTCGTCTTGCGGCCGCTTGGGCGTCTTGGCCGTCATGTCGAGGTAGGCGTCGCTGAAGCTGACGTAGCGGTAGCTGAACGGCTTGCCGCGCCAGTTCAGCAGCAGGGTCTGGTCATTCGGCACGGTTTTCGCGGCCGACAGCCCGACTACCAGCGGGAGGGAGGGGATGCGCCAGCCATAGTCGTCCCGGTATAACTGATACTCGCGCACAATGCCGTCGCGGTCGGGGTAGATGTTGTTCATGCCGATGCGGCCCGGCTTGAGCATGGCCGTGAACTGGGGCAGTACTACCGCGACGTTGGCCTTGGGCGATGTCGCGCCGGCAGTATCTCCGGATACGGGCGCGGCTCCCGGAATCATCTCCGGCGTGACCTGGCTCAACTCGTCCTGTCCGTCCAGACGCACGAACGGAAAATAGGTGTTGTCGGTGGTGGCGATGACTTCGTTGAAATAGGCGTCGCTGTCCGGGTTGTAGACGTCGGCATCGCTGAACAGGATGTCGAACACCACGGCCTTGGGTTGCTGGGTTTCCAGATGCTCCAGGAATTCTCCCATCACCTGGCGTGGCCACGGCCAGCGCCCGTATTCCGGAGCCAGCGCGGCGAGGCTGGCTTCATTGATATCGATGATGACGATATCAGGATCCGGCTGAGGCGCAATGACGCGATAGCGCACCATCATGTCGAAGGCCTTCTGCCGCATATTGGTGCCGATATTGAATACGCTGGCATCCAGCACGATCAGCAGCGTCAGCAGCGCGGCGAGGAAAAGATAGAAGTTGTTGCGGAAACGGCGCGTGAAGACGCCGGACCAGTGGGTGAACGCGATTTTGAATTTATTCAGCATTCGGTTTCGATAATGGCCTTATGAAGTTATACGTTGCGCTGCCAGCAAGCGCGCTGCCAGTAGCCGGGTGTTGATGGGCGTTCGCAGGATTTCGTCCACACCGGCTTCATAGGCTTCCATCTTGCGCCGTTCATCCTCGAAAGGGGTCAGCAGAACGAAATACAGCTTCGCTCCGGCTGCCGTCTTGCGCAGGTCTGAGCAGAGCTTCAAACCATCCGCGCCGGGCATCAGCCAGTCGGCAATGACTACCTGGGGCATATGATGCATCGCGATATCGAACCCCTTCAGGCCATTGTCGGTCGAGGTAACGGTATGGCCGGCCGCGGTCAGGAATTTGCCGAGCAGGATACGCTGGGCATCATCGGCGCCGACGATGAGAATGCGGAGCGGAACCGCTGCTTGCGGAACAGTTTCCGCAACCGGCTCGCTGCGCTGGGCAGCTTTGATGGGTGCCAGCTTGAGCGAGCGTGGCCGGTAACGGCGTGTCTGGACATTGAGCAGTTTCGCCCAGTCCTGCCAGTAGCTGGCGGTCTGTTCCTGTAGCAGTTCCATTTGTTCGGGCTCGATATCGAGCATGGCGCAGCTGACTGCGATCTGTTCAGCAAGCGTGGGATCTTCATAACCGTGCATGCAGCCATGTGCGAGCAGCGAGGCCAGTTGCAGCGTATAGGTCAGCCGCAGCATCCGCGAGTTGTCGGGGAATCCGGAACTGGCTGGATCGTCGTGGTAATACATCGCGTCGATGAAAATCTTCGGGATGCCCCAGTCCTGCAACATGAGCACCAGCATTTCGCGCTGGTTCAGACCGAAATGCTCATGTTCTGCCTCAAGCAGTTCATCCGCTACCGGCTCGCTCAGGTTTTGCAGGATTTCGGTGTAGCTTTCAGGTCGCGCAGTCACGAGTGCGAGCTGGCCGATGCCGCACATCAGCCCCGCATTGAATATCTCCGCCGGCGGCGCGACGCGATTGAGCTGGCTGATCGCCTGTGCCGCGCTGGCCTTGGCGATCGCGGTAGACCAGAAATATTCGTAGTCGAACTGCTTGCACGGACCGTCGCGATAATTGCTGATGAGCGACATGCACAGCACCGCCTGGCGCACAGCATGAATGCCGATGAGAATGAGGGTGTCTATCGTGACCGAGGCAATCGGACGAGACTTGTTGGGATTGACGTAATTGGCGATCTTGATGATGCGTCCCGACAAGGCGGGATCGGTCTGGATCGCGCTTGCCAGTTCCGGAAGCGATACGGTTTCTTCCTGGCACAGATGCATGACCCGCAGGGCAACCCCCTTGGGCGAAGGCAGCATGCCTGCAGCCTTCAGTTCTGCGAAATTCAACGTTTCGGTCATTGATTGAGCATTTCTTTTCTCGGAGCCCGCAGTTGGCTCCTTGGTTGACCCCGAAATTTAAAGTGCAGTATCGACTGTAGTTATAGCTTTAATGGATTGGTCGACAGCATGACTGGCGCAGTGTCGCATAAAGGCCAGACGCTGGAAATAGCCGACTGCCGATACGTTATAATCGACGACTGGAATGAAAACTTTATGATCGATTACCTGATTCTTTTTCTCTTGGCCCTCTGCCTGGCGGTTTCCGTATTGGTGCTGCTACAAACGAAACGGCAGCGCGAGCTATTACCCGAACTGCGTGCGCAGCTCGATGAAAAGCACCGCGCGATGCTGCTCGACCTGCACGAGGGACTAAACAAGCTGGGCGACCGACTGGCGAACGCTTCCGCTGACGCCAGCGAAAAACTGCGGGCCGGTGTTGCGCAGGAATTGCAGCAGACGCGCGATGCCATGCAGAACCTGCAGCTTTCGCAGGCGCAGAATCTCTCCCAGACGCGCGAAACCGTGCTCGAAAAGCTGCACCAGACGCTGGCGGAGCAGGGCAAGGCCGAGCAGGAGCTGATCCAGTCCACCATGCGCAACGCCACTTTGCAATTGACCGCGAGCATCGAAAGCCTGACCAAGGCCGTGGACGGCCGGCTGGAGCAGATCGGCGGCAAGGTCAGCGAGCGGCTGGACGAAGGCTTCAAAAAGACCAACGAGACTTTCGTCAGCGTGATGCAGCGCTTGGCGACCATCGACGAAGCGCAAAAGAAGATCGACGGCTTGACCAGCAATGTGGTCAGCCTTCAGGAACTGCTGGGCGACAAGCGCTCGCGCGGTGCGTTCGGCGAAGTGCAATTGGAGGCGCTGGTGCGCAATATCCTGCCGGTGAGCGCCTACGAGATGCAGCACGGCTTGCCCAACGGCACGCGCGTCGATTGCGCGCTATTCCTGCCCGAGCCGACGGGCACGGTGGCGGTGGATTCCAAGTTTCCGCTGGAAAACTATCACCGCATGTTCGAGACCGGCATTTCCGAACCGGAGCGTCTACAGGCGCAAAAGCAGTTCAAGGCCGACGTGAAGAAACACATCGACGATATCGCGGCCAAATACATTATTGCCAATCACACTTCGGACGGCGCCGTGATGTTCGTTCCTGCGGAAGCGGTATTTGCGGAAATTCACGCCTATCATCCCGATCTCGTGGACTATGCGATGAGCAAGCGCGTGTGGGTGGTGTCGCCCACCACGCTCATGGCGGTGCTGAATACGGCGCGTGCGGTGCTCAAGGATGTGGAAACGCGCAAGCAGGTGCATATCATCAAGGACGAACTGGGCAAGCTGGGCAAGGAATTCAACCGCTTCGACGTGCGCATGAAGAAGCTGGCCGATCACATCCGCCAGGCCAACGACGACGTGCAGGAAGTGCATACGACGAGCCAGAAGATCAGCCGGCGCTTCGCCGCGATCGAGAAGGTGGAGCTGGAAGGCGCGCCGACGCAAGCCGCGCTGCTGCCCGACGAAGCCGAAGCGGACTGACGCAACGATTTAATTGAGGTAAGACATTATGGATAGCGAAAGCATCGTCATCATGCTGGTACAGCAATACGCCGCCAAGTTCGGCATCACTTTCAGCTCCAGGGCGATGGAGGACGAGGCCACCAAGCAGAAAGCCATGCAGCTCATGTCGGAAGCGATTGCCGGCCGGCGCGGGCCGGTGACGGACGAGGATCTGGGGCTGTGATGATCAAGCTGCTCTATTTCGCCCGTTTACGCGAGGCGCTGGGCACTTCGCAGGAAGAGCTTGCTATCCCGGAAGGGGTGAGCGATGTTCAATCCTTGATGGGCTGGCTCGCCCAACGCGGCGGTGCCTGGCAGGAGGAGTTCACGGGCTGCCGGCCGTTGCGCGCTGCCGTCAATCAGGAATTGGTCGCCAATTCGACCTCTTTCCGCGACGGCGACGAAATCGCATTTTTCCCGCCCGTAACCGGAGGTTGATGTGATCCGCGTACAGCACGAGGACTTCGACGCCGGCGCGGAAATCAACCGCATGCGCTTGGCGCGCCCCGATACCGGCGCTGTCGCGGCTTTCGTCGGGCAGGTGCGCGATCTCAACGAAGGCGACGCGGTGTCCGGCATGACGCTGGAGCACTATCCAGGCATGACCGAGAAGGCACTGGAAGGCATTGTCGAGCAGGCGAAAAGCCGCTGGGATATTTTCGATGCGCTGGTCATCCACCGCATCGGCGAGCTCAAACCGCTGGACCAGATCGTGCTGGTGGTCGTGTCCGGCGCTCACCGCGGCGAAGCTTTCGCCGCCTGCGAATTCATCATGGACTACCTCAAGACCGAAGCTCCCTTCTGGAAAAAAGAGCAGACCGGCCGCGGCGATCGCTGGGTGGAAGCCCGCACCAGCGACGAGTCGGCCAAACAGCGCTGGACGACACCGGATTGACCATACGACAACTTGCACCGTCTGAACTGACGGTGACTTTCGACCCTGCCGATCTCGGCTTCGATAACACTTCCCAAATACAGGATGCGCCAGCCGGCTGGATCGGCCAGCGGCGAGCCGAGAAGGCCGCCCGCTTCGGGCTGGCTCTGGATAGGCCCGGTTACCACCTGTTCGTGCTGGGCGAGGCCGGTAGCGGGCGCTCGTCCCTGATGTTCCGGCTCATGCAGGAGGTCGCAGCCATTCGTCCTGCTGCGCCCGACCTCGTTTATCTGCATGATTTCGATTGCCCCGAACGTCCGCTTGCGCTCCGTCTGGCTCCTGGGCAGGCCGTGGTACTGCGCAAGGCGATGGAAACGTTTTCCGAGCACATGGCTCGCGAAATTCCGCACAAGCTGGACGAGGAAGGTTTCCGCATCGACAGCGATCGCCTGAAAAAGACGATGCGCCAGCCGCTGGAGCAGGCGTATGCCGCGCTGGTGGCTTTTGCTGCCGAGCGTCGTTTCTCGCTGCGTCGCGAGGAAGGCCGGTTGGTGTTCACGCTGCTGGATGAGGGCGGGAAGGCGATTCAGGAAGAGGCCGTGCTCGCGCTTGCGCCCGAGCGGCGGATGGAAATGGAAAAGGCCGAACTGGAGTTGCGCGGCGAGATCGGCAACTATCTGCAAACCGTGCGCCCGATCGAGGAAAAGCTCGAAACCGGGCTCAATGATCTACGTCGGCAGGCTATCCTGCCGCTGCTCGATGCCGAAATCGAAACGCTGCGCACGATCATGGCCGGCCATGTGGTCCAGCCCGAAAAGTTCGAGCGCTATCTGCACGGCTTGCATGACGACGTCTTGCAGGCGTTTCCCCTGCTTGCCGAGGCGCAGGAGGAAGGGCGTGATCAGATTGAGGCGCACTTCAATCGCTATCGTGTGAACGTCATGGTCGATAACGCGAGCGCTGCCGGTGCACCAGCCTTGCGCGACGACGATCCGACATTCCGTTCGCTGTTCGGCGGTATCGATTTCCAGGCCGAAAACGGTATTCTGGCGACGGATTACACCCGCATCCGTCCGGGCAACCTCCATCGCGCGCATGGCGGCTACCTCATGCTGCACCTGCGCGATGTGGCGCGCGACGGGGCAGTGTGGGAAAAGTTGCAGCGCTACCTGCGGCATGGCTGCGTGCAGATCGAGGAGCCGGGCGCTGGAGCCAGCCAGCTGTCGGCAATGAGTCTCGAAACCGAGGCACTGGAGTTGCGTACAAAACTGGCCCTGATCGGCTCGTCGGAGGACTATTACGGCCTTCAGGAGCTGGACCCCGACCTGATGCGTCACTTTCGCGTCAAAGTCGATTTCGCCGCATATTTCCCCGCGACGACGGAAACCCGTCGCGCGCTGAGCGCCTTCATCGCGCGTCGTTGCCGCGATCTCGATCTGCCTGCCTGTTCTGCCGGCGCGGTAGCGCGCTTGCTGCTGGAAATGCAGCGCCTCATCGACGATCAGCGGCATATCTCTACCGAGCTGGGGCAACTGGAAGCGTTGCTCATCGAATCCGCTGCTTTCAACCGGTTGCATGGATCCGAGGCCGCGATTACCGAAGCGGATGTCGAGGCTGCGCTGGCGGCGCGACGCGAGCGGCATGATTACCCTGAACAGCAGATGCAGGAATCCATCGAGGCCGGGGAGTTGATGATCCTCGCGCAAGGCGGAGTGGTTGGTCAGATCAATGGACTGGCGCAGGTCGATCTCGGCGATTACCGCTTCGGCTTGCCGGTGCGCATTACCGCACGCACTTATGCAGGCGAGGAGGGGGTGATCAATATCGACCGCGAGGTCGAAATGACGCTGCCTTCGCATGACAAGGGCGTGCTGATTCTGCAGGGCTGGCTCGCCGCCGCATTTGCCCGCCTGGCGCCGCTTTGTCTTTCAGCTTCGCTCGTGTTCGAACAGGAATATCACGGCGTCGAAGGGGATTCGGCCTCCTGTGCCGAGCTGTTCGCGCTGCTCTCGTCACTGGCTGGCCTGCCGCTGCCGCAAGGCATGGCCGTGACGGGCGCCCTCAATCAGCACGGCGAGGTCATGCCGGTCGGCGGCATCAACGAGAAAATCGAAGGCTGGTTTCGTACCTGTTCCCGCCTCGGGCTGGATGGTACGCAAGGCGTGATCATTCCTGCACGTAACCGCGCTCACTTGGTGCTTGATCAGGAGGTGCGCAGTGCGGTGGAACGCGGCGAATTCCGCATCCATACCATCGATCACGTGCTGGAAGGCATCGAGCTCCTGACCGGCGTCGAAGCCGGACGCATGGATGCTTCGGGCT
Source organism: uncultured Methylobacillus sp. (assembly GCA_946478865.1). The sequence goes on from CAMLDO010000001.1 coordinate 242,939, forward strand.
TCTATCCCGGCCTGACCGTGATGGGACGCATCCAGCATACGCTCGATGATTTCCGCAAGGCGTGTGAGGAAAGCGGGCACTCCCGGGAGCATGATCATGGCAAATAAACGCGACGAAGATGACGATAGCGGCAAGGTGCGCATCGATAAGTGGTTGTGGGCGGCGCGTTTTTTCAAAACTCGAGGACTTGCGGCCGAAGCCATCGATGGCGGCAAGATCCGTTATGACGGAGAGCGTCCCAAGGCGGCCAAGGAAGTCAGGCTGGGCGCGGTGCTGCGCATCACGCGCCCGGATGGCGAGTGGGAAGTGATCGTGCGCGGCCTGTCCGTACAACGTCGCGGTGCGCCCGAAGCTGCCTTGCTGTATGAGGAAACTGAACAAAGCCGTCAGCGCCGCGAACAGGCGCAACTGACGCGCGAAGCGGAGCATGGCATGCGCGACCGAGGCATGGGGCGGCCCACCAAGCGCGACCGCCGCCTCATCAAGCGCTTCAATGAAAGCTACTGATACGCGGGCATCTTGCCCATGAGCCGGCTCGCTTCCTCCGTACCGACTATTTTTTCCAGGCTGTTGTGAAATAGGGCGATCAAGGCCGTGAGCGCTTCCGGCGTGGTTGCACGTTTGAGCGCGATCGTTAGCGCGAGGCTTTGGCTGCTGTCGGCATTTTCGACGATACCGATCAGATAGGTGAAATAGCGTTGCGCTTCCCTGGTGGGAGCAGCCGGACGGGGTTGCTGTCCGGGTTCCATGCTGTCTTGGCTTTGGCCGCGGGCAATCAGGCCTTTCTCTACCAGGCCTGCCAGAATATTTTCCAATTCCATCGGCAAGGGCCTTAATTCGCGTCCCAGTTCGGAGAGGGATTTGCCCTTGCCCAGCACGATGAGTACTGTGCGCGACCAGCGGTCGAGCGTGTATTCTCTGGTTGCGATTTCCCTGTCGCCTGCGGGCGTACGTCGATAGTGGAGTTCCATGTGTCAGCGAAGGTCTGAGGTCCGACGCGGACATTCGCATGCGGGTGTTACGCCCGCATGACAAAAGCATTCAGAAAAGCGGCATCTGGGTGGAGTTGGGGACAGGGTTCATGACGACAGGCGGGCAGAACAGGTCGGTTCGCAAAGCCGTGCGGCTCTGGTTCAGTTGCAGGCGCTGGCAGGCGAGGTGAAACCGTTTGGCGATCATCTCGGCAAACAGCCCTTCGCCGCTCATGCGAGACTTGAAGTTCGCGTCATAAAGCTTGCCGCCGCGGCTTTGCCGGATCAGGCTGAGCACGTGATCCGCCTTGAGCGGGTAATGGCGGCGCAGCCATTCCTCGAACAGGTCGACCAGTTCGTAAGGCAGGCGCAACAGCACGTAGCCGCAGCGTTTCGCGCCGGCCTCGGTCGCTTTCTCCATGATCAGTTCCATCTCTCTGTCGGTGAGTGCAGGAATGACCGGTGCGACCATGACGCCGGTCGGTATGCCCGCTTCTGCAATGCGACGCAGGGTTTCGAGGCGCCTTTCCGGAGCGGCTGCTCGCGGTTCCAGTCGGCGTGCAATGCTGCGATCAAGCGTGGTGATGGTTACGTACACCGTTGCCAACCCAAGCTTTGCCATGGGCGCCAGCAGATCGAGATCCCGTTCCACTAGGGCAGACTTGGTTACCATGCTGACCGGGTGACGGCATTCCGCCAGCACTTCAAGGATGCCGCGCGTGATGCGATATTCCCGCTCGATCGGCTGATAGGCGTCCGTGTTCATTCCCAAGGCAATCGGCGCGCAGCGGTAGCCAGGTTTCGCCAGTTCCTTGCGCAGAATTTCCGCCGCATCCGGTTTGGCCTGCAGTCGGCTCTCGAAATCCAGTCCTGGCGACAATCCCAGGTAGGCATGCGAAGGTCGTGCGTAGCAGTAGATGCAGCCGTGCTCGCAACCACGATAAGGGTTCACCGTGCGGTCAAAGGGAATGTCGGGTGAATCGTTATAGGTAATGACTTTGCGGGTGGCGTCAAACGCGACTTCCGTTCGCAGGCGCGGCACTTCTTCGTCCAGGATGCCCCAGCCGTCGTCGAAATCTTCGCGCTGAAAGTGATCGAAACGGCTTACGGCATTGCTGGAAGCGCCTCGTCCCTTGTGAACGAGGAAGCGTAGCGGTTTGTAGTCGGAGTCGGTCATGCCAGGAATTTTACTGTACGTTCGTACAATTAAATTCTAGTCCAACGAGCCGGATCATGCAATGCGAGGCGGCTGGCAGTGAGAGGCTAACGGGTAGTCTTGAGAGGGTAATCTTTTGCCGCAACGCGCTCAGCGCCAGTAGAATGATGCAACTCTAAAATAATGGGTATTTGAATGGATACGATCGCGGTTGTCGGTTTGGGGTATGTGGGATTGCCGCTGGCGGTTGCCTTCGGCAGGCTCGGAAAAACCATAGGATTTGATCTTTCCGCCGAGAAAGTACTTCATTACCAGCAGCATACCGATCCCTCCGGCGAAGTTTCCGACGAGGACATGAAGGCGGCGATTCACTTGGCCTGCACCACCGATCCTGCTGCGCTCGCGGAAGCCGATTACGTTATCGTCGCAGTGCCTACACCGGTCGATGCCGCACATCAGCCTGACTTCTCTCCCTTGGTCGGCGCCAGCCGCACGATCGGTCAGTACATGAAGCGAGGCTGCCTGGTGATCTACGAATCCACCGTATATCCGGGCGCAACCGAGGAAATCTGCATCCCGGTCCTGGAGCAAGCTTCCGGCCTGAAATGGGGCAGGGACTTCAATGTCGGCTACTCGCCCGAACGCATCAACCCCGGCGACAAGGAGCATGGCCTGCATAACACGATCAAGGTCGTCGCGGGCGATACGCCCGAGGTGCTCGACCGCGTGGCATGTCTGTACGAGAAGGTCGTTCAGGTGGGAGTGCATCGCGCATCGAGCATCAAGGTCGCGGAAGCCGCCAAGGTCATCGAGAACACGCAGCGGGACCTCAATATCGCTCTGATGAACGAGCTTTCGATCATCTTCCACAAAATCGGGATCGACACGATGGAAGTCTTGCATGCTGCCGGTACGAAGTGGAATTTCCTCCCTTTCCGGCCCGGGCTCGTGGGCGGGCATTGCATTGGCGTTGATCCTTATTACCTGACGCACAAGGCCGACATGCTCGGGTATCACCCGCAAGTCATACTGGCGGGCCGCCGTATCAACGACGGCATGGGGAAATTTGTCGCCGAGCAGACCGTGAAGCGCCTCATCGATTGCGGCAGCCCGATCAAGGGCGCCAAAGTGAATGTGCTTGGCCTGACATTCAAGGAAAACTGCTCCGACCTGCGCAATTCGCGTGTCATTGATCTCATCGATGAGTTGAAGAGCTACGGCATCGAAGTCAGCGTGCACGATCCCGTGGCCGATAGTGGCGAAGCGCGGCATGAGTATGCAGTGGAGTTGACGGATTGGGAGGGTTTGAGCGCGGCAGACGCCATCGTTGTAGCCGTGGCGCACCAATACTACCGCGAGCTACCGCTGGCCGATCTGCAATCCAAGGTCAAGCCAGGCGGAGTGTTCGTCGACGTGAAATCCCAGTTCGAACCGGAGCGGCTGAAAGCGAACGGGCTTTCGGTATGGCGGCTGTAATCGGCGGTGCAAGAGGCGCAAAAAAACCGGCGAAAGCCGGTTTTTCATTTTGAAGCATGGTGGGCGGTACTGGGATCGAACCAGTGACCCCTGCCGTGTGAAGCCTAAATAAAATCTCTTACAAATCCAGTCCTTTAGCCGTTGTGTGATTTGTTGTAGTATTTATCAGCACAAAATCAGCACAGTACGGTTTTCTAAAGGGATTAGATGGCGACCATCAGACAAACAATTCATGGTACTTGGCAAGTTCAAATTCGACGTAAAGGTTATCCCACACAGACACGTACATTTGATAAGAAGTCAGAGGGGGAAATCTGGGCGCGTGATGTCGAGCGTGATATAGATAAAGGTGAATTCAAAGATCGCCGCAATGCCCAAGATACAACTTTGTACGAAGTGTTAAAACGTTATTTAGAGCGCGATGCGCCTAAGCTTAAGAGCGCAGAATCGGTCGAATTCCGGATCGAGGCATTTAAGTCTCACAAGATGGCCAAGTATTCCATGGCCGCACTCACGCCAACAGTCATCCAGAATTGGATTGATGATCGTTTGAAAGATGGTGTTTCCGGGTCTACCGTGAATCGGGAATTAAGTGTGCTCCGCTCTGCCATCAAGAAAGGGATACTCAGTTTCGATCTCAATATTGATAATCCTGTACATGGCACGCATCGCCCTAAAGAGGCCCCTCCACGCGAGAGACGTTTATTCGATGGTGAAGAGGAGCGGATACTTGCTGCTATTGAAGTTGTTAAACGCGGAGATAATGGACATTTCGCTGGCCCTCAGAATGCCTGGATGAAGCCCGTGGTGATTTTCGCGATTGAGACAGCCATGCGAAGAGGCGAAATCTTGGCTCTGACATGGCCGCATGTAAATCTTAAGAAACGTACTGCGCACCTGGTCGATACGAAAAACGGTACATCTCGAACCGTACCCCTTACCCAACGAGCTGTAATGCTCCTTGAGAGTCTGCCTCGATCAATTGATAGTAGGGTATTTCCGCTCACTGAAAATGCGCTCAAACTATCTTTCCGACGAGCCGTAGAGCGATCTCTAAAGCGTTATAAAGATGAATGTAAAAGCGAAGGTGTTGCAGCAGATCCTCGCTATTTAGTGGATCTGCACTTTCACGATCTAAGGCATGAAGGTGCTAGTAGGCTAGCCAGAGTATTTATGCCACACGAGCTGGCAAAAATCTGCGGTTGGAAAGATCTGAAAATGGTCATGCGATATTACCAGGCTAAAACTGAAGATTTGCTGGAAAAACTTACGAAATATGAGGGCTAGCGAATAGATTTAGGTCTTCGACCATTTCAGTGAATCCAGTAAATACTAATGATTCAGGTGAGTTTTATGGTTACTGGGCCCCTTAAAAGCCAATTTGGAGTAAAGTACGTGGCAACAATACGCGAAAATCAGATTAATAAATACGCGATTCAGGGAAATGCAAAAATTACACTCACTAGCGTGGGGTAGGGGTCACCCCAACAAAACCAACAATTTTGGCTTCGAACCTTTTCAAGATTCAGGTGTTGCAAATTTAATTTGGCACCGCTCTTCAAAGGGGCTCGAATGATCAATCTCCCAGTCTTTGAGCGCATCAAAGTGCTCAACTATTCTTTATACGTTGGGACTCCAGATTCTCCAGGTCTTGACCATACGTTTCGTTCCGGTGTGAATGTAATCGTTGGAATAAATGGTCTCGGCAAGACTACATTACTAAACATACTTTTGCGGTCATTGACTGGTGCGACAGATATACCAGGAGACGATCAGTTGGGTGAGAAGAAGCGTCGACTAGTTGCGGCAGATCGATATTGGTTTCGTCGCAGAGTACCCGATGACGCAGTTGATGCTCGAGTTACAGTGTGGTTTTACATAGGGCCCCATTACTTTGAAGTCACACGTTCGCTTGCAAATCTAGACATACTTGAACTTATTGTCGACCAACAACAAGTATCTTTGTCCCGTCCAGCTGAACTCGAAGCTGCCTACCATGACCACATAGTCACTGCTGCTGGCTTATCCTCTTTCGATGACTTTGTATTCCTTTTGCGCTATGTAATTTTCTACCTTGAGGATCGTCGGAGCCTTGTATGGGATCCGGCTGCACAAGGGGACATTTTGGGCATCCTTTTTGGTGAGCATGGCACAAATCGTAAGGAATACGTAGAACTCTTCAATGAGCTTCTGAGCAAGGACAGTGAATACCGAAACATGGCTACGGTGGTAAACAAGCACCGTAAAAAAGTCGTAGTTCAGGCCAGTAGCATAGAAGGCGGCCAAGTCGATATGCTTGTGCAAACTTTGGAAGAACGTCGCGAGGAGCTAGCAGATTTTTCGTACCGCAAAAGCGAGATGGCGCGGGTACGTGATTCCTTGCGTGAACAGATCGAAAACCGACGTTGGGAGATTCATGACAGGCGTTCTGAACTTGCCCTGCGCATTAATTCATTCTACGAATCCTTCTTCCCTACCGTAAACGATGCCGGCAGGTACTTATTGGCTCATTTTGAAGGGGGGGCTGGCTGTTTAGTATGCGGTAACCAAGAAGATCAAGCCTCTGATCGAGTAAATGCCAAGCTCGTTATGAATGTTTGCCCAGTTTGTGAAAGTCCTATCGAACAAAGCTCGCAAGCTGCACACGATCCTCATGCTGGCGAATTTATTGAATTGCAACATATCGCCATTGCGAAAGCAGAACATGATCTCGCGTCAATGCTTGAGCCACTTCAAGACGCTGAGCTAAATTATTCTGAAATTTCTGCCGAACTGGTACGTATTACAAGCCAGATAATGTCGCTTGAGCAACAATTGAGTGCTTTCGGACAGACTGTGCCCAACGCGATTGAAAAGCGTAATGAACTTCAAGAGCGACTCTTAACTTTCGAAGTAGCTTTAAATCAAATCGATGTCGAGCGAATAGAGTTAACCGAGCAGTTTCGTGAACTTGCACAAGTTATAGACCGAGACGTTCGAACTGTCTCGGCTAAAGTTGAAGAGACATTTGCTAAGTATATCAGTGGATTCTTAGCTGAAAATTGTCAAATTAAGTACACGCCTAGACAAAGTCGCATTGGTCAACGCACCACTACTGAAAGCTTTCCCTTCCCTCATTTTGTACCTGCATTAACATCTGGGGTACATCGAGATACGGCCACTGTGCGTGAATTTGGTCAATCAGTGTCAGAATCGCAAAAAGAATTCATTGATCTTGCCTTCCGCATGGCCCTGTTAGAACTGGCAGCACCTAACACGTCAACCATGTTGATTCTGGAGACGCCTGAAGCTAGCTTAGATTCTGTGTTTGTACCGCGGGCTGCGGACTTACTACGTCGTTTCGCATCGCGCTCAGGAAATGCCGCGTCGACCAGACTCATTGCATCTTCCAACGTAAATCGTGAGCATATGATTCCAGCTCTGTTTGGAGCCTATCCTGATCAAAGATTCTATGGTCAGGTGGTTGACGAAATGCCTCAAGACACTCCAGCTACCATTCCCATTGAAGAGCGACCAAAGCATGTCCTGGATCTTTTAACTATTGCTGCGCCAACCAGAGCTTTAGATAGGTTCCGGCAAGCTTATGAGGATGAACGGGACCGTGCCATTTATCCAGAGTTAACTTCGGAAAGTGGCACATGAGTGGCCCGCAACTTGAACCTAGATTAGAAAGTAACGGTTTGTGGCAGGCGTGGGTTCTAATCTGCGTCGCTGAGGCCTCTAAAATGGGCTTGGCACCTTTGGCTACGCCTCAGCTTCACGTAATGCTATATCTGGCTAACACTCTGGCTGACCTTTTTGACGTGACCCGTGTTCGTGGACGTGTACTCAAGCGCGGTCCTTTTCCCTTCTATCCAGACGTGCAACGTGAGATTGACCGCTTGGCATTCACGGGTGTTTTAACTATCGAACAAGTTAATTTTGGTCCGAAGGGTCATCTCAATGCACATTACGCATTGGGCCATCGTGGGCGAGGTATTTATCAAGCATTACTTAGTCACACTCAAGAAACTCATCGTACATCCAGGTTATTCCGCGAACTGGTATCAGCGTGTTTTGGTCGCTTCCTTGGGAGTACAGCTGACATTGGCTCTATTGATGCCAATTATGGAAATGCGTCAGTCATTGAAGGCGAGGTTGTAGATTTCTCGGAATGGACAGATGAAAATAAAAATATCGAACTGGCTCGATACTTGATAGATAAATTGAGACGACTTCGACCGGACGTCGAGCGCGATGGTGTGAGGCTATATTGTGATTACCTTGATAAAGCAATGGCCTTGGCATGAGTAATTCGATCATGAGTCAATTCGGTGGAGCAGTCCAGGATGCTGTGGAAGCCGTGATCCAGCAAGGTGCGGGAGCGATTTCGGTTGCAGATGCCGGCACTAAGATAGCATTTCTTGACTCATGGACGAGGACACTGACGGCGCATGCTAAACACTTAAGGTTAAATAATTTAACGTTGAAAGCGCCAGTCGTATTGATTCACGTGGAAGACAGTGCTCGCTTCGTAACGACATTAGGCTGGAAGCGTCAGCCTATGCTGGGCACATCTCATACTGATAATTTTGCTGGAATTCTTGCGGTGGGAACCGCTGAGTTTGGAGGAAGTGTACATCCACAACGTTTTTCGGATACGGCCGAATTCACTTCTGAGATCGAAAGTGTTGGGATTAGCACATTCCTGACAATCGTCCTCATGAGCGCTAATAAACTCTTCATTTGGCCAGAGGGCATCCTGGGTGGGGTAGGTCCGAATGTGAGAGAGTTGGATGATGCTCCGGTCGTCTTAGATCTAGGCAAGATTGAGCGAGACCTAGAGATTTTTTATGAAGAAGAGGCTCGTCAAACGAAGAAATGGTGGTTAGATGCCGACTTGAGAATTACAGTTAACACGCCGGAACGCGTTGTACAGGAAGCCTTGAGATTATTTCTGGTGGGAAGGTATGCAGAAATTGCAAAAGTCAGAGAGGAGATTGTCAGTGGAAATGGTCGCACCGATATAACTGTCAGGCCTACAAATGGCAGCCATGAGTCGGCAGTTTTAGAGCTCAAGACAACCCGCGATCTTCGAACGCCTAAACGAGCAAAGACAAAACCTCCTATTAGCATACCGCTTGCAACCAACATTAGATGGGCTAGATCCGGTATTCAGCAAGTGGCAGCTTATCGGGATCACGAAAAATTCGCCGGCGCCTTGCTCTGTGTGTATGACTTCTGTGAGAGTCAAGGTAAGGATATTGAAAATGCGATCAAAGCAGCAGCCAGCCAGTACCAAGTGATCGCTAAGCGTTACTGGATAACCGCTTCTCACAAAGAGCATCGTGAAGAGCGATATCCAATTGAGGAGTGAATTTAGAGGCCTGTATGTATCACAGGCTCAGCTCTACAATACTTTCTGCCAGCTGTAAGTGTCCTCCTTGTTGCGCGCTGGAACGCATTTGGCGTACTTCTCTTGAAGTTACCTTCCCAAAGCCCATTTCGATAGCTATTTCCTCAAGAATGGTTGCCACATCGATCCGTACGCTTGCGTATCGGGAATCTCCAACTACCATCATGACTTTACCAACAGGTGTTAGCAGTCGTTTGCAGTGCTCGAGCACTCGTTCCAGATCTCTAAAATATGCGCCTACCATTGCCGGAATATCTGCGTCCCACAAGGTTTCGCGGTGAGCATTCAATTCATCAAGGGTTTGGGTAAGCTTGGATGAGTGAGCAATCGGCATCTCATAATCTCGCCTTATTTGCACATGCGAGCGTAGTGTTTCAGTACGTAGCTTGCGGTTGTCAGCAGAGTTGCCTATATACCCAAGTACCCACAGCTCTACGTTATATATGTCGGTGTAGTCAAATGAGTTGGGATATGGAGGGGAGAAAACAATTAAATCTACTGGCTCATTGATTTGGGCCAATGCTGAGCGAGAGTCATCGTTAATAACCCTGATATTTGAACGAGGCCGTTTCTCGAAACGCAGAACGTCTTCGAATGACGTCTGAAATTGATTTGCAAATTTTTCGTCAAGTTGTTGTGCCGTTGGCTGGTTTTCTTTCCAACTTGAACGGTAGCGCCGACCTTTGCCATTCACATAAACATTGCTGCAATCTACAAGGATCGCGCCAAGGACAACTCGGAAAAAACGCTGAACTTGCTCATCCTCAATTTTTTGGATCGAAACGAGATACTGTGACAGTCTTCGAGCCACACCTAGCGGAAATATCCATCGTTCCTTCTCCTCAGATTCGACGAAGGTCGCCGGCCATTGGGTAAGCAGTGATAGGTCGCTTGGGGTGCTCGAAAGCATCGCTCGGAAATCCGCCTCAGCGCTGCGAAGTTTTTCTGCTGTTAGCGTGCTTACTTTCGCTTTGATAACATCGGCCAGAAAGGGATTAACCTCAACGGTCGTCGCATCGAGTGATAGGAGTTGTGAAGTGATTGCGCTTGTGCCGGACCCTCCAAATGGATCTAGGATGTGCCTGGGGCGGAATCCAAGTGACCCAATAGCAGCGCTTACGAATGCGGGCGAAAAGGCTTCTTTAAAATGAAACCAGCGCTGAAAGGCCGTGTATTTGCCATTTTGATTTGTAGTATTGGGCGCGTCTGCTAGGCGCTCAGGTCCCATTACAGTATTTACGCCTGTACCAAACCATTGCGGTGCTTTTGCAAAGTTTTCTTGCAAAGTTTGGATATAGCGCTCAGGTGGATTTCGCATGAATTTAGGCTTTCTCCCTTAAAAAGCCTTCTAAATAGTTGGGCTAAACCGCTACTTGTGTTCGAGCTGGTTGATTACTGCAAGCTTCCGGACCGATGAAGATATGCATTAATGACTATTAGAATTTGGCGGGAAGTTTAACAGTAGAAGTGTAGCTTCGAATAGCAAAATTGGAGCTTTTAACCCAATCGGAGTAGGGATTAATTTATAAAATCGGCAGTTCTTAATGGTAGTCCAAAGAAATTTCTAGTTCTCATAATATAAAAACCGGCGAAAGCCTATCCTGCACTAGGTCAGTATTCCAAAATTTCGTTGATATTATCAACTGCGAGAGTTAGCTCCCTCGGCCTCCGAGGGAGAAATTCTATAGCCTCCAGCCAGAGATTTATTGGCGCCCTGCGCCAAACCAACAGCTAGCAAGGGAAGGATAATACTCGGCACACTGATACACAAAGATACACATTTTTATTGACTCGCACTATTTTTTGTGTATTAATACACACGTCAACATTCGGAAGGAATCAGTATGAATTCCAGTGATGTCATCCGGATGCTGAGGGAGGATGGCTGGAAAGAAGTGCGATGTAAGGGCAGTCATCATCATTTTAAACATCCGGTAAAGCCTGGGCTTGTAACGGTTCCACATCCGAAAACAGACCTGCCGAACGGAACAGTTAACAGCATCCTGAAACAGGCCGGGCTCAAGTAGCCCGGCTTTTTCGCCGCGATTCAGGATGATTCTTGCAGCGGCATCCGAGGAGAGATGAGATGAAGTTTCCCATTGCGATCCATAAGGACGCTGGGACAGTGTACGGGGTTATTGTGCCCGATGTTCCCGGCTGTCATTCCTGGGGCAATACTGTTGATGAAGCTATTCAGAATGCCGAGGAAGCAATCTATAGCCATATTGAGACTTTGCTTGAGTTGGGTGAGGAAGTGAGCCTGCATCCTAGTAGCGTGGAGGCTCTTAGACGTAGTGACGAGTATGCCGGCGTGGTGTGGGGATTAGTAAACGTTGACTTGAGTGAGTTGGATACTAAGCCCGAAAGAGTAAATGTGAGTCTTCCCAAGTTTGTACTGCACCGTATTGATAAGTACGTTGAGAAGCGCCACGAAACCCGTAGCGGATTCCTTGCACGTGCTGCTTTAAATGAGATGGCTGAAGAGCACTAGAGCATTATGCGGGCATAGTTAGCACTTGGTGAAGTTTCCAACCCCCGTGTTGACTGCGAGGTTAGCTTTCATGTCCCCGGAGGTTATGTAACGCAAATTTCATCTGCGCTGAAGATTCTATACGCCTCTTTTCCAAGGAGCGACAGATATCTCTAAGATCATCTAGAACGTTTTCAAGAATTTCTGAGTAAACAAAGATGTTCATCTGAAAGTTCGGTGGAAGCGCTGGTTGCCCGCGCGAAGTGACCGGATAGCGGAAAGCGTAGGAGCCGGAGTCTACTTCATCAAGATCCGCTGCCACATGAGTAATTTTCTGCTCAAGCTCATCGTCCCACATGTCCACATATTTGGACCGAAGCAGTGGTGTACTCATTTCAAGCAATCGGAGTAACGAATGCTCACGCCAGAGTTTAGGCAGTACTAACATGAGCTCCTCCTCAGTGATTGAAACCAGTGCAGCACGATAAACGAGCGCCTTCAAATAAAGCTCGAAAGAGTGACGATAGAGGTAAAGAATTGGGAGTGCATGCTCGTCAATGCTTCCTATTTCCTGGCGTTGCCGCAGAGAAATTAAGTTCATCGCGGCGTATCGGTAGCTCCATGCGTATGTGGCAATCTGAGCGGCTGAACAACTCTCCCAGTTCAGGAGTGCATTGCCATAAGTGCCAATGGGTGCAGAGAATTTCTGGAATAGAGGCGGTCGGTCCATGAGGCTAACGCTTGAATTGACCAGCGCGCTCTAGCGCGCCCGGTACAACTTCTTTCATTTCCATAATAGAGTCCTGTCCTATCAACCTCGTTGTGCCATCCACTCGCTCTACACGATATGACTGGGGTGTTTTTTTAATGCATCTCACACCATTTTCATACTCAATCTCATAGCGGCCAGTTGTAAAGACAACATCATATATTTTCCCTATTTCCATCATAATTTTTTCCGTAGTCACGCGGCACAAGAAATTGAAAGTGGGGGCGCTGCGCACAAGGCAACAATCATAGCGAAAACGATTGAAGAGGCTGTTTCATCGTGGCTCCCCTGTATTAAGTGGCTAAAGCTCATGTCGAATGCAGCGTATTGTCAGTTATCAAGGCGCCGAAGCGACGCTGGGCAGTGGTCATAGAAGATACTCGCCGCACTGCACCTACCTTTTGATGGATACATGTGGCCAGGGCCAATGGTCCGCTGGCCAAGTATCTTTATCCACTCCTGAATCCTTTCCTTCTCTTCAGGATAGCGCGACGGTACAAGATCCTCCGAGATTTCAGCGTGCCGCCTTAGAAAGTACGCGAGGAAGTCTGCGACCTGAACAAGGGGCACCCAAGCTGAGTCCGTGAAGTACGGGGCGTCGATGATCTGGTCAAGTCTCTGCTGCTTCTTTCCTCTTTCGTAGTACTCGTCGCTCCACTCAGGCGGGTTAAGTATTAGTTCGGCGAATGGCCGGTGCTCGTCCCCCTTGTTGTCGCACACCAGAAGGGTATGGCCTTTCGTCTTCTCGTGCCCTTGGTGAACCCTTTGTAGTGCGAGCGCAACATGAAACGCCGCGGCGCGCCATGGTGTTGCGATCTCCGGGGGGATCTTTCCGGCGTCCTTAGCTGCCGCAAAGGACGACTTCAGGACTGCGCTGTAGACGAGATGGTGCTTGCGATCGCAGAACCACCCGCAGATCGAGGAAATGTACTCGGCCCGTTGCGGCCCCTTAAGCGCCCGGAACGGGCCGTTGCCGGGATAGAAATCTTTCGTGTGGATCTCGGTCAGCGGGCGCCCAACCAGGTCCGAGAGATGAGCGAGCAGCCCCGCCCAGTCCTCCTTTGTCACATGCATTCGCTGAGTATCAACGACGATTCCGGCCACAACCGCGATTGGCTCGTCGCCTGTCCCGCTCTCATCGAGGTAGCAGATCTTCATTTCTTTGCCGATGCTCCCCGGCTGATACAACAGTTATTATGCGGACGGTTTGACCATCGTCGTTTGATGGGCCAATAAGGACAAGCCTTGCTTCGATATCGCTTGCACATGCCTACAGCTCCTGAGTGTACTGTTTATGTCTAGCAATCATTCTAGAAATACGCGAGCTGTCGGCAACTAGCAGTTCTGACGGGGCCGGAAAGCCCACGATTGACTACTGTACGATCGTACAATAATATTTCCCAATGAAGTTTCTGCCAACCGTTTTAATGCAACCTGCCCCGACGCTCTCCTTCTTGCCGCGCCCGATATACAGCGGCAAGGTATGCGCAGGGCAATCCCGTTTTCCATCTCCGGCGCAGGATTACGAGCAAGAAACGCTGGACCTAAATCAACGGTATATCGCCAATCCGCCAGCGACCTACTTCTTCACGGTTAAGGGCGACTCAATGATCAACGCGGGTATCTTCGACGGATCAATCGCCATCGTGAATGCATCGCTAACGCCTAAATCGTCGTCCATCGTGGTCGCGGAGGTCGAGGGGGAATGGATGATCAAGCGACTGTACAAGCGCGGTAATGTTGTGAAGCTGTTGTCGGAAAATCCTGCATATCCACCCATCGAGTTTGCCGAAGGGCAGGAGCTGCGAGTCTTCGGGGTGGTGGAGCATGTCATCAACAAGGCGAAATAGCCGCGTTTTCGCACTGGCTGACGCAAACAGTTTCTACGCATCTGCCGAGAAAGTTTTCCGTCCCGATCTAGAAGGTAAACCCATCGTCGTGCTCTCGAACAACGACGGCTGCGTAATTGCCCAGACCAAAGAAGCGAAGGCAGTACTCGACATACATACGGCGCGACCGTGGTTCGAACTGGAAGCCGAAGGGCGTAAGCATGGCGTCATTGTTTTTTCTAGCAATTACGAGCTGTATGCCGACATGAGCAACCGATTCATGGCAACGCTACGTCAGTTCACGCCACGGCAGGAGGTGTACTCCATCGATGAATCATTCCTTGAAATGACCGGGATACAGCGCGACTTGACCGAATACGGGCAAGAGATGCGGCGAACTGTTAAGCAGTGGACCAAGCTACCGATCTGCGTCGGGTTTGGGTACAGCAAGACACTCGCGAAGTTGGCAAACTACTGTGCAAAGAAGCAGCCTGAATGGAATGGAGTGTGCGACCTGACTGCATTGCCAGACGTTGAGCTGGACGCGATTCTGGAGAAGCTGCCAGTTTCGACCATATGGGGCGTGGGCAGACGTCTTGAGTTGAGGTTGAACAAGGTGGGCATTTTGGATGTAAGGCGACTCAAGCAAGCCGAACCCAAGCGCATCCGTGATCATTTCGGGGTGCTAATGGAACGCACGGTCAAGGAACTGAACGGCGAGCCTTGGCTGGAGCTGGAGGACATGCGGCCAGAATCGAAGCAGGTCATGTCATCAAGATCATTCGGAGAGCGGGTAACGTATTTGCCCGACCTTGTTGAGGCTATCAGCTTTCATGCCACAAATTCAGCTCAGCGCATGCGCAAGCAGAATCTGTCCGCGAACGCTGTATATGCCTTTATCCAGAACAGCCCATTCGATCAGGCAGAGTATTACGGCAAGGGCCTTATGGTTGCCTTACCAGCGCCGACTGATGACACCTTGCTAGTCAATAAGGCAGCGCAATACCTGCTGCGACAGATGTACAAGCCGGGAATCTACTATCAAAAGGCCGGGGTCATGCTCATGGAGTTGGTGCCAAACCGGGGACGGCAGGATGACCTGTTCGGATACACGGGGCAGGCCGGGAGCTCCCAGAAACTGATGACCGCACTCGATCAGATCAACGAGAAGTATGGGCGAGGAACGCTGCGGCTCCTGTCCGAAGGCATGCAGAAAAGCTGGGCAATGCGACGAGGCTATAAAAGCCCGAACTACTGCACGGACTGGAAAGAGCTTCCAGTGGCTAGATGACGTTGGACCCGAGAGCCGCTATCTTATTGGTTTTTTAGGCGAGTTGATATTATCAACTGCCAGCGTCTCAAGGAACTATGAAAATGAAATGCCCTGTTTGTGGAGGAGCTGAATTGGTTCATGATACCCGCGACTTGCCCTACACATATAAGGGTGAAACGACAATTTTGGCGGGTGTGACGGGTGAGTTCTGCCCTGCGTGCAACGAGTCCGTATTGGATGCTAATGAGTCTCGACGGATTATGGATTTGATGTTGGATTTCAACGAGGAGGTTAGGACCGCTTAACTGTAGCAGTTGATATTATCAACTGCGTGCATCTCAAAATACGAGGTTTGGTTATTCCTTCAAAACAAGTTGAATTCGATAGCCCAAAGCGGCAGCTAGCTTGCAAAGGTCAAAAAAATCGACCTTGGTTATCCGCCCGTGCGTTATATATTTAATTCTTTTCTTTGGTATACCGCACTTCATACCAAGTTGCTCCAAGTCCTCTCCATGCTGCTCAGCTAGTTTTACTATTTGTTTTATCAAATTTCCTTCTGCCTTAAATGCGGCTGCTTCTTCTGGAGAATCGGCGATTGCATCCCACACGGAATCGAATGTTTCATTAGCCATTGGTATATACCTCGTATTTTGAGATGCACGATAATTATCTTGGTAACTGGCAGTGGAACATCAACATATACGAATTACCCGAGGATTCTCAGCCGTTGGCGGGTACATGCCATCGGCTCTATAGAAGGACTTCAATTCCCACCAGATCTTAATCAAGGTGCACAATGCCCCCTCTGGCGTTGACTCGCACACTGAAAGGCTAGGTATGTCGGTAATAATCGCTAGCCAATAATCATTCTCAGGTTTGAGATGCGCCGAGAATCCATCTAGGAAACTCAACCCGGCCTTCGTTGGAGTGTCATGGGTAGGCTTCAAATGTTGCCTCCACTGCGGTGGATTTGAATTGCGCCCATGAATCATTTCGAAGTCGAATTGCGTACACAGCAAATAAGCCACTGAAAACCATGACGACGCTAGCTGGATAAACTAATACCGAGTGTGCCGGAACAGCCAGGACCAGAATCACGTCAACTATATATGCCGCCCCAAACAGAGCTGCATATTTACCCATATCGCAACCCAATCTTGATTCCGACAGCCTAAAAAACTTCATCAACGCTGTCATGCCCCCGTGCTTATGAATCCAATAAAAGGGAGCGATTAGCAAAAGCATATAAAAGCTCAGAGCTACAAAACCCAAATACATCGCAGCTAGTAAAAACAGTTCGCCAGTGGACTTCAATTCAATCATTTTTTCTCCAATTTCTTTAACGATTTCGATTTCTTTCTTGGTATCTTGCTGCCGCAGCTCTGACCTTTTCTCCAGCAGTCATCCCCGGCTGGGGGCCGGCCGAAGGGTTTCCATTTACGGCCCCTCCAGAACTATGTAATCCCCAGTTTTTGTTCTCTCGCTGATTTTGCAAGTTTCTCATCCAGTAGGCTGGATTAAGAGGCGTATTACCGCGTGCAATATGCTCACCACGAGGAAGCATCTCCTTCTGGCCCGTTTTAGCACTGGTACGCGAAACTTGCTGCATTAATGCACGAGCCGTCCCCCTTACGGGGGCCGTAGCAAGGTTTGCAGCCGAAGTGATAGGATTCCCGGCAACAGAGGTAAGGCCGCCAAAAATTTTGGCGGCAACACCATCTATCTCGCGAACCAGCTTGAAGCCGACAACTACGTTAATGAGCAAGATCAGTGGGAAGTAGAGAACTTGGGAGGAGTCATATTGGCTTAGAGCACCTGCAATCAGCTCCATAGAAAAACCCATAACCGCCGCAATCAGAGCTATCTTGCCAACGTAACCCGTCGTAATCTCCATGAATGTGTCAAAGATTTTTCGGGTCGCTGGGAAAATGGAGCAAAGGATTGCAAACTGCCCTAAAGCCAGCACGATAGCTAAAGCTGCCTTGGCAACCATGATGCTGCCGGCAGACTCCACTGTAATAAAACCAGCGCCTAGCCACACGATCCAGGCTGAGACCCCAGCGCTAAGCCAAGTACCAGGATCGAGTGACGAAATAGTGGTGGAGGTATCGCTCCCCAGATTGATCGCCTTTTCAAGCATGTCATCCGCGATCATGTAGGGAGTTGTTTGAGTGCCCGCAATGGTACTCACAAGCTCACTCTGTAGCTCGTCGTACATCCCAAGTATTTGAACCTGATATATGCTCGGTTCATAAGCAAGCGCTGCGAGAAAAGTTATGCTTCCGGCTCTCCATAGAGCCTGAGATAACGGCTCCTGAAGCTTTCCGGCGAGTACTTGATACCCCATGAGCGTCCACCAAAACACAACTCCTGCATATACCGCTGGCCTGAACAGTTCTGCGATCGCAGCTGAATGTTTGTTCGCGTAGAACTCGGTTGCACTTTGCAAGTGGCTGCCCATAGCCTGAAAAACCTCGATAGCCATTCTCAGCCTCTCTTTCCGTATTCCAACTTGATCGAGGGTTTCGCCTGATTCATGATTTTCCAGACCAAGGCTTTTTCATCCTTGGCCAATACAGAACACTTCTCCGGCTGCCGGTTGCTCAGACAAGCAAATACACGCTTTTCAGCCGAATTCAGTGTTTCGCTCATGTCCTGTCGGGTGTGTCCCGCAGGAGGGTTAATGGCTGAAGTTACCTTTGCGTAACTGGCCTCGTTCAACCCCTCATTTCCGCCCACGCAAGCTGCCAGAGAGATACTCATGGCCGCGATTGCAAACGTCTTTTTCATAAGTCACCTATTCGTATTTTTTGTATTGAATGTGGATGTTGGCTGGCTGCTTTATGAGTTCCAGCGTTCTTTCACGCTTTTGCTGCTCGATGGCTTTGTCTTCGGCCTGTGATAGGTACTGAAACATTTGAAGCTTGATCTGCTCGTTCTGGATCAGTGCGTTTTCTGCTTGCAGACGAGCATTCAGCTCTGCGATAGCTTTTGCATCGCTCGTGTCATTGATTCGCCGCATCAACGCCTCGATCTGATCGACACGTTTAACCGACTGTTCATAAGCTGCCAAACCAAATGCCTTATCCTGGGCGACTTTTCCAGCCTGCACCTCACATTGGTAGCGGCTGTTGGCGTCCTGCAGCTTCTCGCAATCAAACACCTTCGTGGCTTTTCTGATTTCGGCAGCAGAGCCACTAAGGCCCGAAAGGCCGCCCGTGGAAAGCTGGTCATAGATTTTTTGCCAATCTGCTGGCAGGTAACTCCTTAACGCCGGGTCGTTCAGCAAATTTCCAATCCCACGAGTTCCATTCATGGCCTGGTAAATTTGCTTCTGCTGTTCGAGCTGGGCCTTGAGCTGCTGCACCGACGCGATGGCCTGCATCACATTGGCGGCATCAAAAACAGGAATGCCCGCAGCGAAGCTTTGCGTGCTCAGCAATGCAGCACACGCGACGATTATTCTTTTCATGTTTGTCATGCCTCCTTACACCGTTCCCCATTTAAGATGCAGCTCAAACTCCTCAACACCGAGACCGTCCTTCAGGAAATGAGCCAGGTCCTGTAGTGCAAACCCCAACGGCCTCCGTTCTTCATTCACCACAACCCGCTGGCGATCCTCTTCATCGGTAACAACCAGAAATGTTTCGGTAGGGCTTTTGTATAACCCATCGAACCGCATCTCTTGAGCGCGCGCCCGCGTTATCTTTTCGATCTGAATTACGTCCAAAATCATCTCCTCCTGTTGGTCTTCAATGCTTCCGGTTGCCCTCGCTGCTCTTTGGTGAGTCTCGGGGGTGCAGGGGGAACACCCTGCGCTGTTGGTGGTGTCGATGGTGGGTGTGGTCATGATTTCTCCTTTCCGTCTGTTGAATATCTGCTCTTCGGAGCCGCCTCACCTGTGAGCAGTCGGACGGCACGTTTTTGGGCGGGTTTGCGAGGTGGCGTGACAGACGGGATTTAATGAGGTGGCGCCGGGCTGCATTTGCCCGGTGACGGATTCCTCGTTCATTCCCGGCTGGCGCGATGCCTTGCGCTTTTTACCCGCCGTGCCGGCTGGATGCCTTGGGTGGCTCTGAAGAGCAGATACAGATGAAAAGGAGGGCCGCGCATGCGGCTTTCGACACCACGGCGCAGGCCCCTTAAGGCCGGCGTTGACTTGGTGACCGGAATGTCCGGTCACCACCATAGGGCTATCGATGTTCATCGATCCTGCTCCTCGCTCTTGCGGTGGAGACCCGGCACATCTGTGTGCTTTTGTTGAAGGCGATGCTTCTCGGAAAACTCGCGTTGAATTTTTTCTCTTGCTGTCTCTGCCGGTGCCATCGACGAAGCGAATTGCCGTATCTCACGCGCAAGGGCGAGATCGGAGGGGTCGCTCGATTTTTCCAGGATCATGCTTGCGAGTTCGTAGCTAGTTTCAACGTGCTGCCGGCTCTTTTTGATGCTTTCAGCTAAAGGATTTTCCAGATGCTGGCCGTGCTTGATCGCCGCAACGACTGCTTGACCTTGCCCTTGCTGGTTTTTAGGCGTGATACCGCGTTTTTTGAGGTGAATAGATTGCTGACGCTGCGCCTTGAGCGTCTTTCCGCGAACTGGCCGGCGTGTAGCATTAGCCTCGATACCGTTATCGCGCAGTTTCTCCGCGAATAACTCCCGCCAGCGCTGCAAGTCTGCTTTCCGAGGATTGAGCCGTGTTCCATCGCGCCCCATCGCCTTGACGCACAAGTGAACGTGTGGGTGCTTTTCATCCTCATGGGTTGCAAAGACGTAGCTGTGATTGTCGGAAAACTCAGCCTTGGCAAACTCGCGAGCTGCATTTGTTACCGAACTCCGATCCGTGCCTGGAGGCATCGAGAGGACTATATTGAAAGAGGTACGTATGGAGCACTCAGCAGGAATTGGAATGCCGCCCCAAGCCCATTCGGTCACAACATCACGAACTGCAGGCGCCCCCTCGATCCTGTCTTCATACTGGTCCTCCAAAGTAATCTGGCCGTTGCGACTGATGTATTCGAGATGAGCCCGGAGACTTTTTGCGCCTTTTCCAGTGCCAGAGATCTTCACCATGACCTCAGGCACCCGTCTAACGGTGCGGCTTAGTGTGTGCCTCGCTCTGGTAGCGGGGAGAAGAGTGAACTTGCTAGCGAGTTTTGGTGCGCTGATCGAACCCGTAATAGTTCTACGTGCGCGCACCATATGTGCCTTATCGTAGAAGAGGCGGTCTCCAATTTCTTTCAGCACCCCATCAACAACTACTGCTCTGGTAGCCGAAGTCATTCAAGTCTCCAACGTTGGACGTTGGCACTGATCAGACCAGCGACCATTTTTGTATGAGACTCGATGCTGTCTCTAAGC
The DNA here is from genome assembly GCA_946478865.1 of uncultured Methylobacillus sp. Next base: position 263,636 of record CAMLDO010000001.1, read on the forward strand.
TGCTTCACATCCTCAGATTTGAGCGTGTCAGATGCATCGAGACTTGTATTCAATGCGCGAGCTATTTGGTTTAGGTTGCGGCCGATATGGAGTAGCTGGCTGCTAGACTCTGCAAGAACCTCCAGTTCTCGCATGCCGAATTGAGGCGCCTTCGTCAGATGGCTGCGCACCAGGTACGCCACCCACATATTTCGGGAGTAACCAGCTTCCTTGGCTATCGTTTCGATCTTCAGAAGCTCACTGACTGTGAGTTTGATTTCAATCCTTGTGCGAGTTTGATCCGGTTGATCTGCTACTTCGTTTGCAGAGGTGGGTTGCAGACTGTTTCGGTTGAGTAGATGGACCACAACCTGGCGGAGGGCAGTAGATGGTTTTACACTTTGCTGACGGCAGTGGTCTGTCCACCTTTTCTTCAGGAGGTCGCCAAGATGAACGCTGAGTATTGGGCTGTTCTTCATGATTAGATAAAGATTAAATAATGATTAGCGCGTTTCCTGGGCGAAGCTCGGACCTTGTATCTATGCGCTTTGGAGACCCATTCTCGGGCAATGCTTGCCCGGTGCTGGAACGGAACTTTCCCGGTGTTAGAACGGTGATTCCCCGGTGCTGGAACGGCAAATCCCGGTGCTGGAACGGGCCTCATCTGTCGTTTGCCCTCCGAGCCAAATGACGGTGTTGTGACCTGCTTGGGCGTTTTTCCACGTACAGAAGATCTCTATGGATTTCGTAATTAAAGTGTTGACCATGAAGAGCGCTGGCTTTGGCTACGGCTTCAAGAGCCTTACGTAGATCTTGTCTGTAGTGATCTATGCGTACAGTCTCGCTACCGCAAAGTCTGTGCAGTGTTGAAACATGAAACGGGAATGGCCGAGCATGAGTTGCATAAAATCCGTGAAGCCATTGAGCCAATGGTTTGCCATCTAAAGCGTGCCGTACATCCCATTGAACTTGAGTGAACTGATCGACAGAGAATAGGGGCTGGAGCTTGGCATTCAGCACTACCACATACTCTTGTGTAACATCGTCCTTATATGCCTCGTCAATTAAGCTGCCTATGTAAGTGAAGCGGCCTTGTTTCACTTCTACACCATTAGCTTTTAGACGCAATAAGCGAGTGTGAAGTAGTCGTCTGTTTTTCCCGGTGTCGGTTTTGCCAAGAAGTCTTAACATGGCGCCAGCCCGAAAACGACAGGGGGCGTCGGTTTTTTTCTGGCGATAGATATGTAATACGTTCTCCCAAAGGTCTAGATCGCCTTGGTCGAGTCGTTGTCCAGTGTAGTAAATCTCGATTCCATCCAATGCTTCGATGCGAACCCTATCCATATAGCGGCGAGTTCCCTTTTGAATTGCTCCAAAAAGAGCTGATCGCAAGACACCATTAGGAACGCCTCGGGTCTGGTCAGGCCATAGTGGCAATTGCAAGGCTTGGACTGTCTTCAGGCTAGGAGCTGAATTGCCTCCCATGCGATTCCTGTTCTCAAGAAGCCTAGGTATGAGATTGCCCAATGGGCCTGAAATGGTTGTCACGGGTGACAAATCCATAGGTCTTGACCGGAGAGTCGAATCACTAATCGTGCTCATGGATACGAGCTTTCCGTGGCCGGCCACGCCCTCGCTTTGCTTCGGGCTTGTGAGATGTTGCTGTATCGAGAGTAATGACCCGAGATTCGAGCCATTTTTCGACATCGGAAATACGGAATCTGACCAGCTGCCCAATCTTTACCATTGGTGGAAGGTCGCGTCGTTCGCTGCTTAGACGGTATATATGGGCTTGGCTGCAGCCAAGGATTGACGCCAATTCAGTGACGCCAATGGTTTTCAAGTTATCAATGGCGGATGTTTGTTGTGCCATTTTTCCCTCTGGTTTTTCCCTACTTGTGCAATGCACAAGCGAATTCGATCAGCACGGCATAGCCGTGCACGGAAAATCAAACCAGAGCGGAAATTAAGACGCGAAGTGGAGTGGGGTATTGGCCGAGACTTGATCGATCGACGGCACAGGGGCCGGCGTCACTCGTCCAAAGAGGCTGACAAAGAATAGAGTAGGTTGACTTATTGGTGTAGGAGGTTGGGTTGCGGCAGTTGCTTCCTGAATACTTTTATCCAGGTAGGTCTCTTCAGCGATTTTTCTGCGAGCTTTGCTGATCCATTGTGCTGCATCATTGTTGCAGGCTTGGAAAGCACAGCAAAACCCCATTGGAACGAGCAGTGTGTAAAAAACGAGTGGGTTGAAATTTCCCGTGGCTACGGCATAGGCAAAAGCAAAGAGCTCTGCCGCAACTGTAATAATCCAAATGGCCTGATATTTATTAATATCATGCAGCTGATGGGCTTGTTCTTGCAGGTCCAAATTGTTGGATGAGTTAGGCACGTGACAAACATAGCACGACCAAATCAATGAAAGCAACACGTATTGGCAGCACAATATCAGCACACTGGCTGTGCTAAAACATGCTAATCGGTGCTAAATGCTGCAAAGAATAAACTTGGTAAGTACAAGTTTTTATTTGCTTTTTATTGGTGGGCGGTACTGGGATCGAACCAGTGACCCCTGCCGTGTGAAGGCAGTGCT
>CAMLDO010000002.1 GCA_946478865.1 uncultured Methylobacillus sp.
GCTGCGCGCAGGGCTGGGCATTTTTCATGCCTTGCGCGCCCAAGAGCTGGCCGTATATCTTGAGTACAAGCAGACAGGATGCCGATCGAGAATACGCCAGCTCACTTGCCTACCCTGTTGCGCGACGCTGTCGAGGTGTTCCGGGCTCCAGCCGAGAAAAAGAACCTGCAATTGCGCCTGGATATCCATGAGCAGCCGCAGGGAACGGTCATGTACTCGATCGACGCAATCAAGCTGGTACAGATTCTCAACAACCTGCTTGAAAATGCCTTGAAGTTCACTGAAAAAGGACAGATCGAAGTCAATGCGATTCTCTCCCATGCCGCGCTGCAACTTGTCGTGCGCGATACGGGAATCGGAATTTCCGAAGAGCACAAACCGCATGTATTCGAGCGTTTCCGCCAGGGAGACTCCTTCCCGACCCGTTCCTATGGAGGTACGGGGCTGGGCCTCGCCCTGGTCAAGGATCTGGTCCAGTTGATGTCGGGGCAAATCTCTTTTGAATCCGAAAAAGGAGTCGGAACGATTTTTTATGTCACATTACCCATCAGAGCAATTACGCATGTGTGACGAGCGCAGCATACTGATCGTCGATGACGAGGAAATCAATCGCCTGGTCGCTGCCTTGTTCCTCCATCAGGAAGGCTGGCATACCGATCTGGCCGCAAGTGGTCAGGAAGCGCTGGAGTTACTTTCCCGGCAGCATTATCGCTGCGCGCTGCTCGATATCAGCATGCCCGGCATGAGCGGTCTTGAGTTGTGCAAGACCATACAGCGGAATTCGCGCTGGCAATCGATGCGGCTGGTAGCCTATACCGCGCATATTCTTCCCGACGAAAAAGCCACTATCCTCGCTGCCGGATTTTCCGCGATTGCTTACAAGCCGATGACGCGGGAGAGTCTGTTCCGGGCAATCGCGGAGTAGCGATATTCCCTCCATGATCGCTCAGCATCCATTTCATAAGGGATGCGCCATTGACTCCACTGTCTGCAGGAAGTATGTTCCGTGGACCATGACTACGGCAGAACACCTTATCCAGCAGGCTGGGCAACGAGCTACGCCCGTGCGTTCCGCTGTCCTGAACGTGCTTATCGAAACCGATGCGGCGCTTTCCCACGCGGAAATCTTCGACAAGCTCAAACCGCTGGGCGAATTCGACCGGGTAACCGTATATCGGGTGCTTGACTGGCTGGTCGATCACGGACTGCTGCATAAAGTGGCCGGCGCCGGACGCGCATGGAGATTTCGCCTCACAGGCAACGAAACCATGCATCGTCATGCACATTTCCAATGTAATCATTGCGGGAAAATCTTCTGTCTACCCGATGTGCAGCCGGTATTGCCCAAGCAGGTTCCTCCCGATTTCACCATCGAATCCATCGAACTCAATCTCAAGGGCACCTGCAACGACTGCAGTCGCGTGATATCAGAGTAAGGCAAAGTTAATGCAACAATGTTGCATTAACCGAGTGGGCGCATATAGAATGCAACATTGTTGCACTAATGCGCTCACTAAATGTATTTACCCCTTCCCGATATAACAAACCCTGCCAGCCTGACAAAGCCCTATACGGCCGTCAGTTCAACATATACCTGCCGCTTCGCAAGGCCATAACCATGACCTTGTTGTTCATCCTGATGGCCACAATGGCAGGCGGAGTCCTTTCGGTGCTGCTGGCTGCCACCGTTGCCCTCTCCTTCCTCGCACGCTTCGCCGACAAGATGGTGGCTTTCGCTGTGGGCGTGCTGCTGGCTTTCGCGATGACGGACATCCTCCCGGAGGCCGTTCACCAAGGGCTCGATATCACACGGGCGGGCTGGATATTGCTTGCGGGCTTGAGCGGGTTCTTCATTCTGGAAAAGCTCGCACTGTGGCGACATGATCACGCCACAGCACAAGGGCATACGACCGATCAGCCGCAAGTCGCGATGATCGTCATCGGCGATGCCATGCATAACTTCGTCGATGGCGTCCTTATCGCAGCGGCCTTCCTGACCGACGCCTCTCTCGGCTGGGCTGCGGCTGTAGCTGTAACAGCTCATGAAATTCCTCAGGAAATCTCCGATTTCATGGTGCTGCTCGGCTCAGGCGTCTCTAAAACCCGGGCGTTGGCGCTCAATGCGCTTTCTGGGGCGGCGATGATACTTGGCGGCCTTGTCGGCTGGTTAGCGCTGGATCACGCCCAGCAGGCCATACCCACCATTCTGGTGCTGGCAGCATCCAGCTTTCTCTATATCGCAGTGGCCGATCTGGTCCCCGAACTGCATCGCCGCCGCAGCCTGCGGGACGGTGCGACCCAATTGATCCTGATGTCGGCTGGCGTCGGGGTCGCACTACTTGCACAGGCGTTGCACTGAAAGGAGCTTTCATGGAATTTCCCTCTCGTAAGGATTTATACAGCATCGAGGAAGGCACCAAGCTGCAGGCGTTGTTCGATGCGTCCGGGCTGATCCCGGTTGTGACGCAGGATGACGCCAGCCGCGAAGTCCTGATGCTGGGCTGGATGAACCGCGAAGCGCTCGAGCGCACCATCCGTACCGGCATGGCGCACTACTGGTCGCGTGCGCGGCAGCAGCTATGGCGCAAAGGCGAGCGCTCGGGTCAGGCGCAGGAGGTCAGGCATATCCTGATCGACGACGATCAGGATTGCCTGTTGCTGAAAGTCGCCCTGACCGGCGGCGCGTCATGCCACGTTGGCTACCGCTCGTGCTTTTTCCGGGAGCTCAATGTCTTCGGCGGGGAAACCGATTTCTCGCTGACCTATCTCGAAACCGAGAAGGTCTACGACCCGCAACTGGTTTACGGAGAGCATCATGTGTAAAGACCGCCGCATCCCCGTGACCATACTTACCGGGTTTCTTGGCTCGGGCAAAACCACGCTGCTTAATCGTATCCTGAAAGAGCATCACGGCCGCCGCATTGCCGTGATCGAAAACGAATTCGGCGAGGCCGGCATCGACAGCGATCTGCTGGTGCAAAGCGAAGAACAGATCGTCGAAATGAACAACGGCTGCATCTGCTGCACGGTGCGCGACGATCTGGTGCGCATTCTCAAGACGCTGCTGACACGGCAGGGCGATTTCGAGCGCGTCATTATCGAAACTACCGGACTTGCCGATCCCGGGCCGGTAGTACAGACCTTTATCGCCGAACCGACGATCCAGCTTGCCTATCGGCTGGACAGCGTCGTGACGCTGGTGGATGCCGTGCATGCGGCGACCCAGTTGGAGGCGCAGCACGAGGCGCGCGAGCAGATTGCGTTTGCCGACCGGATTTTCATTACCAAGGGCGATATCGCCGGTCCGGCGCAGGTTGAAGCCGTGAAGTCGCTGATCCGTGAAATCAATCCGCGGACGCCGATCGAGGAAGCGCACTTCGGCAACGTACCCATCGACCATGTGCTGGATCTGCACGGTTTCGATCTCGATGCGATCCTGGACATGGAGCCCGATTTTCTCGAAGAGGGCCATCACCACCATCACAGCGACATCGCATCGTTCGTGCTGCGCGAGCGCTACCCGCTGGATCCGGAAAAGCTGGAAATCTGGCTATCGGTACTGGGCAGCAATTTCGGCCGCGACCTGCTGCGCTACAAGGGCGTGCTAAATATCTCGGGCAATCCGAAGCGGGTCGTATTCCAGGGCGTGCACATGCTGATGGGCGCTACCGACGGAGCGCCCTGGAAGCCCGATGAGCCGCGCGATTCGGTGCTGGTATTCATCGGGCGTCGGCTGCCGTACGACATTTTCGAGGAAGGTTTCCGTAAATGCCTGGCCTGACCCGACTACGTGACGGACGGGTCTATGACCCGGAGCATGGCATCGACGGCGAGGTGCGCGATGTCTATTTCCGCGACGGCATCATCGTGGCCGCGCCCGAGCCGGGCATGGCGCCGGATAACGATATCGATGTGAGCGGCCAGGTCGTCATGGCCGGCGCCATCGATATCCATAGCCATATCGCCGGTGGCAATGTGAATACCGCGCGTCTCATCACGCCCGATCTGAGACGTCAACTCATGGTCAACACTGGCGTCCGCCGCCCGGGCCGCTGGTCGACACGCGACACTGGCCGGCGCTATGCACAGATGGGTTATACCACCGTCGTGGAACCGGCCGTGCTGCCCACGAACGCCATGCAGGCGCATCTGGAAATGGCGGATATCCCCATCATCGACACCGCCGGGCTGGCAGTGCTAGGCAGCGATGACTTCCTGCTCCGGCTGCTGCGCAGCCAACGCGGGCAGTCTGCCGTGAACGATTACGTCGCCTGGACACTGGAAGCGACGCGCTGCCTTGGGCTCAAGGTCATCAATGCGGGCGGCGCCAATGCATTCAAATTCAATGCACGCACTCTGCAACTGGACGAAGAGGTTCCTTATTACGGCGTCAGTTCGCGCGCCATTCTCAATGCGCTGCAAACTGCGGTATGTACGTTGGGCGTGCCGCATCCGTTGCATGTGCATTGCAACAACCTTGGTACTCCGGGCAATGTGGCGACGACGCTGGCGACGATAGAAGCAGCGCGCGGCTTGCCCATGCATCTCACGCACATCCAGTTCCACAGCTATGCGGATGAAGGCAGGCACGGCTTCTGCTCGGGAGCGGCACGCATTGCCGAAGCCATCAATGCCAACCCTCACATCACGGCGGATGTAGGCCAAGTGCTGTTCGGCCAGACGGTGACCATTTCGGGCGACGTGATGCGCCAGTACAACGCGCACGGCGTCGCCAGCCCGGCCAAATGGGTGGCCGCCGATGTGGAGTGCGATGGCGGCGGCGGCATTCTGCCTTATCGCTACAAGGAAGCGAATTTCGTCAACACGCTGCAATGGGCGATCGGGCTGGAACTGTTCCTGCTGGTGGATGATCCATGGCAGGTTTTCTTCACCACCGACAGCCCCAACGGCGCGCCTTTCACGCGCTATCCGGAGCTGATCCGGCTGCTCATGGATGCAGGTTATCGCAACGAGGTTCTGGCTTCACTCAATCCGGAAGCGGCGGAATTATGCCTGCTCAAGGAACTCCGCCGCGAGTATTCGCTGTATGACATGGCCATCACCACCCGCGCCGCGCCTGCACGGCTCATGGGGATGCCTGATCGCGGACATCTCGGCGTCGGCGCCAAGGCCGATATCGCAGTGTACGCACCACAGAAAGACTACGCCGCGATGTTTTCCCGCGCAGCATGGCTGTTCAAGAACGGCGAGCCGGTCGTTCGCAATGGCGAAATCCTGGCCGAGCCACCGGGCCATGTTCTTAGCCTCGCATCCAACGGCAGGCGGGAAATCGAGCGCGAACTGCAATCCTATTTCGACGGCTATTTCACGTTCCGGCTCGATCATCTCAAGATCCGGCCCGAGTTTCTGGGTAGCCCGGCCCTGCCGCGCATGGAAACCCGCTACCACCTCAAGGAACCCGCATGACACCCGAAGAGCAACAGTTGCTCGCCATGCCGCAGACGGATTACATGAACGCGGCACAGCGCGAATTCTTTCGTAGACGCCTCCAGCACATGCACGCCGAAATCCTGCTCAACTTTGCAAATACCAGCGAGCACTTGCGCCAATCCGAGGATATAGCTGATCCCGCCGACCGCGCCACGCAGGAGGAAGAACACACGCTGGAACTGCGCACCCGGGATCGCGAGCGCAAGCTGCTGCACAAGATCGAGGCGGCATTGCAACGTATCGAAGACGGCACCTACGGCTATTGCGCGGAGTCGGGCGAGGCCATAGGCCTGCACCGTTTGCTCGCACGTCCTACCGCCACCTTATCCATCGAGGCGCAGGAGCGCCATGAACGTCGCGAACGCCAGTTCGGCAATTGAAATCAGGAGAACTCATGCAAAAACTTCCCGTTACGGTACTTTCCGGTTTTCTCGGCGCGGGCAAGACCACCTTGCTCAACCACGTCCTTAACAATCGAGAAGGCAAGCGAGTGGCCGTGATCGTCAACGACATGTCCGAAATCAATATCGACGCGCAACTAGTGCGCGAAGGCGGTGCCGAGTTGTCGCGGCAGGAAGAAAAACTGGTGGAGATGTCCAACGGCTGCATCTGCTGCACCCTGCGGGAAGATCTGCTGCTGGAAATCAATCGATTGTCGCGTGAAGGCCGCTTCGACTATCTGCTGATCGAATCGACCGGCATTTCCGAGCCGCTGCCGGTAGCCGAGACCTTCACTTTTGCCGATGAGGAAGGGCGTAGCCTGTCGGATGTTGCACGGCTGGATACCATGGTGACGGTAGTGGATGCCTACAATTTCCTGCGCGATTACCAGTCGTCGGACTTCATTGCCGAGCGTGGCGAGAGCCTGGGCGAGGAGGACGACCGTACGGTGGTTGATCTGTTGGTGGAGCAAGTGGAGTTCTGTGACGTGATCGTCATCAACAAGGCCGACCTGGTCAGCCCGAATGACATGATCCGCCTGCAGCACATTCTTCGTACGCTCAACCCACGCGCCCAACAGGTCATTTCGGAATTTGGCCGCGTTCCTCTCCACACCATCATGGATACCCACCTGTTCGACTTCGAACAGGCATCGCAAGCGCCCGGCTGGCTGGCCGAGCTGCGCGGCGAACATGTTCCAGAAAGCGAGCAATACGGCATCACCAGCTTCGTCTATCACGCCCGGCGCCCTTTCCATCCTCAGCGCTTCTGGGAATTGATCCATACCGAATGGCAAGGAGTGCTGCGCTCCAAAGGCTATTTCTGGCTGGCGTCGCGCTTCGATTTTGCCGGCTCATGGTCGCAAGCCGGAGGAGCCTGCCGACATGGCGCCGCCGGGTTATGGTGGTCGGCGGTCGATCCGGCGCAATGGCCGGACGATCCGGACTATCTCGCCCAGATCCGCAAGAACCTCGACTCTGAATTCGGCGACCGGCGGCAGGAGCTGGTTTTCATCGGCATCGATCTGGATGAGACCGCTCTACGCGCAAAGCTGGATGCTTGCCTGCTAAACGACGAGGAATTGCAATGGGGGCGAGACCACTGGCGCGCCCTGCCCGATCCGTTTCCGCATTGGGGCAAGAGGCTGGAGCAGGAAATGCTGGAGGAAGCATGATTCAGATGCGTGCCCGGAAAACTTCTCCCACCTCATGGAAGCGTCGCGACTCCATACTCGACCTGATCAGGATCTTCGATCTGGACTGCCAGATTACCGTCGTGAATCGCGCCCGTATTCCGGTTGTCGAGTCCTATCTTAAAGCGGTAGCGCCACAACTCGGAGCGGGATTCCGCCATTCGCTGCAGGCAGGCGAGCCTCTACCATCGCGCTTGCTTCCGGAACACGCCAACCGGGAGGCATTTGCCGCGGAAATCGATTTTCTGGTCGAACTGTATTGCGATCTGCTGGGCTGCCCGGCGGCAGGGGTGCGCCTTGAAGTCATGAGGCATGCGATGTGCCCGCGGTTTCATGTCGATCATACGGGGATACGCCTGCTGTGCACCTATCTCGGGCCAGGAACCGAATGGCTGGAAGATAGTTGTGCTGATCGGAGCAAACTAGGCCCCCGCTCCGCTCATATAACGGATGAGGAATCAGGCCTCATCCTGGACCCCGCAGGCATTCATCGCCTGGCGCCTTTTTCCATCGCCCTGCTCAAAGGCTCGGCCTGGCAACATAATGAGCGCGGCGGAGTCATTCATCGCTCGCCCCAGCTCGATGGCAGCGCTCATCCGAGAGTTTTGCTGGCCATCGATGGCTTGTGGTAGGAGTCGGAAAAGACCAATTCTGTATCTTGTGCGCTTAGCTAACTTCGGCAGCCCGGTAATTTTCCTTGACCCATGTCTCGAACTGAATTGCCGGCAATGGTTTGGAAAAACGGTACCCCTGGACAAAATCGCACCCGCTCAATTCCGCCAGTTCCAGCTCGCTGTCCGTTTCCACGCCCTCTGCAACCAGCTCCAGAGACATGCTTTTACCCAAGGTTGCAATGGCCTTGACGATTTCTGCGTTGACCGGCTCTTTTTCGATGTCCCGAATAAAGGACTGGTCCACCTTCAGGCGATCGATCGGGAAACGCCTCAGGTAGCTGAGGTTGGAATAGCCCGTTCCAAAGTCGTCGATAGCTAGCCGCACGCCGAGTTCGTGCAATTCATGCAGGGTTTTGAGCACGGTATCCACATCGTGCATGAACAGGCTTTCCGTGAGTTCCAGCTCCAGGTAGACAGGATTCATGCCGCTTTCCTCGATAATGGTCCTGACCATGGCACTGAATTCCTGCTGATAGAACTGCATCGCCGAGATATTGACCGAAATGCTGATCGCCGGCAGGCCGTTGGCTATCCATGCCACATGCTGACGGCAGGCCTCCCTGAGCACCCATTCGCCGATCTGGACAATCAGCCCGGTCTCTTCTGCGATTTCAATGAAATGAATGGGCGACAATAACCCTCTTTCCGGATGCTTCCACCGTAAAAGCGCTTCGTTACCCGATACGACCCCTGCAATCAGCGAAACTTGAGGCTGGTAGTGGAGCTCGAATTCCTCGCGGTCGATGGCCATGCGAAGATCCGTCTCCAGCGTCATGCGGTCGATGGAATAAAGATGCATGCCCGGCATGTAATGACGATAAGTATTGCGGCCGCTACGCTTGGCTTGATACATGGCCGCGTCAGCCTTTACCAGAAGATTATTGGCATCGGTATCGTCGTCGGGGCAGATTGCCGTACCAATGCTGGCCGTGATGAACACCTCCCGCCCCATGATCTGCAGCGGAAACCCCATCGCCTCGATGATGCGGTTGCACAGGATATCCAGATCCTCCTGGCTGCTGATGTTTTCGAGCAATATGGTGAACTCGTCGCCAGCCAATCGCGCGACCGTGTCGATATCGCGCGTGCAAGCGCTCAGCCGGCCTGCGACGGACAAAAGCAGCTTGTCGCCGAAGCCATGTCCCATCGAATCATTGAAATGCTTGAAGTTATCCAGATCGATGAACAACAGCCCGACCTTGGTTTTCTGGCGCGTGGATTCGAGTATCGCCATTTGCAGGCGGTCCAGGAACAGCACGCGGTTAGGCAGTTTGGTCAGTTGGTCGAAGTGCGCCAGATAGAACAGATTGGCCTGTTTGCGCTGGGTAATTTCATCCAGCAGGTCATGCCCATTGGCGATGCCGAGGTATTTGCCGTTGTCAGTGGCGATAAATCCGCTGACCATGTGCTGCATGCCTGCATCGATGATGATGCGCGCCACATCGTCGATCGCAGCTTCCTTGTCGACCACGATGGGTGATTTGTTCATGAATTCCGAGATCGGTTTTTTACCGTAGATCTCACGCGTGAAAATCTTGATGAACAGCTCTACGAAGGAATGGCGCTCCACGATGCCAACCGGGAAATTATCTTCATTGACAACCGGGATGGCGAACACGTCCTGCTGCTTCTGGAACAGATCGAGCACCTCCAGCGTGGTCACTGTTTCCAACACCGGCGATGTGTGCTTGAGCAATCTGACAACAGTCGGGCTTTCGCCCGCTTTGTTGAAATTATGTTGCGACGACAGACTCATCAAAAACCCCTCTTTAGTATAGTGAGTCCCGTTTTTATGATTGTTGTGTCTGGGATCTCAGCACTATGCGGGTCAATTGTTTCGGAAATACTACGAAACGGATGCTAGTGTGATGAAATTGTTTCGTTAGTCACAAGCACGGCTGGAATATCGGGTACCCATTCTGAGCAATGCCGGCATGGTTACGACGGCGAGCGACACGGCAATACAGTCTGCCAGCCAGTCCTCCCATCCCGGAAATCGCCCGGGTAAGAACAGCTGATGCAGTTCGTCTGCAGCTCCCAGCGCGAATCCCAGCAATAAAAGCTGCCAGGGAAATCTGTGCAATCCAGCCAGCCCCGCAGACACGGTCAGGACGAAAAACACGGCGAGATGCGCCACCTTGTCGTAAGGCTCGGGGAATAAGCCAGCCGCCACCGGCTGGGCACCTACATAGAAAATGCTGAATACCAGCAAAAAGAACAGACCTGCCCAGGCAAAACGGATACGCGCATCCGCGGCCATTTTGCCGGGCTGTCGCTTGCCTGCCGTACTCGGCGGCATGGCAAGCAATATGCAGATTTCGCGTGATCTCGACATTCAATAGGCCTGCCGGTCGGCCGCCACGAGAAAAACAGTGCGGGCAATGATTTTCAGGTCCAGCCAGAGCGACCACTGCCGCAGGTAATCGAGGTCGTAATCGATCCGCATCTTCATCTTGTCGAGCGTATCGGTTTCTCCGCGGAAACCGTTCACCTGCGCCCAGCCGGTGATGCCCGGCTTTACCTTGTGCCGGATCATGTAGCCCTTCACCAGCTTGCGATAGGTTTCGTTGTGGGCCACGGCATGCGGCCGCGGGCCGACGATGCTCATGCGCCCCTGAATGACATTGAAGAATTGCGGCAGCTCGTCCAGCGAGGTCTTGCGGATAAAGGCCCCGAAGGGCGTGACGCGCTTGTCGTTGCGCGTGGCTTGCACCACATTGGCCCCATCCTCGCACACCGTCATGGAACGGAACTTGTAGACCACGATATCCTGCCCGTCCAGGCCGTAGCGCCTTTGTTTGAAGAGAACAGGCCCCGGCGAGCTGAGCTTCACGCCGAGCGCCAGAACCAGCATGAGCGGAGAAATCAGGATCAGGATCAGCGTGGCGAGCAGGATGTCGCTGCTGCGCTTGATGAAGCCGTTCATGCCGAAGAACGGCGTTTCGCACACGGCGACTACCGGCATGCCGGCAACGTCGTCGATGCGCGCCTGGATCAGGTCGAATACGAATATATCCGGCACGAAATACAAGGAAGCCGTAGTGTCCTTGAGATCATCCAGCAGCTTGAGGATGCGCGGCTGGGAGGAAATCGGCAACGCCATGTAAATGATGTCCACGGCCTGTTCGCGCGCATAGGTCGCGAGACTGTCCAGCTTGCCGATCACCTGCCCCGCCTCGTTCACCGGTAAGGCCGAGCGGCCGGCTTCGCGATCCTCGAAAAAACCGTCGAACACGATATTGAGCAAGGGCTCTTCCTGCAGGCGATCGCGCAACTGAACACCGGCCTCGCTCGCTCCCACGATCACGGCATGGCGAATGTTTTCCTGCGACCCACGCACCCGGGTCATCAGGCGCCGGATGACGACGTGCGCCGCCAGCATGACCAGCGGAGTCAGGATGGCCCATGCCATGACGACTTCGCGCGTGAAATGCTGCAGAAAAGTGGTGGCATAGCCAAAAAACAGCAATATGCCGACCAGCATCGGCCAGCTGGCAAGAATATGCATAGCCTCGGAAACGATGCTGGCTCGCTTTGCCCATGTACCCGGAAACGTCAGGGCGAAAATGACCATGGACAGGAGCACGTAATTGCGGTCGATAGTCTCGCCATAGTAGCTGGCGATGGAAAACAGGGAGGCGATGATCAATGTCGGATCAAGCAGCATCTTGACCGCCATCGCGGGAGTCAGGGGTTTGCGGAAACTGAGTTGTTGGCGATATCGCATGCGCTAGGGGTATAAAGTAAAGCGCCCTGCGAGCGCAGGGCGACTCCTTTGACAGATTCCCGTGTTATCCGGCCATCATCGCTTGCTGATGCTCCAGCAGGCTCGCAATGCGGGCATCGCACCAGATCCACTCGATGCCGACTTCCTCGACGTGCACGGTCTTGCCCTCGCGCGAAACGCAGTAGTCGCCGACCACGATCTGTTCGTCGAATTCGGCGCCGGCGCGGACGCGGGTGTGCTCGAACAGGATGCTGCGCGTCATTTTTACGTTCTCGTGCAGATGGCAGCCGTGGGCGATCCAGGTCGGCCCGATGATCTGGCAGCCGGCTTCGATGCGCGAACCCGACCCGATATACACCGGACCGTCGATGCGGGTGTTGCGCCAATCGATCTTGACGTTGAGCCCGACCCACACGCCGGGACGAACTTCGCGGCCAGGCATGCGGATGCCTTCGACCTCATGCATCATGACGCGCTGCATGGTCTGCCAGTAGTCGGATACCTTGCCGATGTCGATCCAGTTGAAGTCCTGCTGCAATGCGTAGAACGGAAGGCCTTTTTCGACCAGCAAGGGGAACAGGTCGGAACCGATGTCGAACACGCAGTTGGAGGGGATCAGGCTCAGCGCTTCCGGTTCGAAGATGTAGATGCCGGTATTGATCAGGTTGGACTTGGCCTCTTCCACAGCCGGTTTTTCCTGGAACGACGTGATGCGGCCATCCTTGTCCGCGACCACGACACCGTAGCTGGAGACCTCGCTCCACGGCACCTGCTTGGCCACCAGGCTGACCATCGCGCCGCGGCGCTTGTGCTCGGCCACGGCAGCGGTGATGTCGAGGTCGATGATCGCGTCGCCGCACAGCACCACGGTGGTTTCATCGAAGAATCCGCCGAAATCCTGAATCTTGCGCATGCCGCCGGCCGAGCCCAGGGCGAAGGGAACGATTTCATCGTTCTGGATATAGCCCTCGAACGAGTACCCCACTTCGACGCCGAAACGATGACCGTCGCCGAAGTACTGCTCGATGCGCTGCGGCTGGTGGCTGAGGTTGACCATGATCTGGCGCACGCCATGACGGGCCAGCAGCTCGACCAGGTACTCCATTACCGGCTTGCCCATGATGGGAATCATCGGCTTGGGCAGCTCATAGGTCAGAGGGCGAACACGCGTACCCTTCCCCGCAGCAAGAATCATGGCTTTCATGTCGATTTCACCTGTTATTTCGTATGGGGCGTACGATAGAGACCGATTGTTACAAACTCATTTATGCCGAGCTACAGGACGAAGAAAACGGGCTTATCCTCATGGCTACTCCACCGTGACCGATTTGGCCAGATTGCGCGGCTTGTCGACATCCGTGCCCTTCAGCAAGGCCACATGGTAGGCCAGCAACTGCAAGGGGATGGTATGCATGATGGGGCTTAAATATCCGGCGTTTTCCGGCAATCGCACGATGTGAAGGTTTTCCGACTCGTGCATGCGTGCGTCTCCGTCCGCGAAAACATAGAGATGCCCGCCCCGTGCGCGCACTTCCTGCAGGTTCGATTTGAGCTTCTCCAGCAGAGCGTCGTTAGGTGCCACGGAGATGATGGGCATGTTGCGATCGACCAGCGCCAGGGGACCATGCTTCAACTCGCCCGCAGGGTAGGCTTCAGCATGGATGTAAGAGACCTCCTTGAGCTTGAGCGCGCCTTCCATGGCGATGGGATAATGCAGGCCGCGCCCCAGAAACAGCGCGTGCTCCTTGTCGGCGAATTGCCGGGCCATGGAAGCAATCATGGGCTCCAGCTCCAGCACGCGCGGCAGGAGGTCGGGCAGCATGCGCAACTCCCGGAACAGTATTCTTTCCTGCTCGATCTCCAGTCGCCCGAACTCTTTCGCCAGCAATAGCGTGAGGAAATACAGGGCCGCCAATTGAGTCGTGAAGGCCTTGGTCGAGGCCACCCCGATCTCGGGCCCGGCATGCGTGATCAACTTCAGGCTCGCCTCACGCACAAGCGCGCTCTCGGCGACGTTGCAGATCGCTAGCGTGTGATGCAGTCCAAGCCGCATCGCATGCTGGACCGCCGCCAGGGTATCCGCGGTCTCGCCGGATTGCGAAATGGCGATGACGAGCGTCCGTGCGTTGGGGATGCTGCTCCGATAGCGATATTCGCTGGCGACTTCCACGTCACAGGGAATGCCGGCAATGCCTTCCAGCCAGTATTTGGCAACCAGGCCCGCATGGTAACTCGTTCCGCAAGCGAGGATGAGCACGCGGTTGATGTCGGCGAAAACCGCGGCAGCCTGCTTTCCCAGGATTTCCGTTTCCAACTGCCCCTTGCCGCACAGCGACCTCACAGTTTCCGCCAGCGCATGCGGCTGCTCGAAAATCTCTTTTTGCATGAAGTGCCGGTACTGGCCGAGCTCGACACTTTCACTTTTCAGGCGACTGGTATGCGCTTTGCGATTGACCCGATTCCCGTCCTTGTCCCAGACGCGGAAACTGCCATGCGTCAGTTCGACGATATCCCCTTCGTCCAGGTAGACGATGCGATTGGTCACAGGCAACAGCGCCGAAATATCGGATGCCACGTAGTGCTCCCCATCGCCGATTCCGATGAGCAAGGGGCTGCCCTGCCGTGCGCAAACAAGATGGTCGGGATACCCGGCATCGGCTATGCAGACGGCATAAGACCCCTGAACGCGGGAGAGCGCGGAGCGGGTCGCTTCCAGCAAGGAGCCGCTCCGGACGAGATACATATGCACAAGATGGGCGATGACTTCCGTATCCGTATCCGAATCGAAAACGTAGCCGGCAGCCGTCAGTTCCTTCCTGAGCGCTTCATGATTCTCGATGATGCCGTTGTGCACGACGGCAACCTGCTCCCGGCTGATGTGAGGGTGAGCGTTACGCTCGCATGGAACGCCGTGCGTGGCCCAGCGGGTATGCGCCATACCGGCGATGCCGCTGATGGAGCGGCTCTTGATCTTGAGCGCCGAAACCCGGCCCGTCGTCCTGACGCGGCTGAAGCCGTGACCATTCAATACCAGCAGGCCGGCAGAGTCATACCCGCGATACTCCAGCCGGTTGAGGCCTTCCAGCAGCATGGGCACAACATTTCTTTTGGCGAGAGCGCCTACGATTCCACACATGGCTTAAAAACGACGAGCGGCTGCCTCGAGCACCCGGGAATAGCCTTCCGGATTGCGGCTCTGCCAGTTCCAGGAATCGGCGCACATTTCCTCGATGCCGCGACGTGCCTTCCATCCCAGTGCCTGCTCGGCCTTGTTCGGATCGGCAAACATCGCGGCCACGTCCCCTGCGCGTCGGGGCGATATCTGGTAAGGGATGGAGCGCTGGGCCGCGCGCTCGAAGGCGCCGATCATCTCCAGGACACTGTATCCGCGCCCGGTACCCAGATTGAAGGTATGCACTCCGGACTGCCCCTGCAACCATTCCAGGGCTCTGACATGGCCTTCGGCCAGATCCATGACATGGATGTAATCGCGCACGCCGGTACCGTCATGCGTTGGGTAATCGTTGCCGAATACGGTGAGTTTTTCGCGGCGGCCGACCGCGACCTGGGTGATGTAGGGCATCAAGTTGTTGGGAATGCCATTGGGATCTTCCCCGATCAGGCCGCTCGAATGCGCACCCACCGGATTGAAATAGCGCAATAGCGCGATTTTCCAGGCGGCATCGGACACAGCGAGATCGCCATAGATACGTTCGGCCATCAGCTTCGTCTGCCCATACGGATTGGTAGGACCGACCGGGAAGTCCTCGCGTATGGGAAGGCTGGCCGGGTCGCCATACACGGTAGCGGAAGAGCTGAACACCAGGGTCTTGATGTTGCACTCGGCCATGACCTCGGCCAGCGCCACGCTGCCCCATACATTGTTGTCGTAGTAGGCCAGGGGCATTTCCACCGATTCCCCCACGGCCTTTTTGCCCGCGAAATGGATGACCCCGCCTATGGGGTACTGCTTGAATATCCTACGCAGGCCGTCCCGTTTCCGGATATCGCCGAGAATGATGGGTACTTCCTTCCCGGTAATGGTGCTGACACGGCGCAGCGCCTCGGCCTTGCTGTTGGAGAAATTATCGAGAACGAGAACGTCATAGCCTGCCTGCTGCAAGGCAAGACAGGTATGACTGCCGATATATCCGGCGCCCCCCACAACCAAAATTATCATTATTTACCCTAAATATGAGGTTGATGCAGGGACTGGCTGCGCATAAGGAATACCCGGCTACTGCCTCCCATCCCTACAGCTGTATTTTGGTATTACAAACTTGTAATGGCTGAATCCACCGTTGCCAGGAGGAAAGCCCTGATCGCTGAATGGCGGATTCTCAAGAGGTTTTGTTACAGGAATATGCACGGAATATAGTCCGTACTAATTATGAGATGCGGTTGGGGCTGTTTGGCAGGCGCGAGACAAGAGTAGCGGTCAAGCCGCTCCGTTACCGAAAACCATGACCATAAGCGGCCATGCATGCAACGCTCATGACCGCTGGTACATATCCTCGAAACGGACGATATCGTCTTCGCCCAGATACCCGCCGGACTGGACTTCGATCAAATGAAGCGGCAATTTTCCGGGATTATCCAGTCGATGCTTGCTGCCAATCGGGATGTACACCGACTGATTTTCGCTCACCAGCCTCGTTTCCTCGTTACAGGTCACGCTGGCGGTACCGCTCACCACGACCCAGTGCTCGGCACGATGATGATGCATTTGCAGCGAAAGCCTCTCGCCCGGCTTCACCATGATGCGCTTGACCTGGAATCGTTGCCCAGCATCGATCCCCTCGTACCAGCCCCAGGGGCGATATACGCGGGTGTGATACTCATGCTCGCCGCGCTGGTTCGACTTGAGGTGGTCGATTACTTTCTTGACGCTCTGGGCACAATCCTTATGTGCCACGAGCACAGCATCCGAAGTTTCAACGATCACGAGATCACGCACGCCAATGGCAGCAACAAACCTTTTTTCCGCTCTGATCAGGGAGTCGCGCGAACTGTCCACATAAACGTCACCGCGCACGCAGTTACCGTCATCGTCACACTCCAGCACAGACCAAAGCGAGGCCCATGACCCCACATCGCTCCACCCCATCTCGACCGGAATGACAGCGGCGAGCGCGGTCCGCTCCATCACGACATAGTCGATCGAGTCGCTTGGACAGTCTGCAAAAGGCTTTTCCGCCAACCGACAGAAATCAAGATCACGATAACTTTCTTCGTAAGCCTGACTGACCAGCCGGTGCATGTCGGGCTGCCATCGAAGCAATTCAGCCAGATAAACTTCCGGACGGAACAGGAACATGCCGCTGTTCCAGAAGTAATGACCGGAAGCCAAATATCCCTTGGCCGTTTCGATATCGGGTTTTTCGACGAAACGGCTTACTTCGTGCACATCGCCATGTTCGGTCAGCGGGTCGCCCTGACAAATGTAGCCATACCCCGTTTCAGGATGTGAAGGCCGAATACCAAAGGTAACCAGCCGGCCTGCCTGCGCAGCCATGGAAGCCTGCTCAATAGCCCGATGGAAGGCTGCAACATCCTGGATGACGTGATCCGCCGGCAGCACGAGCATAATCGCATCCCCGATGTTCTGCTGAACACATAACGCCGCTGCCGCAATCGCCGGGGCGGTGTTTCTGCCTACCGGCTCGAGCATGATGGCAAGAGGAGAAATATCGATCTCGCGGAGCTGCTCGGCCACGAGAAATCGGTGATCGTTCCCGCACACCAGCACCGGCTGCCCCATGCCAGGCAATCCGGACAATCTCAGCAGCGTTTCCTGCAGCATGCTTTTGTCGGAGACCAGCGGAAGCAACTGCTTGGGCAAGGCCGACCGCGACATCGGCCAAAGGCGTGTTCCAGAGCCGCCAGAAAGAATAACGGGAATAATTTTCAATTTAGGTGCCACCGCTATCTCGTATGAATCAACGCATCGCTGAACTGGGCAGGGCATGTTATCCGGGGAAGATGACAGCTATTTGCACTACTCATTAGTCCATGCCACGGATATGCAGTTCGAATACGGCTGAAAACCCGATCGTTCAATCGCTTCCGAACAGGTCCCGGGTATAAATCTTGTCAGCCACGTCGCTGATATCGTCAGTCATGCGATTGGCGACGATAACATCGGCTTCCTGCTTGAAGCGGGCCAGATCATTTACGACGCGCGAGTGGAAAAACTCGCTCTCCTTGAGTACCGGCTCGTAAACAATGACCTCAATACCCTTGGCCTTGATGCGCTTCATGATCCCCTGGATGCTCGAAGCCCGGAAATTATCCGAACCGGCTTTCATGATCAGGCGATAAATCCCCACGACTTTCGGATTTCGCATCAGGATGCTGCTCGCGACGAAGTCTTTCCGGGTGGTATTCGAATCCACAATGGCATGGATCAGGTTTTGCGGAACATCGCGGTAGTTCGCCAATAACTGCCTCGTATCCTTGGGAAGGCAATAACCGCCGTAGCCGAACGACGGATTGTTGTAAAAATTGCCGATGCGCGGGTCGAGGCAAACACCGTCGACAATCTGCCTTGTATCCAATCCATGGGTGGCTGCATAGGTATCCAGCTCATTGAAATAGGCCACGCGCATGGCCAGATAGGTGTTGGCAAAAAGCTTGATGGCTTCCGCTTCGGTGGATTCCGTGAACAACACCGGGATATCTTTCTTGACGGCGCCTTCTTCCAGAACTCTGGCGAAAACCTCGGCTCTCGCCGAACGTTCTCCCACGATGATTCGCGACGGATAGAGGTTATCGTGAAGCGCCTTCCCTTCACGCAGAAACTCAGGTGAAAAGATGAGGTTCTCGCAACCCAAGGACTGCCGGGTTTTCAGGGTATAGCCCACAGGCACTGTCGATTTGATCACCATCAACGCATTGGGATTGATTTCCATCACGTCCCGGATCACCGACTCCACCGAACTGGTATTGAAGTAATTGGTTTCGGGATCGTAATCGGTCGGTGTTGCAATGATGATGATCTCCGCATCCCGATAAGCCTCACTTTTATCCAGAGTGGCTCGCAGATTGAGAGGCTTGTTGGCGAGATAATCGGTAATCTCCGCATCTTCAATGGGAGACTGACGCTCGTTGAGCATCCTCACCTTCTCAGGGACGATATCCACCGCAATCACTTCATGATGCTGTGCCAACAAGACAGCATTCGACAGACCGACATACCCCGTTCCTGCAACAGCAATTTTCATGATCGCAACTTCTAGTTTGGTTATGAGTAAAAACAGGAGGCCTGATGCCAACTCTTATCGAGCGATCCTGGCCATCAGTTGCCATGCGGCACCAAAAATGAAGGACGTATTGGTCACCAGGTAACGGCGCCATAAACGTTGAGGCTCTGCGGCCAGTCTGTGCGCCCATTCCAGGCCGTTCTCCTGCATCCATTGCGGAGCCCGGCGCAGGGTTCCCGCATGGTATTCGAAAGCGGCCCCCACCCCAATCATGACGGCATTGATACGCCCCCGATGTATGGCCATCCAGAATTCCTGCTTGGGGCACCCCAGGCTCACCCAGACAGTGCTCGCTCCTGAGGCATTGATCATCTCCACCACATCGAGATCTTCCTCATGGGTCAGCATCCGGTATGGCGGAGAATATGCGCCCGCAATCTTCAGTCGCGGGAATGCCTCACCCAAACGGGCCTGCAGCCTATCCAGCGTTTCGGACTTGCCGCCATAAAGAAAAATCGAATCTCCGCGCTGCGCAGCCAATTCGCAATATTTCCACATCAGGTCGGGGCCATTGATACGCTGCTGCCCCTTGAATCCCAAGCGCCTCAGCATCCACGCAACCGGCGCTCCGTCGGGCGTGACCATATCCGCCGCCGCCAGCACATACTCGAACACTTCATCATGATCCGCGGTAACCACGGAATGAACATTGCATATACAGACATAGCGGCTTTCCCTGTTTGCCGCCCATGTCGATATACGGCTTAAGGCAGTTTTCCAGTCGACCGCATCTATGAAAGCCCCCAGGACTTTCCCCCCAACTCTAGTCACCATCGTTGTACCCCTTTAATGCCTGACGATAGATCGCCATCAGTTGTTGGTAATTGGTATCAGGCGTATAAAACTCTTCGTATTTTTTTCTGGCGTTCTTCCCCATGACCCGCATGGCATCAGGATGCCCCTCGGCCCAGGACATTTTCGCCGCCATATCCGAGGGATCGCCGGGATTGAACAGCAACCCCGTCACGCCTTCGTCCACCAGATCCGCCAGTGCGCCAATGCGGCTCGCAATGACAGGCAGCCCGCATGCAAACGCCTCGACCAGGGTGCGGGGAAAGTTCTCGTACCAAATACTCGGGATGACGAGCCAGGCCGAGCGTCGCATTTCCGACAAAACCTCGTCTTGCTTAACAGCTCCCAAGGCAATGATGGCTGGATGCTGCGCAAGCATGGCTTGATCCGGCCCCGTGCCAATCACCTTCAACCGTATTGCAGGCAATTGGTCCATCGCCTGCAGCAGGGCCTGGATGCCCTTCTCCGGCGACAGCCGTCCGACAAACAGCCCGCCAGCCCTCTGCTCTGTCGGTGCATCGACGCCTTGAAGATCAATAAAATTCGGCTTGACCGAAATTCTTCTCGCCGGCAATCCCCCTTCGATGAACTTCTCCCGGCAAAACTCATTGAGCGCGATATAGCGCGTCACCTTGTTCGCATAACTACCCAGCATGCGATGCACGGTCAGCATTCCAGCCAGCACGGATGTATGGGCCACCGAATCCCGATAGCACCCACGCATCGCCCCTCGCCAAGGGATGGTTCCCAAGCAATCCTCGCAAATCTTGCCGTGTCGCAAAAACATGGCCTGAGGACAGAGCAAGCGAAAATTATGCAAGGTCTGTATTACAGGTATTCTATGGCGATGTGCTACCCAGTACAGGGCAGGAGAAATCAAGGGGAAAGTGTTGTGAACATGAATTACATCCGGTCGAAACCCGGCTAACACCTCATCCATATCCGCTTCTGTCTGGCGAGACCAGAAGGTTTGCGCCATCAAGGCCGCGGATGAAACTTCGCCGATCTCGCTGTTATGCCGTACATAGCGTTCGACCAGGTGCCCCTTGCTTTCGAGCAATGCCACCTCGGCATCCACCACCGAATCCTCGCCACCACGCTGCTGGTAGGCGTTGTGCACCACCAGGACACGCTCTTTCAATTGAGCGCTCCAATCGGATTCAGCCCAAGGCATTGCTCTATTCCGCTCACAAAATTACGGGCCATGTTATCGAGGGAATAATGACGGCTGCTGGCCTCGCAACCTTCCATCAGTCGCTTCCGCAGCATCTCGCTTTGCAACAGCAGAGCCGTTTCTCTTACATACTGATCCAGCGTGTTTCCGGTAATCAGGCCATTCGTCCCATTTTCGAGATAGGCAATCTCCGGGCTGTGGAGGCTGCAATCCGTGGTCACCATCGGCACCTTGCAGGCAAACGAATCCAGGATACCGAGTCCGACCAACCCGGGATTCAGCATCACATCGGCCAGCGCGATATGCGCTACCTTTTCCTTGCCGAAACGGGCCCCTGCCCAATGCGCCCATGCGTGCTTCGCACACCAGGCTTGCACCTCATCGCGTAGCGGCCCATCGCCAATGATCAGCAGCTGGAAGCCCGGGATTTGCCGGCGAATGGCTTCGGCGGATGCAAACAGGAACCCCAGCCGCTTGTCCGCATGAAACGACCCCACGAACACTCCGAGAGAACCATTCCCCAACCCTAATTCGATACGCAGGGCGTGCAATTCATCGAGAGATATCGAGCGGCGGTGCGCTTGCAGTTCGGAGGTATCGACAGCATTGTTCAGGACGGTGATTTTCCGGTCGGGGAAGCCGACATTTTTCACCAGATCCGCGCTCATTTGCGTGTATGCGAACCACCAGTCCACACGACTGGTCGTCCAGCGCTTGAAGCGCTCCTTGATTCCATCGGGATCACCGCTTTGCAGATTGGCGCCATGACCCCAGAATGCCAGCCTGAAATGCCTGGGCAGCATCGTCAGCAGATGGTTGTAGAGCAGCTTGTTTTCCTGGGTCACGACTACCAGATCCGCACCGGCAAGATGCCGTCCCAACGGCTGCCAGCACAAGCGTTCCCCCGCGAAATAATGCGTCTCGACGTTCGTTGCCCACTCCATCCTTCCGGTATCGCGCTTCTTTTCCTCGTCCGGGGTTCCCTTCCCGACAAGCAGCTCCAGGCAGATATTTCGCTCTGCCAGCATCGTGCGCAATTGTTCAAAGAATGGGACGCGGTAGTGCGTCAGTCGGCGCTGGACGATCACTACACGCCGGCCGGAATTTCTTTCGGTAATGAGCATATTCCGATATTCCGGCTTCACGCCTTCAGCAAACGCTGATACAAGGTACGCCATCGCAAGACAAAAGCATCATTGGAGTACTGCCGGACAGAAGCGACGGCTGCTTGTGCCATCGATGCCAGCTTGTCGCGCTCGGCCAGAATGCGCCGCAACCAATGGTGCAGGGAGTCCGCGTCACGCGGAACCTGCCAACCATTCTCGCCATCCACAATGAACTCTTCGGCGCCATACAATCCTGCGCTCACCAGCACTGGCAACCCGCTCGCCGCGCCTTGCAGTACGGCCAGGGAAAAGATTTCATAACTGGACGGCAACGCGAATATGTCCGAAGCCCAGAGAAAGGGCATTACATCCTTGTGTAGTCCGACAAAAACAGCCTGATTCGTCAGGCCATGCTGTTCCGCCAGGGAACGAAACTCGGCAATTTCTCCGGGCTGACCGCCAATGATCAGCAATTTCAGACTCGAGCGCTCCTGCGGAGCAAGTTTGCCGAAAGCCTCGATCAGCAACCCGAGCCCCTTGCGTGCAAAATCGCCCAACGCCATGAAGCTCAATACCAGGTGGGTGTCATCGAAACCGAGTTCTTTTCGTTTTGCCTTGCGGTCAAAGTCTTCGGGGCGTGCGAACCGGGCCAGATCCACAGGGTTGGGGATCACTTCGATTTTGTCCCGAACAGTCGGATATTCCCGGGTGATATCTCTGGCCAGCCCTTGCGACGGCACGACAAGAGTCCGGCAACGTGCAAATGCCCGAGCTTCGCAAAATGCATTGAACTGATGGCTGACCCAGCGAGCCCAGCGTCGCAAGCCTTGCACGCTCGACTGTCGCCACTGCCGGCGCAGATAAGCACGATGGCAAAAATGCGCATAGGCAATATCGGCGAGAGGAAATTGCCCTTGCGTGGCCTGAACCATCACCGCATGTCCGCCGCGGACTTTCCAGACGAGATAAATCAACGGTGCCAACGCGTGGAAAACAAGATATCGAAGCAGAACCGGCTTGCGCGGAAGAGGCACGCGCAGCCATTCAATGCTTTCCGCCTGCTCGTTTTGCAACTCTCCGCTGACCGCTACGATTCGGTAGTGATCCGACAAGCCATTGATTTCCGACAAGACGCAGCTTCCGGCCGGACTCGTGCCCATCATGCTCATGTCGAATACTGCAACCCTGCGTCTGAGATCAGGAGAAATAAGCCCTACCAAAGCAAGGCCTCCTGTTTGAGCAGAATGGGAGTTTGCCCGATTGCTATGGAAGCCTGTTCAAGCCCCCCCGCCTGACCATCGGCTGACTCATACGCATGGATATTCCAATCGATTGGGATTGTCCATGCGGAAGCGGTTCCGGCATTCCATACCATCCACGCATTTCTGCCTTTCCGGCGCAGCGAGCAGATCCATACGGCATCGTCTTCGGTACGGCAGGAATCGATCGACGTATCTTTCAGCCAGCGAACCGCTACGCCATAAGCATGCGCGCCTACGGTGGGCACAGTCTCGTTCTCCGTCAGCAGCCTTTCCCAGGAATAGAAATAGAACCGGCTGACTCCCGCGGCACCGGCCAGCGCCAGGGATCGGGGAATATATGCTGCCTGGGTTTCCATATCCGGGACTTCGAATCCCATAGTGCCCGGCATGCCCTCGGGGCCTACAACTTCATACCCTTGCTCGGTATTCCAGAGTTCTCTATCCGAGACCCCTTGCCTGCTCATGATTTGCTGCACGGTACGTATCTTCGCAAGCATTCTCTCCGGGTTACGGGCATAGAAGTGAAAGGCGATGACATCGCAATACTCCTTGCCGCCGGCCTCGAGAAAACGTTCCAGCCGGTCACCCTCGCCGGTGAATCCGGGCGTGATGAGCCGATTGGAGGGACTCACTTCCTTGAGTACTCGTGCAGCCACCCTTCCCATTTCCACGAGATTGCTCAGCTTGCCGCTGTAGAAAGCGCCCGTGGCCGTTTCGAATTCGGAAAATTTGGGCTCGTTCCATAACTCGTAGTAGCGGATACGGCCCTTGTATCGGGTAGCCAGGGTACGGATGAAATTCTCCCAGTCCGCCATATTGCTCGGCTCGGCACTGCATCCCATCCCATAGGGACACTGCTCATACGGTCGGCTGGAAGCCCATTGGGGAGTCATGCCAAGCACGAAAACAGGCTCTACTCCCTGCTCAATCACCTTGGAAACCAGCAAATCCAGCTTTCCGAATCTGTACTGGCCGCGGGACGTCTCGATGTTGTTCCAGGTCACCCCCGCATCCCACAGTCGCCACGTGCCAAAGCGGACGAATGGCCAGCGCGTAGTGGTATCGGCACGGTGGATATGCATGCCGAAAAAATTGGCCGGCAAAGGCTTGAGAGTCGGCCCGACACTGTCAGCTGCAGTCACGGGGTCGGGCATCGCGGACAACACTGCTGCCGCAATCAATGCCAGACATGCCGAAGCACGATGCTTGCCGCCCCAATGCATCGCGGAAGTCAGCACGACCTTGGCATAAGGCCAAACCCAGTACAAGGGCCAGAATATCCCGGCATGTCGACGGCAGAACGTGCCCCAGGCCTTGGGATTCAGCTCCTTTGGAGACAAGGCTTTTTTCCAGCGCACCGACAAAGGCAACGTGGTATCGAGATAGGAGTTGCCTACCGGATGGTCATGGTCGCATGTGCCTACAAACCCGGGCATGATCCATATTGGAATTCCCGCCTTGCTCGCCCGGAGACCGTAGTCCATATCGCCCATGCCGTGCACGTACGAAGCCTCCAGATTTCCGAGTACCGCTGCAGCTTCAGCGGAAATCAGGACACAATTGCCATTGCTGCTTTCACAGGGCTGCGGCTCGGATTGGGGCTGGATCAGCTTGAATTTGAGCGGTTTGCGCGTATTCGGCCGGTACAAACCGCCATAGGTCACTTTGCCGGATGCGTCACGGGTTGACCCTACGACCAGGCCGGAACGTCCGGTTTGCGCATGCAAGGATTCATGGGTAGCCAGCAGGTTGGAGAGGCAATCGGTGAAGAGCGTCGTATCGTCATTCACCCACAGATAAAAATCATGTCCTTGCGCCAAGGCCTTGCCAAAGGCCAGCCGCATCCCGCCATTCCAGAACAGGCTGCCGTCGCCCCGCAGCACATCCACTGCAGGGAAGCGCTCTTGTATCATCTCCGAAGTACCGTCCCTGCTGCCATCATCCGTAACGATGATGTGCAGACTGACTTTGTCCGAGATCGCTTGAGCTGCCCTGAAAAGAGCTTCCAGGCAGGCTTCCGTTTTCTCCCGCCGGTTGAAGCAGGTCATGACGGCGGCTACTTTTATCTTTTCCATTTTATCCCCGCTGGCGGATTGCTTCGAACTCGGGAGGCGCCATCTTCACACCGGTTTATTTCACTATTGTTATTAGCGGATCATGCGGCTCACTACCGGCCGAACCTGATCCAGCGGATATTGGGGCAACGATAGCTACAAGCGCCCCATCACGAGATACTTTGCCGCGCTCCGCACTCTGCGCAGAAGGCCAGTGCCTCCACGCTTTCCGTGTTGCAACCGCACATCGTCATCGACCAGTTTCATGAACTCCGCATCGCCCAGATGCTCGAACCCGTTTTTTTCCACCCAGTAGCGATAAAGTCGGCGAAAGGCTCTCTTTTTTTCGGAGGGCAGGTGCCAGACGGAGATTTGCGATTCGGTCCCGTTGACGGTAGAAAAGTGGTCCGTGGTCCAGATGCGCTTGACCGCGTTTCCCGCATCGAGAATCGGAGATTCGCACATGGCAAGCGCAATACTCATCACATGCTCCTCTGTCAGTTCGCCCCCGAAAATTGCACTGCCTCGCGTTTTCATCCAATCCCAGAATAAGCGGATACGCTCTGCGACCTCCGGCAGCGTGCCGTAAGCGAAGGCATAAAATTCGCCGCCGTACAAACGCACAGGCAAATCGACCAACTTCTCTTGCATGTAGCTCATGGCAAGGGTCAGGGACGCGCGCGACTGCCCATTGACGGGCATGTTGACCGGATAGCCCGGCTCATAGGCATATATCACCCGCTGCTCCAGAAGCTGGTCCAGCACTCCGTCCAGACACTCCCGAACGATACAGTCGTTGTCCAACAGAATCACGGCACCTACCTCCTGCGCGTCCTTGCGGGCAAGATGGTCGATGACATCGAGCGTGAACAGGCAACCGGGGAAGGCGTTCTTGAATGCCGCATCTTCAACATAGGGGCTGGGGCAAAGTTCTGTCGAGACGCCCAGCGACTGCAATTGGGAACGGTAAGGCTCGGGCAGATCGCGATTGCTGAAGAGCACGAGCCGCGCTTTTCCGTACAACCGCCGCAGGGACGCGTAACACACCACCATGCAGCGGTAATACATCTCGAGTCTGGAGCTCTCGGAGAATGTCCATGCATTGGGCGAATGACCGCCGGCGTGATAAAACGCCGTGGCAAACATCAGTTCTTCCGGTGCCTGGTTCATCGCGTCATCTGCAGTGTCGAAGTGATAGGAGTGGCTGAGGCAGGTACGCTTTGCCACATGTTTTTCCGGGAACGTCGCTCTCGGGAAATAGCGCCCAAAACCAGCCCGATCAGTATCATCTGGGCATAGTCGATCGCATACGGGATGTAATACACCAATTGCGCCACCAGCATGGCAAACAGCAAAGGCGCCAAGGAATCCCGCTTGTTCTGGATATTGGAAATCAGCACTTTCAACCCTTGCCCTATCATCCAGAGATAGGCGAAAAGACCGATCAAACCGCCGCGATAAAGCAGGTGGACATAGTAGTTGTGCGGCATGTAGCCGACCTTCTTGCCACCGAGGGCACTGCCCTCGTAGCGCTCGTAGCCGCTGCCGAATGGTTTGCCGATGAGATAGGTGGCAGGCGAACGAGAGCCCGCCCAGGTGGACAGCAAGCTTTGCCAGCCGGCGACCCGGCCCACGAACGTGCCGCTCGTAGTGCTCGTGGCTCGCATCGCCTGTTCCTGAACAGACTCCACCGCGCCGCCGAATTTTCCGCTCGCCACGATCACCACCAGCAAAATCCCACCCAGCAGTGCCATGGAAAGAAATTTCGACCCTACGCCGGACCGTATGCGTCCGAGCGCCCATACAAGCGCGATGGTTCCTGCGAATGCCGCCATCCAGACCGAGCGATGCTGCATCGCCAGGATCGTGATGCCGAACAAGGGCACGAGCGCCCACAGCAAAGGCCTGCTGCGATTCATCATCGCAAGATAGGCAGCCGCCAGCATGGCGCAAGCCGTAATGAACATGGGCCCAGCGGCCACCACCCGCTGGAAACCGACTCCGGTTGCATCGAAGCTCATCAGCTCGCGGTGAAGCTCATAATCGAGCTCCCCCATGATCCAGCGGTAATAGGCAATTGCACAGACGCCGACCCCGATGATGAGGAAATACTTCAGGAAACGCCGCGCCCATGCTTCGTCGTAATCGAAGGTGGCCAGATAGGCGGCCCCCAGCCACACATAAAAGTGTGGCCGGAAATCTACCCCCGCCCCGGTTCCGTAGGATGCCAACCCCCAGGCGAACGAGGTCATCTGTACCAGGCCCAATATCCACCAGGCAAGGGGGATGGAATCAAACTTCCGCAGCGCCAGCAGGCGATAACAAAAACCTGGAAGCAGAAGCAGGATCAGAAAATCAGGCAAATATATCCAGATCCCGAGCTTCAGGGCCAACGGAGTCAGCGAAGCGGTCTCGATAAGGAAAATAACTGTCATCAGCCCTATCGCCGCAGCAGGGCTGTTGATGAACCAGATAGAAAAGACGCAGATCGCAAGAGCGGAAAAAATGACGATCGCGAATGGGAGTGCAGTAAAAAATGCACTCAGGAAGCCGAATAGAATCTCCATTTTTTCAGCCCCGCTTAGCCGATTTCGCGAATGACACGCGCCGGATTTCCAGCAGCAACGGTAAATTGCGGAATATCGGTAGTGACAACAGAGCCTGCGCCAATGACGGAGCCCTTCCCTATCGTCACCCCTTTGAGAACAATTGATCGCGCTCCAACAAAGACATCATCTTCAATCACGACCGGTTTCGATACAGCTTCGGATGCCCCTTTGTATCGACGGTTCTCAGCCGCCAATGGATGAAAATCGGTGTCGGCAATCAAGACATCGGCGCCAATCAAACACCTGTTCCCTATCCTTACGGAATTGGCGGCACAAATGGTCGTTCCGGACAGGCCGGACTCGTCGCCGATGGATATTTGTGCGCCGGAGAGCAGCGTTCTCAGAATCACTGGTCTGGACACGCCCAAGGCGGTATGCCGGCTGTCCGAGCACAGGCTCAGGCGCGCCCCTAAAACCACCTTGCTGCCCGGTTTCAATTCCACAATCGGCAAGCCAAAACATTCGACATCCCCTGTCAGCACTACACCCTTGTTTCTGAAAAGGGTGGCCGAAGCCAGGGACCAATAGATTTTCCTGAGGTAGAAAGGGTAATGGGAGAAGTTAAACAGCTTTTTCATGGCTCCTCCCTTACGTGCACTCTTGCCAATCGCTCGTCTCGATCACGCGCTTTTTCGTACAGCCCAAGATACTGGCTGGCTACAACCGCTGGAGCAAACTGCTTTACACGCTCCAGCGCCAGTGCGGAGCATCCCTCGTACAGATCATCATCTGAAATCAACCGCAGTGCTGCCTCGGCAATCGCCTGTGGTTTATTGATATCCACGGTCAGGCCACCGCCGTCGATCATCCAGGCGACGCCACCGCTATTCATCCCACCTACGACCGGCAGCCCCACGGCCATCGCCTCGGCAATCCCCATGGGACAGGACTCCATTCTCGACGGATGCAGCATCAGCGTCGCCAACTTCAACTCGTCCAGCAGCCGTATATGAGGCACCGGGCCATGAAACATGACTCCGTCGGCGATGCCTCTGGTCATAGCCCATTGCTGGGCGATGCCGTCGGGCTGGAAGTCGTGTCCAAACAGGTGATAGGTCGCCTTGGGAAAAGCCTTTCGTATTTCCGCGAAAGCAAGCAGCGAGGATTGAGGGTTTTTCAGGTCACCCCAACCGTTGATCACTGAAACAAGGCGCACTTCAGGCAGGCTGGAAGGTGCAGGCCGCGGCCCGGATGCAGCCTCGAGGAAACGACGATCGAGCGGATTGGGAATGACGTTGATCGGCGTTCGAGTATGGCTTTCCAACTGCTCGCGCAAATATCCTGACACTGCACTGATCGCACGTGCACGACGCAAAACGCTGCGCGCCATCAAATAGCGGCCAAGGCGATAGGCATTGCGAAAGTGTTTTAGTACGGCCACAGGATCATCGTGTGCCGTGACCAGGTAAGGGTATCCGCTATCAATAGCCGCCATGGCGTACTCATAGGTCCAGTGCGCATGGACAAAGTCCGGCTTGGCCTGTGCCAGTATATCGCCCAGCAGTCGACGTTCGTAGCCGAACAGGTCGAGTATTCTGCCTATGCGGCCGTTGTGTGGTCGCATCGAGTGTTTCCGGACAGGGGCACAATGGAATTCGAATCTTTCCCCTTTGAGGCTGAGCGGCCGAGTATCCCGGCCAGCCCAGTGTCCTCCGCAAGTGATCGCGCAGACCTCATGCCCACTATCCAGCAGGGCACCGATCAGGGAGGCCATAAAGGGTGCGCCGCCAACACCGGGCGGGAAATCGCGAGGTGGCGGCTCGGAAAGGAAAGACGTGATCCCGGCCGTGGAGATAGGGCCCATCAATGCGATTTTCATTGCATCAGGTCCCCACCAGCGTCATGATCCAGCGCGGCCCGAGCACGTCGGGGTGAAAGCGGCCGGCGTAAGCGGCCTGGGCGTTTGCCGACATCCGCAGCCATTCGGATGGGTCTTCCAGTACCGAAATCAACTTGCGTGCGGCATCGTGAGGATTGTCGAGATCCAGGTAATGCCCTTCCCTGCCATCCTCGATCACTTCCGGGATACCGCCGACAGGGGCAGCGAAAACCGGAGTCCTGGCGCCCAACCCTTCCAGCAGGGTAATCGGAAGGTTCTCCATGCGTGCCGGATGAATCAGTATCTTGTGCAAAGCGATCAGGGCCGCCGCATTAGGCGTGTGACCCAAAAAGCGGATCTGGCTTTCCAGGCCCAGTCTGCGAGACTCCTGCTCCAGCATGGCGCGATCTGGGCCATCGCCCGCAAGCGTCAGCCTATAACGCTTGCCCACAGCGTTGCATTGCGCCAGCACTTGCAGCAAGAACCGCTGGTTCTTGCGGGGTTCGAGCGTGCCGATGGCAATCAGGTCTCCCTGGGGACTGGCGCCCGAATCATTCTCCCTTTCCGGCAGCAAAGGAAAATTGGGAATAACCTCCTGGGGTACTGCAGCGATTTGCGGCAGTCTTTCCGCCACGCGCTGCTGCATGAAGCGCGATACGAAAATGATTTGATCCAGCCTGGGCAGAACAAACTGCTCATTGGCGATCAGGCTGCGGCAAAGCCTGCCATCCATAGCTGCAATGCCTTTGTCCACGAACTCCTGCGCTTCCGAAACATTGAAATGAATCACGCCGACCAGCCGAAAATCATGCCCTTGTGCGCGCAAGTCGAGAGCAACGCGTGCACTGAGAAGATCCTGGGCGTACACCACGGCCGTTTCATTATTTTTGGCAGCCTTTGCAAGCGCCTTTCCAAGCATCAGGCGGAGGTAAATACGGGAAAAGAATCGGTCAACCAGCACAGCCTGCTCGCGACGCACCCGAATCAAGGCTTTTCCTATCGCACCCGAAAATCTCCGTACCCACCGAGGAAACTGGTGCGGATTAATCACGCTGACCTTCAATCCATGGTTGGCTGCATAGCCGGCAATAGAGTTGAAATGGGTTTGCACCCCTGTCGATCCTGTCCGCATCATCAGGGTAAGGACAATGATGTGAGCAGGAGGCTGCATCAAGCGCTCCCCCAATTCGCGATCCTCACACCCATGGCTCGGGGCAGCTTGCAAGAAACCTTCACAAGGATGCTGCGCGTATGCGGACAAAACAGGAACTTTCCCTGCCATATCAACAGCAACACTATCGCGACCGCTGCGAGACCGAGCACGAGGCCCAGTCGTAACAGGTCAGAATGCACATATTGAGTCAGCACCCTGTCCAGCAAGGCCGAGAGCATTGCAGCCAGCAAACCTAGCAACACCGGCCCGGCAAGTGCGTGAATGAATTGCTGCCAGGAGCCTGAAACCAGACGCAAGGCGAGACAGGAAATCAGCAGGGCGCGCAGACAATAGACGCCTAACACGGCCCAAGCCACGGCCTCCAGGGAGAGCTGCGACGCCAGCCACACCACTGGCAGCAGGATGGCAACACACACGGCTTGTACAGCGGCATCCTGACCAGCCGCCCCGAATCCGGTAATCAATGGGCCGCCCACGGCCAGAACGGCGTTGACAGGCATTGCCAATGCCAGGGGCGTCAACAACAAAGCTACCTGCATCCAGTGCTCGCCGTAAACGGCGGCGATGACTGTCCCGGGAATCACGGATATGGCGGCGAACGCGGGGGCCATAATGCATGCGATCAGCCCCACAGACGCCAGATAGGCGCTTCTTGCCTTATCCTTGTCTGCGTTGCCGCTACGCGAATAGGCGGAAAACAGGACACCTTGCAGAGAGGAAGTCAGAGCATTCATCGGCGTCGCCACCAGATTCATGCCGCGGTTATAAAAACCCAGCGCGATCGGCCCGAAGAGCCGACCGACCATGACAGAATCCAGATTGCTGATGCCCCAGCTGGTCAGGTTGCCTGCAAGGATTTTCGAACCGAAGGCAAACATTCCCGTTGCGTCAGACTTGAACGTGGGCAACCAGGAATGACGTATGTGCAGATTAGCCGCGATCGAATATAAAACAGCCTGCAGCAATTGCGCTGCCACCAATGCCCAGGCGCCTGAGCCTGTCCAGGCGAGGGGCAACCCGACCAGAAGATAACTGAAGAGATAACTGCCAATGCTGTATGTCTGCAGCGTCTTGAATTCGAGATGTCTGCGCAAGAGCGATGTCGCGGTTTGACCCGATGCCTGAATCAGGAACAGGGCGCCCATGGCCTGAATGACGGGAATGGCATCTTCGCTTTTGAAAAACGCCGCGACCAAGGGCGCGGTCATGACAACCAGAACTGTCATGACCACGCCAGCCAGCATTTGCATGGTAAAAACGTAACGCACGTCTTTTCCGGTAATCTCCTGCCGCTGCACCAGGGCGGAAGCCAAGCCGAAATCCGCGATCAGATTGCCCAGCCCGAGAATCAACCAGGCGATGGCCACCAATCCGAATGGCTCAGGCCCTAGGAGCCGTGCCAGTATGATGCCAAGAACGAACTGGGACGCGGCCCGGACCACCATGCCCAGATAATTCCAGCCCGCAGCAGAAAGACTGCGGTGCAGCAATCCGTCATGAGGCGGTTTGGTCTGCTGCGCAACAGTTTTCTTCATTCCAGGCTCGGGGAACTACTCATAGTTGAGAATGAATTGCTTGTACTGCGGCTGGATGCTTCCCACCAAGGCATTGATGAACCCTTCCTGTGTGGCATAGGCCGCGTTCAGGTCGGATTCGATAGTGGAAACACGGATCAGCATTCCGGAGTCCACCTGATCGGTCAGAACCCGGCGGAGCTTGAGCAGTTTGCGTTCGAAAGTACTGCTGACGGATTTGCCGCCGATGGTGATCCAGTAGCTGATCGGCTCGATACGGCTGCCCTGGGTCGCCACCAGGCGACGGACCGGAATATCGCCATAGGCGCTCTTGATCACCTGATCGCGATAACCTTCGACATCGAACCCTTGCGCTCTATAGCAATACTCGGGGCGATGAACGTCCAGTTGCTTGTCGAGGCCATTGCCATAGGCGATGGAAAGCATGACACGCTCACCGCTGGAGTTGATGTAGGTTCTGCTGAGGGTCTGGGAGTAGATTTTTTGCAGGCTCTCCTGCACATCCTGAGGCGGCAGCACGATCGGCAAGGAGGTGTCTATCTTCCACTCGCCGATCTGCTCCGGAAAGACCTCCTCCAGATTCAGCACCGGCCCTTGCTCGACGTGTTGCTTCGCTTGCGGCGTCAACGCCAAAGCCAGCGACGCAGCCACCAGCAGGACAATACCGATCAGAAGATTTGTACGCATGACTACCGGCTTTCCGTAGCTCTCAAGCTTTCAAGGAAATCCTGGTAGGCATGCGCCAAACCATCCTGCAAGGCTGTGGTGCTGCGCCAGCCCAGGTCATGCAGCCGCGTCACATCCATCAGCTTTCTCGGCGTTCCATCCGGCCTGGATGCATCGAATGCGATCTCGCCGCGATACCCCACGGCATCCTTGACCAGTTCTGCGAGTTCCTTGATGGCGACATCCTCCCCTACGCCGATATTGATCACGGGAGGCAGGCCAGCATTGCGATCCGCAGCCAGCAGCGGCTGGTATTGGTCATCAGGCAGGTTCATGAGATGGACGCAGGCATCGGCCATATCGTCGCTGTAGAGAAACTCGCGGCGTGGCGTCCCAGTCCCCCATACGAGCACGGCAGCTTCATTGGCTTGTTTGGCCTCATGGAATCTGCGTATTAATGCAGGAATCACATGACTGTTCTCAGGATGGTAATTGTCGCCAGGGCCGTAGAGATTGGTGGGCATCACGGCCAGATACCGGGTACCGTACTGGCGGTTATAGCTCCAGCACATCTCGATGCCGGCGATCTTTGCGATGGCATACGGGCGGTTGGTTTCCTCCAGAGGGCCGGTCAGCAGATATTCTTCCTTGAGCGGCTGGAGCGCCATCTTGGGATAGATGCAGGAAGAGCCGAGGAACAGCAGACGCTTGACGTCGTTTTTCCAGGCCGCATGAATCACGCTGGACTGAATAGCCAGGTTGTCCCGAATGAAATCGGCCGGATATGTGTTGTTGGCGTGGATACCTCCGACCTTGGCAGCGGCGAGGAACACGTAATCCGGCTTTTCGTCCTCAAAGAAGCGCTCGACGGCTGTCTGGGAAGTCAGATCCAGTTCGTCACGGGTACGGACAACAAGGTTGCCATATCCCTTCGCCTGCAGGTTGCGTACAAGCGCCGAGCCTACCAGGCCGCGATGGCCTGCAACAAAGATTTTGGCATCGAGGTTCATGGTCACTCGTGATAGTCATAAGCCTGAAAACCGGCCATCTTGACCAAAGCATCGCGCTTGGCAGCCGTGAAGTCGGATTCGACCATTTCCTTGACCAGTTCCTGCAATGTCG
This sequence comes from uncultured Methylobacillus sp., assembly GCA_946478865.1. The sequence goes on from CAMLDO010000002.1 coordinate 34,061, forward strand.
TCTTCGGTACCCAGCCCAGCTTCTCGCGTGCCTTGGTGGGATCGCCCAGCAGGGTTTCGACTTCGGTGGGGCGGAAGTAACGCGGATCTACGCGGACGACGATATCGCCCACCTTGCATTTGGCGCGATTGCCCGTGATCGCATCGACAATGCCTATTTCATGTTCGCCTTCGCCCTCGAAGCGAAGCCGGATACCCAGTTCATGGGCAGCGAATTGCACGAATTCCCGCACGCTGTATTGCACGCCGGTGGCAATGACGAAATCCTCGGGCTGCTCCTGCTGCAGCATCAGCCATTGCATTTCGACGTAATCGCGGGCATGCCCCCAGTCGCGCAAGGCCGAGAGATTCCCCAGGTACAGACAATCCTGCAATCCCAGGGCGATGCGGGCTATCGCCCGCGTAATCTTGCGAGTCACGAAGGTCTCGCCACGAACCGGGCTTTCGTGGTTGAACAGGATGCCATTGCAGGCGTAGATACCATAGGCCTCGCGATAATTAACCGTAATCCAGTAGGCATAAAGCTTGGCCACGGCGTATGGACTGCGGGGATAGAACGGCGTGGTTTCCTTCTGCGGGATTTCCTGCACCAGGCCATAGAGCTCCGAGGTGGAGGCCTGATAAAAGCGCGTTTTCTTTTCCATGCCCAGGATGCGAATGGCTTCCAGGATACGCAAAGCCCCGATACCGTCGGCATTGGCGGTGTATTCCGGCTCTTCGAAGGACACGGCAACGTGAGACTGCGCTGCCAGATTGTAAATTTCGTCAGGCTGAACCGTCTGGATGATGCGGATCAGGCTGGTGGAATCCGTCAGGTCGCCATGATGCAGAATGAAATTGCGATTATTGACGTGCGGATCCTGGTAGAGATGGTCGATACGGTCCGTATTGAACAGAGAGCTGCGGCGCTTGATACCGTGAACAATGTAGCCCTTGTTGATCAGGAATTCGGCCAGGTAGGCACCATCCTGTCCGGTCACACCGGTGATGAGAGCGATTTTAGACATTTCGTCTACCCCTTGATAATTTTAAAGATGCCGCAGCAATTGAATGAATTCGTTTTTTTTTAGGCTCAGGCAGCGGCAGGAGCAGCTCTAAATGCCTGCCTCCACCTGACTCCGAATTGCAAAGCGGAGTCCACCGCCAGAATGATGATCAAGGCCACGATGAACAGGAGCATGCCGGCAAAGCCATGCACGAACCCTTGTCCGACCTCATCGCCAAAGTAGTAAGTAACCAGGGTCAGCGTAATGACCCGGATGACGTTCGCCGCAAACGAAATGGGAATGATCAGCAAGGCCAGCGAAATGTTGCGAAACAGCGAATCGTGTTTGACCAGGTTGAGATACAGCAGCCCCAAGGCCTCGAGCGAGATCAAGGTGTGCATGCCGGCACAGGCATCCGCCACCAGTAGCTGATATTGTCCGATCTGAAGGATGACGCCGCTGCGGGCGACAGGGTAATCGAACCAATACAGCACCTGCTCGGCCACATGCGAGACTGCCATTTTCATGGGCAGGGTGACGGCATCCAGGAAAAATCCGGGCAACGGGATCATGAACAGCATGAAAAACAAGGGGAACCACATGGCCCGTAAAACCGAAGCTCCACGCATGATCAGCAGAACGCCTGCGAGGATGGGAATCTGCGATCCGATATCGAGAATCCGTATGCCCTGTGAATGGCCTATGACGTAACAAAACAGCCCGAACGCCAGAGTGCTCCACCCCAGGGACATCGACCAGTTGCTCTTGCCTGTCGCCGTTACCCCATTGGCAAAAGTCGGCTGCGCGATTGCTGAAGCGCCCGATAAAAAAAAGTGACGCTGCTGCCAGAACAGAAAAAGAACTACAGCCAATACGATCGGCCCATGCGCCTGATCCTCACTCGACCAGACACTGGTAATGAACGTGTAATAGGTTGGGATAAACAGAACCAGCAAGCCTGCGAACACAGGCCACCACTCCATGAGCCAACCAGGAGCAGCGATGTTTTTTTCGTCGGTAGCCGGGATTGTCATGGATGATTTCTAGAAATCGTTGATGACAGCCCCAACGACATCCGCACCCGAGACCATCATCTGATCGCGTACGCGATTAAGATCGGCCAGCCTGGTGTGATGCAAGCGCGAAACCAGCATGGCTCCACCGCAGCGGACGGACGTGGTCAGCGCATCAGAGCTCTGATTTGCCGGCGGCGTATCGACGATGATGACATCGTATTGGCTCATCGCCTGATTCATGAATTCGACAAATGAGGAACGCCCGATCAATTCCTGCGGATTGGGCGGAACGGTGCCGGCACCCAGCACGGAGAGGTCCACGAAAGACTCGATGCGAGAAATGACATCCATAGTGGCCCGCCCGGCCAGGATATCGGACAGCCCACGCGTCTCGCCAAGGTTGAACAGCTTGTGCTGACAAGGCTGGCGGAGGTTGGCATCGACCAGGAGCGTATGCTCCCCGAGCTGGGAAAACACGATCGCCAGATTTGCCGCCAGATAACTGCAGCCCTCTCCTTGATTCATGCCTACGACGGACAGTACACGATGACCTTCCGCAAACCAGCGCAGGATAAGCTGGCTACGTATCGCCCGAAATGTTTCGACTTGAGAGCTGAATGGCTGGTAAGCGCCTACCAGATCTGGGCTGAAACCGCCCTCGCCAGGCTGCAAATATCGATAGCTGAACTGCCGCGAAAGAACCTGCTGAATATCCTCGGCAGTGATCAATCCCAGCTCGACTGCCGCATCTCCAAAGCGCAACCCCTTCTCTTTTTGCAGCCGCAGAACGCGCTCGCCCTCCTCGGCGCTGATTTTGCCGAGATCGAGCAATATCCTTCCGATACTTTGGCTGGCATCCGGATGCTGATCATGACCAGCGTTAACCGCCTGCTGTTTCAATACGGGAAAATTCGGTTGATTCATCGGAATTCCTTCATGCTCAAGCATGACGATTACGCAACCCGCCGATCCAGGTCAGGGGGAACTTGAGAAAATCGAATTTGGCGGGCTTCGCCTTGCTGGAAACCGTGCCCATCCACGGAATCGGCTTTTCTCCTTCCGTGATGTCCTCGCTGGAGCGAATACGCCTGTCGAGAATCTCGACGACGAATCCCAGACCGATCCCCAGCAGCGTGCCGAGGAAGGTGGCAATCAGCAGATTGCGCATGATCTTGGGGCTGGATGGCTGCAGCGGCTCGACAGCAGGGTTCAGAATCGAAATATCCGTCTGACTGGACTGCCCCTCCATACTGGTCTGCCCGTAACGCTGCATCGCCATGTCATACAGCCGCTGCGCATTTTCGACCTCGCGCACCAGCACGGCCATTTCGTCATGCTGTTCCTTGAGTGCAAGCACCTTGGTTTTCTGGGCCGACAGTGCGGCACGAATTTCCGCTTCGCGCTGCTGCGAAACTCTGGCCGTCTGCCCCACACTGCTGCTGAGCTTTCCCATTTCCTCATCCAGGCGAGCCTTGAGGTTGTCGACCTCGTTCTGCGCTGCCTGATACTGGGGGTGATTTTTCTGCATGCGCAACGACACCTCGGCCAGTTTCGCCTCAGCCTGCACCAACTGGGATTTCAGGGTCTGGATCAGCGCATTCGAAATAACTTCCGGGGATTCGGAAACCTTGCTGCCCTTGAGTTGCTGATTGCGCGAAAGACTGTCATAAGTCTGGGCCTGGGCAGCCACCAACTGGCTGGAGAGCTCTGCCAGGCGAGAGCTTTCCACATCCAGCCGCTCATCGACCGAGACGATGCCGTGCTCTCTTTGAAAACTGGAGAGTTTTTCTCGCGCCTGCTCAAGGCCATGCCGCAACTCCTTGTTCTGCTTGTCGAACCATGCCGCCGCTTGGCGGGAGGGTTCGACCTTGAGCTGCAGGTTGGTCTCGATGTATGACTCGGCAAACGCGTTGGCCAGCATCGCCACGAAACGCGGGTCGACGCCTTCATACTTCAATTCGATGACGCTGCTTTCACGCGACGGCTCTACCTTGAGATTGGCCAACAGCCTGTCCGCATACCAATCGCGAATATTGCCCTTGCCTTCGGTGGCTGCACGGAATTGCTCGTTGGCCTGCGGGTTGTCCGGAATGCCGAGTTTATCGACCACCTTGAGCGCCACGTTATGGCTGGAAATGATATCGACCTGCGTCGCCATGTAGCCGGGCAGCAGCGTCGCCTGCACAGGAGTACCGGAAATCTGGTCGACGCCTTTCGAATTGATCACCAGTGTCGTGGTCGCCGTATAGCTCTTGGGCCAGACCAGGCTGAGCCCGCCGACAAGCGCTACGGTCAGGGCGAGCGTGATGAGCACGATCCACTTGCGGGCAAGCAGGGTGACAAAAAATTGATTGATATTCATATCGCTAGTACAGGCTCTCTCTGAGGTACAGAACGTCATCCGGCTTGAGTTCATCCCCCATTTGCGCGTCTACCGTCTGCAGCTGCCCTTTTTCATCGCGCCGCTTGATCCTGATGCCGCGTTCCGTTCCGCGCATGGTCAGCCCGCCGCCCAGGGAAAGCGCCTGGGTCACGGTCATCTTGCGTTCCAGACGATAAGCTCCCGGCCGCTGCACCTCGCCGTATATGTAAAACATGGGGTAGCGAGGAACGTAAATCGAATCGCCCGCAGCAAGCTCGAAATTGGTACTGAGGTCGCCTTGCTTGAACAATTGATCGACATCGATCTCATGCTTGATGAGCTTTCCATTGCGAGCAGTCGTCACGATGATGGTTTCAGCTCCGGCAGGAGATATTCCGCCGGCCTGGGAGAGAAAATCCAGAACGCTGCGCACGCCACTGACAATCGAATACATGCCGGGGCGATTTACCTGCCCCAGGACAGAAACCTCGCGGGCATTGACATAAATAACGTCGCTGCCGCTGACCTTGGGGTTTTGCTCGGTGTTTCCCTTGGATGTCAGCTCGCGCAGATCAAAATCGCGCTTGAGCGACTTGCCGGCGCGCTGGCTGATCACCGTCACGATTTCCGAACCGTTGCCATTGGCGCCCCCGGCCATGGCCAGGACGTCCGAGAGCGAAGTTGGCCGGTCGAGCGGGTAGCGGCCCGGCCTGTTGACATCGCCCAATACGGAGACCATCTGGCTCTGGAACTGCTGCACGACCAGGTTGACCTGCGGCTGTTTGACGAAGCCTCCTTTTTCAAGAAGGTCTCCAATGATCTTCTCGGCCTCGCCGGGACTGTTGCCGCCGATTTTCACATCGCCTATGAGCGGAAAGGAGATGGCACCCGCCGAAGTGATGCGTGCCTCCGTAGCGAGGTCGGGGCTACCGTACACGCTGACACGAATCATGTCGCCAGCGCCCAGCACGTAATCTTGCTGATCCTCGTTGGCCGCCTGCACACCGAATACTGTCAGCAGCAGGGCAAAAGCCATTACCAACTTGCGCATCGTCGATCACTCCAAAGACAATTTAAAGACCGGAAAGGCCTTTGGATATGTGGTCGGAATCGGCAGCAGGCGGATTAGCCTTGGCAGGAGCTGCAACAGCGGCTTTCGCTTCGACCGAAGGCGCTGGCTTCGACGCCTCCTGCACGGCAGCGGTCTTCATATCGGCAAAGTCGCCGAGATACTCGACCTTGGCTTCCTTGCGAATATTTTCCAGTGTTGATTGCGTAATCTTGCTTTTGTCGAGATTCAGGAAATACTGCTCGATCAGCGGACTTGCCTGTTCGCGGCTGACGGACTGATCCTGTGAATCCACCAGCAGTACGATATTGAGCGCGTGGTCGGACGGGACAAGCACCACTTCGCCGTTCTTCATCTGCTGCAGGCGCGGTAACAGTTGCATCGGCAACTGTTCGGCCGGGCGCACATTGGCGTTAGCCGTAAACTTGTAACCGTTTTTGGTCAGCCATTCGCCTACTTCATTAATATTCCTGGCTGTCTTGATGCCTTCCTGAATCGCGGCATGCTTTTCGCGGTCAGCGGTGATAACGAGTTCCTGAAGTCGATAGATGCGGCGCTTTTCAAACAGCTCCGGATGCTCGGTATAGAACGCATCCATTTGCTGCTTCGTCGGTTTTTTGGCCACACTCAATTGGCTGTCCAGGTAGGCGCGCGCCAGGATCTCGGCCTTGGCCGCCTCCACTGCTTGCAGCACCTTCGGATCTCGGTCCAGCTTGGTGTCAACAGCCTTTTGCATCATCAGTTGCTGATCTACCAACTGGCTCAAGACTTTTCTTGACGCATCCTTGAGCTGACTTTCGTTCACACCTTGCAGCCGGGCCAACTGAAAATTCAACTGATGTACAGAAATTTCATTTCCGTTCACCTTGGCTATGACCTGGCTTCCTGCCTTAGCCCCCGCTTCATTTTTTCCACAACCCGCAATAGCCAGGGCCAGCATCAGAAGAAGGAGAGGAGTACGAATGGTCATGTTCATAGAAAGGCCCTAGTCAACGAAGCGGCAAGCATACGAATGATTTATTACTGTCATTTCTCAGCAAAAAGACAAAAAAGTGACAAATAAGCGAAATTTTGAAAAAAAACAGGCGCGGGAGTAGCGCCTGCATTAACTATGGGAGAGTTGAAGCTTTTCTTATTGTTTACATGTTACGGCGACGCATCGCCATGAAACCGAGCATCAGCAGGCCAGCCATGAGCGAGCTGCCTACACCGGGCTCCGGCACAGGCAAGGATGTTATGGAGATTGATCCAGCGTACATACCACCCGACATCCCCGTCGCATTACCCGTGACCTGCAGATAATAATTCCCGCTTCGCAGCGCACCGACCGAAAAGTCGAGCCCATTGCCTAGCAGAGCACCATTCCCATCGAACAGCGACATGTCCATGCCACTGATCTCGAGATAAGGAATACCGCGCAGCGAGAAGCTGAGTGAACCCATGCCAAAGTCACCGCTGCTATCGCTCCCGATATCGAAGTAAATTCTGTCGAGAAATGAACCGGGAGCCACGGAATGCGGACCGAAATCGTTGTTGCCCTCGTTCAACAGGTGCAGCGACCGATCAGAAGCGTTGGCAGATGCAATACCTCCAGCCAATAACGCGGCGGCAATAAGGCATTTGATAAGGTTCATTATTCCTGTCCGGATAATCGTTTATGCGAATGCTGTAACTTTGCCGTCACGATATGAAGCGGCGTTGAAAACGCCCTAGTCCAAAAGAACCAGAACACTCCCGTTTTAAATGACATTTCCATGACAGACACGCATCAACGATGAGCTTGGCCTTATCCAGGCCGAACGCTTCATGCTGCTTATGCCGATCAGAACTCGGCGCGGATGTTGGCAGAGAGCGAATTCGCGTCGTATCCGGCACCGCTCACTGAAGAATCCCGAGATTCCTTCTGCCAGGAAAGCTGCATGTTGATCTTGTAATACGGCACATACGATACCGTTAAACCGGTAACTCTTACCTTATCTGCCCGCTGCTCCAGCCCGGCGATCACGAGAGCGGGATCGCCCTGGTATTCGCGGCGTTCATAAGAGGCGCGCCCTTGTACCGAAATCTTCGAAGTGGGCGACCAGGAAGGCGAGAGGCTCAACAAATCGCTTTTTACATAGGTGGCAGCAAGATCATCCACGGCATAAATATCACGCGAAGCGGAAAGATTCATCGCCGTTTTACCCGTCAGTTGCCAGAACACGCTGGCCCTGCCGGCCCAACCGCTGAAGTCGCGGCCGGAAAGCTCTTCGTACTTGCGCTCCACCTTGGCAACCCGCCCCTCCATGCGAGATTTCCCGCCGGGAGTCCAAGCGAAATCGACTCCCAGCTCGCGCTGGCGGTTTTGATTGCCGAAAAGCATAAGTACGGACTCTTCCCGCTGAGCGTATTCCGAATCGATCTGACGACCGAACAGACCGATTCGCGTACTCCGCGGCGTACGGTATTGCACGCCGACTTCCCGAATGGACTCATTGCGATCCGAAAAGCGGTAGGCAGGGTTGCTGTTCTCCAGCTCGATCTCATCCGCGACGGCACGCAAGCGCCACCGGGGATGCATCTCCCATTCGATATTGGCTGTCTGGCGAGTACGAGTACGCAGATTGAATCCGCGATTCTGAACTTCCTCGAAGCCGCTCATCGCCGTATCTTCGCTGACGCTCAGTTCGCCGTTCAGATGATTGCCCAACTGCCAGTTCCAGGCGAGCCGGCCCGACTCTCCGTCATAGTCCAGAAAATCGAAACGATCAAACCGGGTCTGGCTCCTGGAATACTGCAACAGGATGTGTTGTCGGCTTAACTTCAAGTCCACGCCGATACCCGCTTCCATGCGCTGCGATGTATCCGACATCGTGTCGTCGCCACGCAGCGCCCGCGCCTCCTCCTTGCCCGAGACCCGGAACACATTATCGTCGTAGGTCGTCCCGACATTCACGTAGGGTTCGAAGGTGAACATGCCGTCGGCCTTCGCGGGCAACGCCGGAAGTAGACCGATCGCGAAGATGGCTAAACGCCGACGATGTCCTGCCATTACCAATATGTCCATGAATGCGTCTTGAGTATCCAGCAGCCGAGCAGGCCATTCGTGGTTGCATGCGCGATCACCGGCATCCACAAGGTGCGGTATTTCATGTAGAGCCCGCCATAGACCAGCCCGGCCAGCAGCCCGGCCAACCACAAGCTATGTTCGATCGCGAACAGCACTGACACGATCAGCAGCGCGCGCAAACCGATGCGTGCCGGCTCCTGCGCCAGGAAATCGCTACGCTCCAGCCAGCGCATCAGAAAGGAGCGCCAGAACAGCTCTTCCATGAGCGGCACCACCAGCGCTGCCCCGGCCACACGTATCAACGCCAGCATGATATTCAGTTGTCCATCTTGCTCTGTTGGATCGAATCCAGCGCTGCCACCTAATGCCGTCCATGCCGGATAAGGCAAAATCCACAGCAGGAAAACGAGCACGCCTACCAGCAACGGAACCCATACTTCGCGCCCCAATATCGCCCGCGGCCACATCAGCTCGGAATAGTGTTTCCACCACACTGCCAGCAACAGTCCCACCGCGCCCACGCGGTATGCATACAGCCAGCGTGCATCCCAGCCCACCCCTTCCGCCATCGCCGACAACGGCTGATCGAGTGCCAGCAGCAGGATGTAAACGGCGAAAGGAAGGGCCCGCACGATGGCAGGCCCTTGCAGGTTGAACATAGAGTGCTCCGCGCAAATTCCCGGATGCTAGGGGGCAATTGTTACGGAAGTATGGATGAGTAGGGCTAGCCGTCAGGCCTAGCCATATTCAGCTATGCGTTACGACGGCGGACCGAAAAACCGAGCACGCCCAGGCCAGCGATCACCATCATCCAGGCATTGGCTTCCGGAACCGGGCTGATCGAAACGGCATGGGTCAGACCGCCGGAACCGTTGAGCTTGAGCATCGGATTGCTGAAATCGTCGGCGTTGACGCCCTTGATGGTCCACGTGGCGACATCCTGGCCGGTAAAACGGTCGGAGCCGTTGGCGGTCGGGAAGCGCACGCGCCAGTTGTAGGACACGCTGGCATTGGTGCCGCCATCGGCAACGAAAGCTGTCTTGGGCGCACCCAGGATTTCATTGCCGCTGCCGGCAACGAATTCGCCGCCGGTGCCGGTGAAGAAGATTTCCTTGATGAAAGACTGGCCGGACAGGTCGCTAAAGCTGCCGGTCAGGGTGAACAGCACGTCGTCGCCCGACTGCATGATGTCCAGCGTGGCGACCTTGGTAATGTCGCCGCCGTTCAGTTCCTGGTTGATTTCGTAGGTCGCCGCGCTGGCTTGCGATGCGAACAGCAGTACGGCTGCGGCCAGGCCGCTCTTGCAAAAGATATGGCTAAAACGCATGTTGTGCTCCTGAAAATAACCCCGTGGTGAATGTCACGGCAATTTTGCGCGAACGAGCCCACGCCATCTATCTCGCGGATGGCGAATTTGGACTAGGCCGGCATTGTTATTGGACTATGCGCCAGTCACACAACTGCAATATTGATCCTCCCCTTTTGCTATTGCTGGTATCACTCCTCCATACGGCGGCGCGCAATCATCGCGAACAGCGTCATCGCCATCAGCATTGCCGCCCATTCGGTCAATGTCGGCACATCGCCTTCGCTGGTCGGATTCACAACCTGTTCGTTCAGCGTGGTATCGGCGATGGCGGAATTATTGGCCGATACCGGGTCAGCAGTGTCGGATGAGACGGTAGCGACCATCTGGAAGGTGCCGGCCTGCGCTGCCGTGGTGAACACCGGGTTGAACGAAGCCGAGGCGCCGGATGCCAGGTTGCCCACGGTGCAGATCGCGGTCTGCGCGCCGTTATCGGTGCAGGTGCCGCCGGAGAGTACCCAGCCTGCGGGATAATTCAGCGTGACGCTGACGTTTTGCGCAGTATCGGGACCGGTGTTGCTGACTTGCAAGGCATAGGCTAGTTGCTGCCCGACGTTAATCGGATCCTGCGCGTCGGTAAGCGTCACCCAAACATCGGCCGACGGCGCGGCAGCGGTGAATGCCATATCCAGTGCCAAGGCACCGGCCACTCCGGCCTTGCCATCGATGGCGATGCGATAGGTGGTGCCGGCAGTGACGGTCGTGTTGAGTGAGCTCGCACCGCCTCCCAGCCCTGCGCCATTGTCGTTGGCGGCGATCTGCGTCAAGGCATTGACCGCCGTGCCGGTGTAAACCGCCAGCAAGGTATCCACCCCGCTGCCCTGCGTACTCAGAACCAGCGTGCCATTGCCGGGCGCAACCCAGTTCCACCACACCGAACGGCCGCCAACTTGGCCGGCATGGCTGGGTTCGCCCGATTCGGCAGTGGCGTTGTAATTCCATCCGGTGGTTTGGATGCCGGCACCCGAAAGCGCTACTGACGCCGCAAACGCATCGTTGGCCGGAGCTCCCTGCGCTGCCAGTAAGTTGAGTCGTGGTTTGACCAGGCTGTTGCGCGTATCGGTAACCGGCTTGCCGTTGTTGATCAGCCGCGCCTCGATCTGCGCCGGCGTCTCGCCGGGAAAGGCGGATTTAAGTACCGCCACCGCGCCCGCCACCATCGGGGTCGCAAACGACGTACCGTGAGTCGTATTGCCAACCACAGTGATTGCCGAGCCCGGTGCCAGCATGTCGAGAAAACCTGCGCTGTTGGAATAACAGGTCACCTTGTCGGCAGCCGTGGTGCTGTCGCTGCAAAAACCGAAGTTGATGCTGCCGATATTGGCGTCGTACACCGCACCGACCGATACCGATTGCGACACGCAGGCTGGCGAGGCCAAGCCATCGGCATACCCTTCGTTGCCCGATGCGATGACGACAACCATGCCGGCAGTGCGCGCATTGGCGATCGGCGTGACGAACGGGTTCGCGCCCGGCCCGGTGGTGCTGTTGCAGGCGGCCGTATTGCGCACGCCATCCCCCAGGCTCATATTGATCGCAGCAATGCCGTAGTTATTGCGGTTTGCGATGCTCCAGTTGATCGCATCGATGATGTCCACACTCCAGGCATCTTCGCCATCGAACACGTCGAGCAAGGCGAATTTGGTCGCGGGCGCCACGGCCGCCACGGTGGCGGCCACTTCGGTACCGTGGCCGATGCCTTCGACGCCGCTGCCGTTGTCGTCCAGGATATCGTCGGGATAAGCAAAATCCTGCGCGGCCACCACCTTGCACGAAGCGGGCACGCCTACCGCAGTACAGCTGCCCAGCTCGGGCCGGGTATAAAGGCCGCCAGTATCCAGCACTGCCACGGTGGTGTTGCTGCCGCTGCGTCCCATCACATTGGCCACGGCCGGCTGACCGATCAGCGGCAGGCTTTGCGACGTCACCGCCTTGTGCGGCTTATCCGGATATACCGTGGATACGTTCGGGTTCTGAAGCAGCTTGTCGAGCGCGTTACGGTTTTTGAGGCGCAAGCCCATCATCGGCAAGTGAGAAAAACCGCGCGCCTTGTCGTAATCATCAGAAAAAAGCTCGCTCAGCACCTGCGCACGCACCTCGTTGTAGCGTCCGCGCCGGATCGGTCCGTCCGGGTACTCTTCCTCGCTGCCGACATCCAGCTCCACAATCACCCGCACCGGGCCACGCTCAAAAGCGCCATCCAGGTTTTCTGCGAGCTTGTCCTGCGGAGAAATCGCCCAGGCCGGCGATGCGAGTGCCAACAGCAACAGCAATGTAGTTCTTATGGACATTCGATCAGCCTACCGGCCGCCGATGACAGTCATACGCGGCCGCATAGTCCGTTAGGACTGGGGCGTCAGCCTGCGTACCAACTGGATGAGTGCCAGCCCGACAAGCAGGATCAGCAGATAGCGCCCGCCGTTCTCGATGAACTGCATCGCCAGCACGAAACGTGCAATGGGTAGCGTTTCCGGGGCCAGATGCTCCAGCAGCAGCGCGTGCATGCTGCCGGTCATTAACAGCGGTGCATCCAGCCAGGCCAGCGCCACCAGCGCGGGCAAGCCAGTCAGCAGACGCAGCAGCCATTCCTTGAAACTGCGCGCCGGCCAGGCAGTCAGCAAGGTTGCCAGCAACACGACATGCACCAGCATGTGCCCGGCCAATGTCGATGTGTTGACGATGCCGCCGGCCGGAATTACCCGACCGTAAAACAGCACATGCTGCCGCACCTGCATCGCCGCTTCGATCACGGTATCGCGCCCGCGGCTCACCACCTGCAAATCGACCACCTCGAACTGCGGCGACCAGAAGGCCAGCGCATGCTCGATCACCCCCAGCATCAGCCGCGCATAAGCCTCCAGATAATGCGTAGCCAGCCACGTACCCAATACCAGCACCAATAGCGCACGCAGTGCCGGTCCGGCCGCCGGCGTTGAAAACAAGCCTTGCAGGTTCATGAATGGATCATCAATGGTCTATATGTAATTTTTGTGACATGCAGGCGCGATAACATGGAGGCAAAAAACGACACAAAAATAACGGCCCAGGTTGAAAAAACCAAAAACCATCACCGCCAGACTGCCGCGCTTCGCACTCTACCTGCTGATCTCACTCAGTTTCTGGGCGAGCGGCGCACTGCTGCCGGACGCCGCCACGCTGGCCCGCGTACGCGAAAAATTCGGCGAGCCGGCAGCCGAACGGGTTCGCAACTGGGGCGAAGTCATGCAGCGCGTGCGGCCGCTGGAGGAACTGGCGCAACTGGAAGAAATCAATCGTTTCATCAACCAGACCCCCTATGTCGATGACCAGCAGCAATGGGGCACGCCAGATTACTGGGAAACCCCGCTGGAACTGCTGACACTGAACGGCGGCGATTGCGAGGACTACGCACTGGCCAAGTATTTCACGCTCAAATCGGTGGGCGTGCCCGAGGCCAAGCTACGCGTCACCTACGTCAAGGCATGGCTGCCCAAGGCCAGGCGCATGGAGCCGCACATGGTGCTCACCTACTACGCCACGCCGGACGCCGAGCCACTGGTGCTCGACAACCTGCGCCCGGGAATCGATCTCGCTTCTCACCGCACCGACCTTGTTCCCACCATGAGCTTCAACGCTGACGGCCTGTGGGCCGCCCGTCAGCGCGGCCAGAACGGGCGGCTGGGAGATACATCCAGCCTGGGGCAATGGGTGGCGATGATGGAGCGGATGAACTAGCGCGCCACAGGAGCAGCACGCCCCGCGCGCTCCAGCCACCAGAAGAAATACCCGGCGCTCGCCGCCACGATCAGCACCGGCCCGAGCACGCCATGCAGCAGGTCGAACCACTCGCGGCTGTAGCGAAACGAGAAATACAGCGCTGCGATGCGCGCCTGATTGAGCAGGAATATCAGCAGCAGCCCACCGGCCATGCCAACCAGAGCACTTCGCCAGCCTAACCCTGCAGCCGCAAAAGCCGCCACCAGAAGGATCATCGCATCCGCGCCGTCGCAGCCGGTGCGCAGCGACAATCGCACGCCGGGAGCGACAATACTGCCCTTGTCCCCTGCGACCTGCTCGTTGGGAGAAATCAAGTTGACCAAGGCAACCACCGGCGCCAGCGTCACCTGGTCAGTAAAAACCTGCCGCCAGCGGCTTTGCTCGCCAGTGAAATAAAGGTATTGCAGTACCAGGAACACCAGCGCGAACAGCACGCCGCTGCGCAGCAGACGTCGATGCAATAGGCTCACGCGGTCTCGCTGGTGTCGTGCCTGTTACTTGGCCGGCACCGGCAGCTTTTCGGCATAGGCGCGGTCCTCGTATTCCTGGAACAGGTTCTCGATCTCGACCTTGCCCAGTCCGAACAGTGGCTCCCTGGCGAATAAGGCATCATTGCGTTGACGGTCGATGACTTCACGCGTTACCCCGTAAAGTTTACGGTTCTTGTCCTGGCAAGCGGCGGTCTGCTTGCCGCTCAACTCGAGGCTTTTTTCGAGTGACAGCTTTTCACCCTGCAAGCCTTTTTTCTCGGCCTGCGTCTCCGCAAGCCTGTCGCCAGTTTCTCCCAATCGCTGCTCGGTCTCCGCCAGTTTCTGCTGCAGGCTCTCACCGGCCTGCAAAGCCGACTGGGTTTCCTGGCGGCAAGCCTGGAGAGCGGATTCATGCTCGGTACGTTGAGCCTGCAACTCACCCTCCAGCGACTTCTTGCTGCGGCTTAGCCGTGCAACCGTGCTTTCTGTCCCAGCTGCAGCCGCTTCGAGTTCCTTCACTTTTGCGGCAAGCGTGGCATTTTCCTGCGCCAGCGCATCGCGCTCCGCCGAAACCTGCTGAATCTGCTGCTGCATGCGGCGCTGCAACTGCTTTTCGCGCTTGCTGGTCTTGCCCTCTTCAGCATGGGCGGTCAGGGAAAAAGCCAGTGCCAATGACAGCACTGCCGTCAACATCCTGTTCATCACGCCACTCCTAGAATTTCGCGTTCAGATCAACCAGCAGCACGTCGATGCCCAGCGGGGGACCGCTGATTTCATCGGCACTCAGCCAGCGCGCGGAGAGCCAGGTATTCTTGTCGAGGCCGTAGTTCGCCCCCAGGATCCAGCCCTTGGAATCGGTCCCACCCAGGCGGAAATCGGAGTCGGTAAAGGCATCCAGCACAGCGTCGGCTTCGAGGCGCTTGTAGGACCCGAAGACCTGCCAGTCATGACGTTTCTCGACTTTAGGCATACCAACGGTCAGGCTGACCTGATAGCCTTCGTTCTCCTGTTCAAGAGTCAGGCCTGTACGACGCAGAATTTCCTGTTTGTCGAAACCTAGATTGCGAACATAGTCGGCCGTCAGAATCACGTGCACCGGATTGAACATGGCCAAATCAACCTGGCCAGTCAGGTTGAATTCCCGGAACTTCGAGGCAATGCCGCAAGGACCGCCTTCATCACACGAGCCTTCGTCGAAGTCCGGATCATTCACGGCCACATCAAGCGCATCGATGTCGAACATATGGTTACCCTTGTTGCGGAAGCTCAGCCCTGTATTCGAAAACTCAAAGGATTGAAGCGGATTTGACGTTCCTTCGACATTTTTGAAGTCATACAATGCCGCAGCAAATTTCACGCTGGAACCACCCGAGGCTGTCCATTGCAACCCGGCCTGCCCACCCAGCATCCATTTGTCGCGTGCCTTGTTGAACTCGCTTTTTTCCTGCTCGTCGAGAGAAAAAGCACCGAGCGTTCCGAATGCGGTAATCCGTTCGCCCAGCTTGGGCTTGAAGCTGGCGGCGACACCGTCGAATGCGAGATCCGGATCCCACACCAGATCGGTGGAAAAGTAAGGATTTTCGATACGACCGCCAGAAACGGTAGCCCAGGATGTGGGCGTCATGCGCAAATAAGCGCGGTCGAGTGCGAACGAATATTTGCTGCTCTGCGTTTCAAGTGTCTGGTTCGGAGAAACAGGGTCGGCGTCGTTACCGGTCGTCATGCGAATCCCCGCATCCAGCCAATCGGCGAGACGCATCTTGGCTCCCAGGCGTGCACGCACCCGGAAACGATTTCGGTCCTCAGTAGAATTGGCAATGCTCGTGTTACCGGGGTCCTGATCATAGAAATCGTTCAAGGTCAGCACGTCGGCGTTGCCTTCGGGAAAGCTGTTCATTTCATACCGCAGACGCAGATCGCCTTCCCAAGCAATACGATCCAGCCAATCAGGCAGACTGCCCGGGGTCGCCCAACCTTCGCTTTGCGCCTTGGCCATGACTTCTTCGCGAATCTCGTCGCGCAATTGCTTCTTGACGTGCTCCGGAACGTACTGGACACGTACCGTCTTGCCGCTCCCCGTCTCCTCTGTTGTGCCGGAGGCTTCATTCGCCTGCGAGGCTACCTTGGCGGACTCTGCCTGCTGCACGATCGCCTGCGCTTTGTCCTTGGACAGCACACCTTCCTGCACCAGCAGCTCAATCAGGCTCAGCGTCGTTGTACGCAGCTGCTCCAGCGACTCGCGCTCGCCTGCGGTTGCCGGCGCCGTGGCCGTAGCCAGACAGCCTGCGGCTGCGAGAGCAATCAGCAGCGGCTTCAGTCGTCGTTCAGTCATCATGTTCAACCCTTGTCTCAAAATGTTTCAATCAACCAATGTTTTTCGAGGTAATGCGCAGCTTCACCGGCTGCGGCATATCATCTGGCGGGGCATCACCCAGCTTGTTCAGTCCGTTGAGCGTCTTCCTGATTAGCGCATCGATCTCGGCATTGCCGCTGGAACCTTGCAATTCGGTCTTATCGATGTGCCCGTTCGGCGCCACCCAGACATGAACGACCAAGCGGTATTGCGCATTGGCCAACCCTTTCTCGGCAGCCAGTGCGTCTTCGATCTGCGTTTTGATCTGGCCGGTAAACCAGGCGAACGCCGCCATGCTTTTCTTGCCCCCAATCTTGGTGCTAACTTCTCCGCCCTTGTAATCATTGGTCACCGGCCCCGCACTGAACGGGCTCGGCCCATCCCCAGCCGGGCCTTCCATCTTCAGCGCTTCGGCCGGAGGCTGCGGCGCTTCCTGCGGCTTGGGCGGCTCCACTTTCATTTCCTTGGGCTGCTCCTTGGGTTGCTCTTTCGGAGGCTCCTTGGGCGGGGGTGGCGGCGGAGGCGGTGGCGTGTCCGGCAGAATCTTGATCTTGGTTACGGCCGGCTTTTGGGGGGCGTGTGGCTCGAACAGGCCTTTCACTGCAAACCACAAGCCATAGAGTCCACCCAGCACGACCAGCCCCAGAACGATCCGCTTGAGCCAGACCATTTTTTCCGACGGCACGGGATGGCCGTCAGGCATCATCGCCATCTCGCTCATCAGGTGCCGATCCTGGCCGTGACGAGGCCCACGTTTTCGATTTCAAGTCGCGTAACGAGATCGACCACGGTAATGACGCCGGCATAAGGCGCTTGCGCATCGCCCTTGATCATCACGGAAAACTTGGGGTCACGCGCCTTCGCGGCCTTGAGCTGGCTTTCCAGCTCGGGCAGGCTCACGCCGACGCCGTTGAGCAGCATCCCGCCACCCTGCTGTACCTGCACGATCTTGACCTCGTGCTTCTCGGTACTGGGCTTGTTGGAGGGCTTGGGCAGATTCATGGTCAGCCCCTGCACGCCTGCCGTCGTCATCAGGATGAAGATCACCAGCAGCACATAGGCCAGGTCCAGCATCGGCGTGATATTGATGGTGTCGTAGGGCTGCGAATCGTTTTGTACTTGCATCGCTCAGGTTTCCTCTCGCTTGGTCACCAGACCGATTTCGCTGATGCCCAGTCGCTTGCAGATTTCCAGCACTTCGGAGACCTTTTCGTAATGCGCGGCGGCATCGCCCTTGAGCACCACGGGCAAGTCCGGATTGCCCTGCTTGAACTCGCCGAGACGCTGTTCCAGCATGGCCATATCCACCGGATAGGCGTCGAGATACACCGTGCCGTCGCTGGTAATCGTGATCGCGCGCATCTGCGGCTTGGCGAGCGCGGCCGTCGCCTGCGTGTGCGGAATTTCGACCTTGACGCCCTGCACCGAAGCCGTGGTCATGATGATGAAGATCACCAGTAGCACGTAGGCGAGATCGAGCATCGGCGTGATGTTGATCTCGTCGTAGAGCTGGTTGTCTTCCTTGATGCCTTCAGACACGCTTCAGCTCCTTATTTGCCGTGCAGCTCGGCCACGCGGGTCACAAACTCATCCACGAAAATCTGCATTTCGATGGTGATGTTCTTGATGCGGCTGGCGAGGTAGTTGTAGCCGAACAGCGCGGGAATCGCGACGCCCAAACCGGCAACAGTAGCCAGCAGAGCTGCTGCGATACCCGGTGCAATCGCGTTGACGTTGACGTCCCCTGCCGCGGCAATCGCCGCGAAGGTGATCATCACGCCCACCACGGTACCCAGCAGGCCGAGGAAGGGACCGCCGGAAATCGCGATGGTCAGCAGCACCATCTTGCCGTTGATGCGCTGATTTTCGCGCACCAGGTCAGCATCGATCGCCGCCTTGATCGCGTCCATGGAAGCACCGCTCAAGGCCAGCGCCTCGCCCGCTTTCTCACGTTTGCGAATCTCGCGCAGGCCCGCCATGTAGAGCTTGAACAGCGTCGAGCTCGGCAGGTGGGTGCCCTTGTCCAGTTCCAGCAGGTCATGACTGGCACTCTGGAAACGATTGAGGAAACTGCGGTTGTCCTTGTCGGTCTTGGAGACCAGGCGCGCCTTGGCGATCATCACGCCCGCGCTGATCGCGAACATCACGGCCAGGATGGCGATGACGATCTTGGCGTCCAGCGTCAGGCTGTTGATGAGGATGCTCATGTAGGAGGCTTCGCCGCCTTCTTCACCCTCCTCCCCCTCGGATGCCTGCACCACGAGCAGCGGGCTGTCGGCGCCTTGGCCGACAGCGGCCAGCTTGATCCAATCCGCACTGCGGCCGGCGGAAGCAAGCTGAAGCTCGTCCATCTCGCCGGTATAACCTTCGCCAACGATGACTTCCGACTGCGTATCGGCCAATGCCACATCGCCATTGCCGACCGGCTTGCCGTCAACATAGAGCGTGACCTTGGCTCCATCGATCACGGCAGCGACGTGCTGCCATGCTGCCGCCTTGAGTTCGCCCTCAGCTGCCACCGTGCTACCGGAAACCAGTGCCAGCTTCTGGCCGTCGATCTTGACAGCCAGGCCGCCCTGACGATAAAGCACCGCCTGCTGCGGAAGTGCAGCAGGCTTGATCCAGGCGGAATAGCTGAAGCCGCTGGCAGAGCCGACCTTGAGTGCCGGCGATGCGCCGATGCTGATCGGCGTGCCGTTGAATACAGCCGCCTCGCCCAGCAGCGCGGCCTTCTGTACAGTCACCGTGCCGGTCGCGGTCAGCCCATTCGCCGCATCCTGCAGCAGCGTCTTGTCGGCAAAGTGGAAAACAGCAGCGGTAGCGGCATCCCACGGCTTGCTTTCAGTCGGTGCGGATGCAGCCTCGTTGCCATAGTAAATCCAGAAGTGCGCGTCCTTGGCGGCCGGATCGACCTTGGGCAGTTGCACCCAGAGCACGGCCAGCTCGTTGACGGAATCATATTTTTCAATCTGGAATTTCAGTTCGGTCTTGTCGTCGGCCGCCACGACGCGGATATCCGAGCCGTCGTCCTTGGCATCCAGAAAGCTGAAATTGCCGCTATGCAGGCGTACTGCCACCGGCACATCGCTCGCCGTCGCTCCTACCGCCTGCGCATTGACCACTACCTTGCTGCGCGCGGTCCATGCCTCGTTCCATTGCGCATGGGAAATCGCCGGCAACAGCAGCAGCGCCAGCAGCAACCATCTTTTCATCATTTTTTCTTCACCCCAAAACAAACGGCACACTATAAAGAGCCGATATTTCGGCCCGGTTAAATAATTGGTATACGACGGGCAGGAAATACCCTGCCCGCGTTATGCCGCATCAATCGCCCAGACCGATAACCTCTACGGAAACGAGCGCCGGCATGAAGTTCTGCGGCAGCAATGGGTTCGTCGCGGCATCTGCGACCTGCTTGGCGACCTCTTCAGACGCAGAGCGAGTGGCTTCAGAACCGACGTTGCCAATGCCTGCCGTGGCAGCAAGACTGCTGGTGTCGGCAGCCGGAGCCCCTGTCACATTATTTCCGTCCAGTCCACCGAGGCCGATCACGTCTTGCGTAACCAGAAGGATCTCGCCGCCGCCCACGCCAGCCTCGCCCAGATCAAGGATGCCGCGTGGAGCGATCAGCGTAACCTTGCCCAGCTCCGGTGCCTGCTTGCTGCCATTGGGGCCATCCGGATCATATGTTTGGGCCCGGATACCGCTACCCGAAGCCGCGCCCTTCACTTCGACGATGGTATTGCCGTCCTTGTCGGTACTCACTACGCGATCGGGGACCGAGACAGCCGTCTTGGAACCACGCCCAGCGTCGATATCACCGTTGTTGACCCAGACCGTGATATCGCTGCCGTACTGCGTGATGACCTTGGATTGCTCCACTTGGAAACCGTCCTCGGCAAACACGCGGATATCGCCCCCCTTCTCGGTAACGATACCGATCTCGTTACCTGAAGAGCTGGGTACGCCGACGTTGACCAGGCCTCCCGGTGCGAGGATGTCGATGCTGCCGTTCTTGTAGGTGCGGATCTGGCTGTTGTAGAGCGACAAATCGCCGCGATAACCTCTTTCTTTCGGGAACATCGAGGCAATCGCCGTATCGCCACGCTCGTGATTGCCTGTTTCCGGGAAGGCTGCGCCGGAAGCAGCCAGTTCGGAGGACAAGTGACGATATGCAAATACCGCCTTGCGATCGGCATCCAGCGCGAGATACTGCGTCATGGCCTCTGCTTCACCGAGATGTTCATTGCCGGTTAGTCCGCGCATGTAGGTCGCTACAGCTTGCGCAGTTTTGCTGCGGTAATCGGCCAGATCCTCTTGCAATGTCGAAGGACCACTGCCTGCGGGATCGATATAGGTACTCACATAGCCATCCACGTTGGCGCCGCTGCCCCCCGCGCCGGCAAGAACCGTGATCGAGGCTCCGTTTTCAGGCAGGTTGGAGTTTTCAGTATTAGCGGTCGTCACTATCCCCTGGCTGGTGCCGAGGCTGACATGCCTGCCTGCTTCGACCAGTACCTCGCCGGGACCGGCTATGCGTATTTGCGAGGTCGAGTCGAGCGGCATTTTGAGATCGCGCCCGGCCTTGATGACAGTCATGTCATGGCTACGCAATTGCTGAACACTGGCATTCAGAAAAACATCTTTGCCCGCACTAATATAGGCGGCCTTGGCGGTGGTTAACCCAGGCTCAAGCTTTATCGACCCATCTCGAGCGACGATTGCTACCGGCTCATCATCACCTAGATGCACGGGCGTTGCGGCATGGTCACTTCGGATTGCCTTTAAAACAGTTGCATTCAGAGTGTTAGGCTGATTAAGTTTGTCTACGAAATGCCTTTCTACGGAAGGTAATAAAGCAACATCGGCATCCGACACCGCAATCAGAGAGGTACTGCTTCTGGCTGAAATATCTCCAGCTGCAAGGAGACGCAAATTCCCATCTTCGTCCGGAGTCAATGTCATACGCCCGGCATTGATGTTCCCATCAAACGCAATAGCCTCTACCGTCCCTGGCATAATCGATAAGGTCTCGGCAAGAGCCAGATTGTTCGTACCTGAAACCAGATCATTGGTAATTTTAGTTGTCGCGCTATATCCAAGTGTGACGTCACCAGTCAGCGATGCAGTCCGCACAGCGCTATCGCTACCATAGGTGAGGTAATATGCGTTGCTTCCGGTGTCATCTCCTGTTTTGGCATTGGCTGTGACTTGTGCCCACATAGTGGGATTGAATACCGTTTCGATATAAGCGCTGCCAATGGCAGTTACCGAAGCACTAGCATCCTGTAACGCAAGCGTAGTGCCAAAAGAAGTGGGGTCGGATTTGATTTCGCCGCGAGAGAAGAGGCTGATGTCACCTTTACCCGCGTAGTACACACCACTGACAATATCGCCTCCCGCATTGACAATTACATCGCCACCACCTTGCAGGTTGACGTTGCCATTACGGTCATAGCGCGCAGTTGTGGGAGTTGAAACGGAGAAATTAGAAACCTTACCGCCAGCACTCACTGTAATATTGCCGCCACCAAATGCCGCCACCCCCTGGCGGAACAAATCCGGCTTCACCCACCAGCTAACTGTTTTATCCGTGCTGTTCGTGCCTTGGCGGTACAGCCAGTGATTCACCAGTTGTTTATTACCGGAGGCCGGAAGCTTACCGAGGATATCCTTCACCACACGGATTTCGATGTCGCCACCATCGGTCAGATAGCTGGACGACTTGGCAAAGCTTCCCCATGCATCTGCTTGATGTCCTCCGGTGTAGATCACCGTGTTCTCGTTCTTCATGTCGAGATTGCCACCCGCCGCGATACGAATATCGCCCGTTCCGGTACGCACCCCTTCAGGCGCCGTGGACGTGCTGGTCGCCGGCATGATCACACTGCCGGCAGAGTTGGTCGCCATCATGCTGGCTGCGTTGAAATCAGCGCCGGCAACCAGGTTATAGCTCCAGGAATTCCCGCCTTCCTGGGCGTTAGCGTTGCCGATGCCGAAGTTGAAGCTGGTTCCACTTACCGAGAAACCATCATTGAGCGAGCTGTTGAGGTTGAGGTTGTTTGAGGCACGCAAGGTCAGCACGCCTGCCAGCAACGGATGTCCTTCACTGTCTACGCCCGAGTTCAAATTGGTGGCTGTCGTGACGCCGACGCCAGTATCACCATCGAAGCGCCATCCCTGAAGCGACCAGTCGTTCGCCAGGGCAACATCGCCGGCAGTATTGCGTATTTCGAGACCGGGGACGATCGTGAACAGCGGATCGCTCTTCTTACCGAGGCGATTCAGGCCGGCCGTGGCCCCCGTCAGCGCACTCTTCATGAAGGATTCGGCTTCCTTGTACCAAGTGCCGGTGGTTGCCACATCGGCGGAATTGATGCTGTTGTCGGCGTATGCCTTGAAGCCTTCAGCACGGATTGCCGAGGCGCCCTGCACAGTCGCTGAAACAGCCGTTATCTTAATGTCCTTGTTATCGCTGGTACGCGGCGCACGCAAGCGAAGCTCGCCGCCCTTGCCACCAACGCCGCCGCTGACATCAACCTGGGCTCCGGACTGCAGGTCAAGATAACCGTTGCTGGTTGCGATTTCGACCGTGCCGCCTTCGGCGCCTGCCTCGCTGCTGGAGGCAACGAGCTGTGCGGTGGAATTCAGCGTGACGCCATTGCCGCCATAGAGGCCAATGACACCCTTCTTGTCTGCAGAAGCATCGATCTTGCCCGCCACGTTGAGGTTACCGGCATCGGCACTGATCACCACCTGTTCTGCCTTCACGCTATCGTCGGCTGTGACGCTCACATCGCCGGTACGAACACGGAACTCGCGCGACGCATTGAAACCGCCATCGTTCAACTTGTCATTGATCGCTCCGAAGTCGGCTTGGGAAGCCACATCCAGCGAGAAGCGACCGCTGTCTCCGCCTTCGCTGCCTCCTTTTCCGACCAAGCTGCCATCGACTGTCGCGGCCCCCGAAGCGGCAGTCAGGGTAATGTTGCCGGCACTCGCATCCCCTTCGCCGCTGACATCCACTACAGCACCGGCGTCGACGCTGATATTGCCGCTGTCGGATTTGAGCGTAACGGCACCGCCAGGCGTGTATTCGACATTCTTGTCAAACGCAGTTGCGATGGACCGAGTACGTACGATGGCGCCATTTGCCACGGTCAGGTCGCCCGATGTCGCCTGGGCGGTAAAGTTGCCCGAGGGCATGTCTACCGTGCCGCCCAACGTGAGATCGGCAGCCGCGACCGTGACTTTTGCGCCCAGTCCTTGCGCAGCCTTCAGCACGGCCATATTGGCAGCGGATGCCGAAGACAGGCTGCCAGTAGCTTTCAGCGTGTAATCAGCGCCAGTTGCCGCCGTCATGCGCGTGCTGGAGATATGGGTCTGCTGGGCATCGATGGTCGTGGTACCGCTGCCGCTGAAGATCACCTCCTTGGCAGCAGCCAGCTTGACCTGTTCGAAACCGCCGATGGTGGTGCTGGTCGAGGCGGCTCCGCCGACCAGTGCAATGTTCTGGGCCTCGACATTCAGAGCGCTGCCGCTCGCCGCGGTTGTGGTTTCGTAGACAGCGCCGAGAGTATTTTTCAGGGTGAAGTCGCGAGCCGTCAGCGTTGCCGCTTCATTCGTCTCCATATGCCCAGCGATTCCGGCAGCATTGATCGTAAGATCCAGATCCTGTTTGCCCAGATTGACCGGGCCGTGAATATCGACGTTCTTGTAACTATTGAGAGTCACACCAGAAAGCTCGCCGAAGCTGTCCAGCAATGCATCGCTGACATGCAAACCGCTGACTGAGGCATCCGCTTCGCCCAGCACAATACGGTTCGCTCCCAGTGTCACCGTACCGTTGTCAGCAACATTGATATTGCCTTCCAGGTTGGACACTGAAGTCGAATCGAGTACCAACGAGCGTGCCGCCGACACCTGCGCGCCGCTTCCGATCGATAAGGTACCCGCGCTGCTGCTCGCGCCAGTACGTTCAAATTGCAGATCGTTGCGCGAGGAGATCGCCAGCAGCGCACCTGCTCCTTGCGTACCAAGCTTGCTCGCTCCCGGCGTCCCTGTTGCTGCCAGGGTTTCGATTACCGAGCCATTTTTTACAGTAAGGGTATCGTCGGCTATCGCGATCAGCTCGTTCACCTTGAGAGCATGATCGGCATCGTTGTCGATGACGACACTGCTTGCCGTAGTAGCGATGCTGTAGCCATCGTCCGTCTTGGTGCGCTGGCCACCTAACAACAGGCTCTCGGCATTCAGCGCATTGAGCGAGCCTGCCGTCAGCTGGAGCGTGCCATCGTCAACGCCCGTTTCAGAAACGACACTGATCTTGTCGGAAACGACATCGACCAGCGCGCCACGCGCATCCCCGGACGTGGTCGTAACAATCGACGCGTTAAGCGCAAGGCTGTCGCTGGCGGCAATCGTCAATTGCCCCGCATCACTGGCTAGACGCGGAATATCCTTGCCGGCATCTTTGGCGAGCTGGCTGAAGTATTCGTTGCCGCTTGTCAGCAGATATTGGGAAGGCGCCTTGGATACTTCACCTTCCGCCGTATGGAAAATGTTGCCGGAAGTCACCTTGAAAACGCTGTTGAGCGAATCGCGCGAACTGCCATTGAGACGATAGCCGCTGACCAGCGAAGAGCCATCAGCCTGCGCGATACTGGCACCGAGCGCCATCGAGTTTCCGCTGGTCGCCTGCACCATGAAAGCGCCCGGAAGCAGCGCATAACGCGCAGGCAGCAAGGTATAGGTTCCTTCTGCCAGCCCAGGGATACCGGAAAGGAAGACCGAATCGCCTACCGTGATATCGGTACGTTCACTGCCGGTGTAATTACCGCTCGCATCGACGTCGCGTGCCAGCGAATAGTTGTAATCGTATGGGGCGAAACCATCACGATAGTTCGGCAATACGGCATATACGCCAGGTTGCCCCAGAATATCGGTAGAGCCGCCTATACCCTCGATCCACTCGTATGCCAGAAGGTCTCCGCCACCTGACACATCCACTGTAGCTCCGGCCTGCATATCCACGTTGTCGGAAGACAGCTCTACCTTTTTCTCGGGCGGAGTCGTGGGATTATTGAGCGTGCTGGCATCAATACTAGCAGTGGGATCGTCCCACAGCAGACCGCCCAATGCGGTCATGCCATATGGAATCAGCATGCCCTTGGCAGATACGGAGGTCAGGCTGCCGGATAACAGGGTCAGGCTATTGGCGGCATCGAGCGTGATCTGACCCATCGGAGCCAGCAGCGTGCCACCCTGAACAATGTCATCGGCCTGCAAGGTCAGGCGGCCTCCGGCCGATAGCACCGAAGGTTGCGCCTGTCCGTTCTGCCCGATTTCGATACGGCTGTTAGGGCCGGTCGCTTTCAGCAGGTAGCGGCTATTGGTGGCCGGATAAATCTGGCGGGCGTTGAGTGCAAGCGTTCCTGGCGTGGCAAAAGTGCCCTGCACCGTGGCGGCCTTGCCGCGCACGCGAATGTCTTTTTGTGCAGACAATGTCGTCTTGTCGACACCGGACACGCCCATATTGCCTACAACATCGATGTATTGTGCGTTGACCACCAATTCGCTATCGCCTGCTACCGGTGTCGCGACATCGCTGCCATCGGTTCCCAGTCTTACATAGGTGGAAGCGAGCGTTGTGGTGCCGCTGCCCGACACTTCCAGGTTGGCAGTGCGGATGGCCAATGCATCCTGAGTCTTGAGGTTCACGTTATCGGCGAGAACCACCTTGTCGCCAGCGATATTGCGGTCGGCGTCCAGCGTCGCCCTGCCGAAACCGGCCTGAGCAATCTGATCGGCCGCGACCGAGGCACTGCCAACCAGACTGGTAACGTCATCTCCCGCTTGCAGTCCGTCTGCCAGAAGTTGCTTGTGCTGTGTGACGGTAAGCACGCGACTGCCGTTGGGGTTGCCTTGGCCGCTGGTATCCTCGGCGCCATCGAAACGCAGAGTCAGGCTGCCATCCACTCCGGTACCGGAAGCGGCTGCGTGCATGTCTCCATCGAGGGCCATGCCGTTACGTGAGGTAATGCTGATCTGCCCGGCATCGCCATGCAGGGTTTGGCGCTGGAAAGCAGACCCATTTTGCACATCGGCAATGCCGGATGTACCGGAAACATCGAGCAGGCTACCTTCCTTGAGTACAACAGTGGCTACTTCTCCGCCATTGATCTGGATACTGCCGGCGTCCCGCACTTCGGCATGAATTCGGCCGTCGCTGGACGGCGTACGCATATAGCTTCCCGCCGTGCTCAAGGTGGCGTTTTCACCGACATACAGGCTCAGCTTGCCGTCATAAGCTTGAGTGTTCAGCTTACGGGTTACTCCAGCCTGGATAGTGCCTGATGGGGCGATCACATCACCCAGCAGAGTCATCTGCCCGTAGGATTGCAGGGAAAGGGCTCCTCCCTTGCCGACGCCGGGCTTGTCGGTACGTATGGTCGCGTTTTCCGCCAAGGTCAGCGAACCTGCGGATTCAAATGCGACAGAGCCAGCCTCGCGCTGGTACTCGGCCGGCACGATGCGATTAGCCACCTTTGCGATATCGGTTCCGTTTGCATGGTTGCGATAGTCATTGGTCATGACCAGCTTTTGGGCTGTAGGCTTGATGGTCGTTGCGGTACCTGCCGTATCGCCAATCAGGATATTCGAGGTATCCAAACTGGTTTTGAGGGTGTAGCCGGAGAATCCGCCCTGCCCAAAGAACGTCTCTGAGAGCCAAAAGGTATTTGGCGCTGTCGGTCGTATGCCGCCGGCCTGCAAATTATCGGCTGTCATCAGAGAAAGACTGCCGCCTTTACCGAATCCGTAGGCTAACAAGGCGGTACCGTCCAGGCTGCGTACCCCTTCCAGCGTTACGCTACCGCCATCACCACCTTTCACCTTGCCATCGGCCTTGACCCATGCGCCGGCATCCGCAGCGATGGACACTCCGTGCCCCAAGGTCAGGCCACCCTCGCTATCGACTTTCATCAGCAGACTGACATTGCCGCCATCGAGCGCCACTGCACCTGTTCCTGCGCCCGCCGCCCCCTGGAAATCATTGGTGTACAAGCCTGAGGCATCGATGGATACGCCATCCGCCACCTGCATCGTACCGGCCGAAAGCGTAATGTCGCCGCCCGGGGCGACGATATCTGCATTCACGGCCATATTGCCCGAGGTCGTCAGCGAAACAGTGCTATCGGGCGCAGCGCTGATGGCTGCATCCACATTGATAGCACCGCTGTAGGCATCCAGCTTGACGCTGGTAAATCCGTTGGAGAACAAATCTGTGCCGATTTGCACCTCGTCTCCCTGCAGCAGACTGCCTTGGGCATATTTACCGGTGCTCTCGTCATACTCGCCGACGGCCATGAAGTCGTCAGCGAGGGAGGTCGTGATGTTGTCCACGATACTGATATTCGGCACATGGACAGAGGTCAACAATTTGAAATCGAAACTTCCGCCGCGGGGCATGCTCTCCCGCTGCCGGGTACCAGGCTTGGTGTTGGCTCGGAACGTGCCGTTGAGCGCTGAATCCGTGGTGGAAATACTTACGCTGCCTGCGGCGCTTCCGTCTGTGTAGGTATCGTTGTATTGCCCCAGACCACCTCCCAGCGACCAGCTGCGGGTTACCCCCCACTTCTTGTTAGTTTGGCTGTATTCATCGGCGAGGCCGCTATAGAGGGTATTGCGATCAGCATCGGAGACTGCGATTTTTCGGCCCTTGTAAAGCACCTGACTCTCGCGGATGTAGCCGCCCTCGTAGGTGATGCTGCCGCCGGAAACATCCACTACGGCTCCGGACTGCATGACGACGTCGCCACGCTCGGCATTCAAGGTCACGGTACCGCCAGTCGACATTCGCTCGGCGATGGTCTGGCCTTTCAGATTTGCGGCGGCGGCGAGAGCATCGTCCGAAACAAGCGCGGTCCCCTTGCGCTTGTCAACGTAGATGGTCTTGCCGACCCAGTCGGTTCCTCGCAGCAGCGGGGTATCCTTGAGTTGCTCCGAGAACAACTGGATGGCGAGCTGATTGCTATCCATGCTGGTGGTCGCATCCACGCCGGAAACGTCGATCGATGCGTCATCACCCAGATGAATGCGCGTTGCATTCACAATGGAATCCACCGACGCGCCATCGCTCGGTACCATGGGATTGAATGCGGCTGTCGCGCTGACATTGCCGCCATGCGCGATGATGCTGCCATTGATATCGATGACACCGCCGCTCATTTCCACGTAGGACTTCTTGACCTCCTGCGTGCCCAGCACTTTTTCCGGATCGGCGGTTTCGACGGTGACTTCCGTTACACTGTTCTCGCCGATAGTCAGCACGCCGCCGCGCTGCGCATCCAGATCGTAAATCGTCTCTCCATTCGCAGGACTCGAAGTAACCTTCGCAGTATCACGAGCCAGCAAGCGTATAGAACCGTTGGCACGCACCGAAGTGCTCGCGGAAATGCGTCCTTGTTGATTGACCGCCAAGCCCACCAAGGTAACGTTGCCCCGTTGAGCCACGATCTCGCCAAGGTTGGTTGCCGTACCGCCAGAGTTGACCTCGACCAGCAAGCCCGCAGGGTCGTCACTGGCCAGCAGGTAAACGCTTTTCCCTGCCGCAAGGATAGTCTGCCCGTCAGGAGTGTTGATGACGCCGCTATTGGTCACATCCGGTGCCAGCAGCATGACTCGGCCGCCAGTGGCGGTAGTGATATTGGCGCCATGGTCGACGCGGACAAATCCACTCGTGCCAGAGAACACCGGAAGGTTGGGATTGGACAGGATGCCCGCTTCAAAAAGCGCATCCGTTACATCCAGACTGCTTGCGGTCAACGATCCGACATTTACCTGCGCCCCATCGGCGAAAATGATGCCGTTGGCATTGATGAAATAGAGATGCCCGTCTGCCTTGATCTGGCCGGCGATTACACTGGGGGCCTCATCATAGATCCGGTTGAGTGCGGACCAGCTGCGATTGCCATTCTGGTCGAAAATCAGCGACTCGCCTTTGTTCAGGTTGAGCTTGCTCCAGTTAAGGTAGGCCTTCGATGCCGTCTGTTTGATGGTCATCTGCGTGGCGCTGGTGCGCGCCGCATCGATATTGGCATTCGTCCAGCCGCGGGTGGCATGGGGAATCAATCCGCCAGGAGCAGCCAGAGCCATCTGTACCGATCCGGCAAGTATCAGTGCGATCCATTTGCGATAGCTGCGTATGCGGCTGCCCGAGCTCTTGCAGGTGTGGCTGCGCGCAGCCTCGGAAACGGGGACGAGCATCCCCAAGCGTTTGCTGAAAACCAGTCGATAGATTTGCTTGTTCATGCCGTCACCCCGTTACCATTCGTATCCCACGCGGAAATCCCAGCGGGTATCGCCGCTTTCCACCTCGCCCGCATCACTCAAGGCCCTCGCGTAATCCAGCGTGCCCAAAACCCCTCGCCAACCCTTGATCTGCAATCCGGCGCCGATAGATGCCAACTTGAAGTGTTCGGTTTCTTCCGGCAGCGGATCCTCTACCCATGCATGGCCAACATCGTAGAAAGCCAGCGCATGGAAATCCGTTATCTGGCTGGAAAGGAAACGTGCAAACGATGGTGTCCGCAGCTCCAGCGACGCAGCATAGCCATGGTCGCCAAGCGAATTTGACTCGAGATAGCCGCGTACCGAATCTGCGCCGCCTACCGAGAATTGCTCTTGAGGAATCAGTGGCTGGTTGGATAGCTGACTCGTAAAATTGGCAAACAGCTCCCACCCGGCCAGTAACGGCTGGGTGTGCTTGATGTCGAACCGAAGATGCGCAAAATTGGCTTTGGCTCCTGGTCGGGCGCACTCGAACTCGCTGATTTCCTGGGTGGACGTCGAATTGAATTCGCAATCGATGGTGTCGTCCGCGATACCACGCATCGCGAACGTCAAACCGAGACTCATCTGCGTCTCCTGCCCCTTGTCGCCCTGAATCGTGCCGTCATAAACCAGGGAAAACGGCATGTAACTCACTGGAGTCTGAACATCTACCGTCTGTTCGAAATCCTTGTAGTCCGCCCCTAGCGTGATGGTGTGGTGATAGCCTTCGAGCCCAGGCATCGTATGGATGAAGCGCAGCCCGTAAATGCGACCGCGACCTATCGAGTTGAAGTCGCCCACAGCAGCAATATCGCTCTTGGAATCGACGGCATAAAACGCCCAGTAATCACCGTCGTCAGGAATCAGGTAGGTGGCCGAAAGCACCTTGGTTTCGGCCGTATTTTCGGGAGTAACCAAAAAGTTGAGGCCGAGACTGTGGTCGAGCTGCCACAGATTATCGTAGCGCACCGACCCGCTCAGGCGCGTATGGGTCGTATTGGCGGAATAGCGATTATTGAGCTCGATATTGCCGTGGAAAGGCGATTGATCCTGTACCTTGAGGTCAACCTCGACCTTGCCCGGAGACTTGCCGGGCCGCAGTACCGGAGCCACCTGTCGATCCGCACCTCGGTTGACTGAGGCCAGCTGTTTTTGCACCGTCGGAAAGTGAGGAACTTTGCCTTCCGCCAGTTCCGGCACTCTCTCCTTGATCGATCCCAGGGAGTAATAGCGAGCCCCCACCACACGCAAACGCTCCACGTCGCCCTCGGACACTTCCAGGCGCACAACGCCGGCGTTCACATCCTGCTCGGGAATATTGACAAATACAGTGGGGTAACCTGCGCTACGGTACGCTTGCTCCAGCGCGGCACGAGCGGCCTCCACATCGGCGATGGATTTCTTCTCGCCCATGTGTGCATACACCGTCTCCTCGATCTTGCCCGAAGGAAGCACAGTATTGCCGTCGACCTGGTATTCCAGGATATCGAAAGTAGCGCCCTCCTCTTCGGCTGCCGAAGCACTGCAGGCAATTCCCAGCAAAAGCAATATCAGTAAGCGCACGTCTCTATCCCGGCTGTTCAAATACTTTGGTCACTGCATCTGTAGCAGCGCGCTATTCTGTTTCAGTCGCGTTGCGGCAAAATGATCCGGAGCTCTAGTCCGGACTAGTCATCTTGCTCACGAATAAAAAAACGCTCCCCGCAAAAGCGGGGAGCGCTGCTTGCTTCCGAGGCGATTTTCACCGCCTCCTACTCGTTTCCAATTAGAAGAACATCTGAACCGGCGAGCAGTTGTTGCCGAACTTGGTGCCCTTGCCGACTTCGGTGCCCACCGTGCAGGAGGAACCACCAGCCGGGTTCAGGAACAGACCACGCGGAACGTCTGCGCAGTTGGAAGGATTGCCCAGAGCGCCGGCGATTTCGCCGATCAGGGTTTCACCGAAAGTACCGACAGCGCTATTGGCGACGAAGGACTTCATTTCCATCTGGAAGGCGTAGCCGCCGTTGATGGCAGTAGTGCGACCATAGGTCGTATCACCAGCTTCCGGATGCACACCATCCACCTTCACGAAGCGATAGCCTTCGTTAGCAGCGGAGTCGGTACGCCAGTTGTTTTCAACGGAAACGACGCCAATCGCGAAGTTGCCAGCAGTGCCAGCGTTGGTCAGGGCGGTCTTCACGTTGCCGGTGCCAGAGCCTTCGGTCACGATGAAGTTGGTGGTGGAATCAGAGGCACCAGCCGGAGCAACCAGACCAGCCGTCGTGCCGGAGGCACACGGATTGTTCAGGAAGAAAGCGTTGGAGCTAGCTTGCGTGCCAGAAGTAGCAACGCGGCGAGCCAGATAAACCTTCTTACCAGCACCGGCGGCGCCCAGGATCGGGCTCCAGTCGGTTTGATAACCGCCGTTCAACTCAACGATCGAAGTGTATTGAGCCTTGGTGATGTTGGGCGCATTGACCGGATCGTAGCTTGGGTCAGCAGTGTTGGCTGCAGCGACGGAAGCATAGAGACCTTGAGCCACTTGCAGTTCGCGATACAGATTCTTGCTAACAGCCACGCCGAACACTTGGCTCACATTGGCATCGGCTTCAGCACCAGCAGCGGACACATCCACGCCGAACAGGCCTGCTTCAACGTCGGAGAAACCACCAGCCGGCAGAACAGGAGCGTTATCACCAGCAGTTGCGCCAGTCACGGTAGCGCAGCCAGCGTATTCGGCATAGCCATTCCAGCTACCCGTTGCGGCGCAGCTGACGGTACCCAGATTCTTGATA
Source organism: uncultured Methylobacillus sp. (assembly GCA_946478865.1). The sequence continues at coordinate 66,596 of CAMLDO010000002.1, forward strand.
CGCTTCAGGCTGGCAGGCATCGAGGTGCCATCCGGAGCGGTGCCGGTCAGGTGCGGAGCATAAGCGTTGAAGGAACCACCATCCACTGTGTGGTACATCACGGAAACCACGCCGCTGCGGGTGCATGCGTAGCCCATGAAGTTGCCGGTGGAACCGGGCTTCAGGGTAGCAGAAGCAGCGCTATGGAAGATCGCCACGGTGCCGGCATCGCAACCAAGGGCAAAACCGTCGAACACGTTGAAGGTCGGGGCGGAAGCGCCGGACAACCAGGTTTCTTGCAGGGTGCCAGCAGCGCGAGCGGCAACGATGTCAGCCTGAGTCACGGCAGCAGCAGCGGCATGACCGGCAACCAGGGCGGCGCCGACAGCCAGAACAATTTGCTTGATTTGCATTTTAAATCTCCAGAGATTTTGAGAGTGAAACTGAATCCGCCTTGCTCCGGGGCTACCAAACAGCCCCGGAATCCGGCATTAAAATTAAGCAGCAGTACGACGACGAGCGATGAAGCCCATCAGACCCAGACCTGCCAGCAGCATGGCCCAGGAATCAGCTTCCGGTACGGCAGCGACAGCCGCCGTGTATGTCAAGGCGCCATTGCTGGACAGGTTGAAGTACGGGTTGAAGCCGTTGTTGCTCATCTGGGTGGCGGTAGAGGCCACGAGGTTGTTGCTGCCGCTGCGAGCGATCGTCCAGATGTAACCATTAGTACCCAGCGTGATCATCGTGTCGGAACCTTGGTTGTTGATCTTGCCGGTCGTGCCGTAAACGGTACCGTTTTCGGCATAAGCAGCGCCGCTGATGGCAGTGTTGGCACCGTCAGCAACGGTCGGATGATTGCCGAGCTGAGTAGCAGCGTTGATATAGGTGTCCATTGCAGCCATCTGGTTGCCCAGAACGCTGTTGGAAACGTTGGTCCAGGTGCTGGCAACAGTGGTCAGCATGCGTTGGTCGCCAGCAGTAACACCGCCGGTGCGGTCGCCTGCAAACACAGCCCACTGAACGTTGGTAGCAGAAGCCGTACCCCAGAAAGTCGCCCAAGCATCAGCATAGTTGCCGGTAGAGATATCCCAGGAAGCGTTGCTGGTCAGATCGAACGTGTTCAGGGTGTAGCCCAGGTCCACGGTCAGAGAGATGTTGTTAGTGGTGTCATAAGCCGTCAGGATCAGGCTGGAGTCACCGGTGTTGGTGTTTTGCATAGCTGCCGAAGCAGACATGGAAGCGGTCAGCGCAACGGCGGCAACCAGTGCTTTCATCTTGAAGTTCATGAGTTTTCTCCTAAATTAATAAAGTCCAACGAAATCATTTGCGGGTGCAGCATCAGTAAAGCAGTACTGCACATTCAAGGTGGCCACACGTCCTACCGAAGCTACCCATGAGGCGACGCTGCGCATCATGAACGGGGGATGTGAAACATCGTGGGGGAGAATCTAGTCCGAGTGGACTATGGTTTTGCCATGCCCACTCGGCCCCCATTTCCGCCCGGCTTTCTTCCATGCGGCAACGGACGCAACTGTAGATGGGATGTATGACGGGGACTGATTCTCCGCATAAGCCGAAGGGACTATGCCAAAACCCTCCGGGCTACCGGTCAGCAGTCACAATCCCGTCATGGAGACCCGCGATGATCTCGCCACTCGAATCAACTGGAGAATCTGGAATGAAAAAGCAAATATGGCTTGCGGTACTGACAAGCCTGCTGATGGCAAATGCTTATGCCGATGCGGATGGACTGAAGGCGCTACTAGAAAGCAAGAATCCGGGAATGCACGTCAAGAGCATTACGGTCTCGCCGTTGCCCGGCATATTCGAGATCTATGCAAACGGCCGCGTGTTTTACAGCGATGAAAAAGCGGAATATATCCTTGCAGGCAATCTCTACGATGTAGCCGGCAAACGCAATCTCACCGAGGAGCGTGCAAAGGTACTCTCCACGATCAAATTCGAGGCGCTGCCCCTTGAAAACGCCATCAAGATCACCAAAGGCAACGGCGCCCACAAGTTTGCGGTTTTCTCAGACCCTGATTGCCCTTATTGCAAGATGCTGGAACAAAATCTGGACAAAATCGGGCTGACTGACTACACCGCCTATATCTTTCTCTTCCCGCTTGAAGAAATACACAAGGATGCCCGCGCGAAGTCTGAAGCGATCTGGTGCGCCAACGACCGCGCAGCAGCTTGGAATGCCTGGATGAAGGAAGGCAAGTTGCCGGAAAAGAAATCCTGCGACGCCCCGATCTCGGCCAACCGCGAACTGGGCGACATGCTAGGTGTTGCCGGCACACCAACCATTTATCTGAGCGATGGCACCAAGGCAGAATCCCCGGATCAGTTGATCGCGGCATTGCGCGCTCAATAAACGTTAAGTAATTCAGCAATCACATTTGGAATTCATATCGCTGTAACGTTATGCCGCTTTAATACACCTACACATGCGAAAGCTTCGTGTAACCTCTCCTCCACTAGCAGCCGATCCTTGATCGGCTGCCTTTCTTTTCACATTCGTGATGAGACACGGCTGCTGAATTGGAAATGACAATAAAACCTTATTATTTTCATTTGGCTCTTTTGTGATCATTTCCCGACTCAACAAGGCAAGCACCGTATCCGAGGGGCTGGACTCGTGGAGAAGCCTGCAAGCCGCATCGATACTGCTGGCCCTTATCCTGATCCTGGCCACTTGGTCCTACACGCTCAACCGCCTCGACCACGAGGAAAAGCTGGTACTCGAACATGCGCTTACCTCGCAACGCACGCTGAATGTGATTATTTCCGAGAACTTGGAGCAGGTCCTCAATCGCAGCCAGATATACAGAATCGCGGCCGCCCAATGGTTCGAAAAAGATAAATTGCAGGTAGAAACACGCATTGCCGGCATGCTGGCGAGCGATGCGGTTTTCAGCCGTGTCGCGCTCTTCGACAAGCACGGCAAGCAACTCTACGCCTCGTCCCCTTCGTCGCAGGACGACATGATGCGGCCCGCGATCGGGCTGATGCTGACCGACATGCGTCACAAAACGGCCGATCTGTCCGTGGGACCGCTGTCCTCGGCGTTCGGCGATTCCTGGCAGGTACCGCTCCTTTTCCCCGTGATGGACAGTCGCGGAACGGAAAGCGGGGCATTGATGATCCTGCTGGATCTCGGTTACGTGCTGCGTCTCTACCAGAACATCGATATCGGAAAAACGGGCACCATCCACGTCCTCACGAGGGAGGGGCATGAAATTGCCCGTGCTCGCCGCGGCGGTCTGGAGTTGAAGAGCCGTCATCGCGATGTCGAGAAAACAAGCAGGCTTCTGGGGGAAAGCGGTTCGTCGATTACCCAGGACGGAAAGTATCTGCTTTCCATCCAGAAGCTGGAACATCACCCCTTCCTGATCGTCGTTCGCCAGGAAGTGGATGAAGTGCTGCAGAACTATAGTGCGATCAAGAAAAAACACCTGATTACGGTGGCTTTCCTGACCCTGATCATCCTGTTCAGCGCGGTCTGGATCGCCATCATGCTGGACAAGCAAAAAAAGGCTTTCGCTTCGCTCGCCGCCTCGGAAGAGGAAAAGCGCACCCTCATTGCCCGGCTGGAAGAGGAAAAGCAGCGCGCACTGGCGCTGGCCGCGCAGGATCATCTTACCGGGCTCGCCAATCGCCGGATGTTCATGGAACTGGCAACCAGCCATCTTCATAACAACAAGCGCAGCCGCCTGCACAGCGCCTTGCTGTTCATCGATCTCGACCGATTCAAGGCCGTCAACGATACACTGGGCCACCACGTAGGCGATTTGCTGCTGCAAACGGTCGCCACGCGCTTGCGCGGGCTGCTGCGCGAGTCGGACATCATCTCCCGATTCGGAGGAGATGAATTCGTCCTGCTGCTGACCGGACTGGAAAGCGAAGAAGCCATCGCCGGTATTGCCCAACGCATTGTCGAATGCATCAGCGAACGCTGCTTCGGCCTTGGCGGCCACGATATCCAGGTGTTTCCGAGCATCGGCATTGCCATCTATCCGCGTGACGGACTGGATGTGGATACGCTGGTGCACCATGCCGATCTGGCCATGTACCAATCCAAGGAGTCCAGAAGCGGCACCTTCACGTTCTTCGACGCGAGCCTGAATGTCAGGAACGTATTGCAGTTCGAGCTGGAACAGCGTTTCAGCCGGGCCATTCATGACAATGAGTTTCTCCTGCATTTCCAGCCCAAGGTGGAACTGTCCAGCTATCGCATCGTGGGTCTGGAAGCGCTCATCCGCTGGAAACACCCCGACCATGGACTGATCTATCCCGGCGACTTCATCCCGCTTGCGGAAAACACCGGCCATATCGTCGAACTCGGAAACTGGGTAATCGAGGCGGCCTGCCGTCAACTGGCCGAATGGAAAAGGCGCAACCTGCCTTTGAGACGGATTGCGGTCAACGTCTCGGCACGCCAGCTCCGGGATGAGGCGTTGGCGAACCATATCTGCGCCTGCCTCCAGGAACACGAATTACCGCCCGATGCGCTCGAGATCGAAGTGACGGAAAGCAGTCTGGTCGAAAACATCGACGTAGCCGGCGATATCCTCAACAAGATAGTCAGCGCCGGCATCAAGGTGGCGCTGGACGACTTCGGCAACGGCTTCTCCAGCCTCGGCTACATCAAGACATTGCCGATCGATACGCTCAAGATCGACCGGGCCTTCATTGCCGACATTCGCAACAGCCACGATGACGCCGTCATCGTCGATTCGACCATCTCACTGGCGCACAACCTGGGGATGCGCGTCGTGGCGGAAGGCATCGAAACCAAGGAGCAGCTTGTGCATCTCAAGACGGCCGGCTGCGACGAGGTCCAAGGTTATTATTTCAGCCGCCCTGTTTCCGCTGAACAAATTCAGGCACTGCTCCGTAAAGAGATCCTCGCCCCCAAATGAAACTCATCGCCCGCCCCGCCTGTGCCTGCCTGCTGATGCTTTTCGCTGCAGTTCCGGGCGCCAGCCATGCGGAAAACTGCCAGAACCCCCACCCTATCCGGTTTTCCCTGATCCCCAAGAAAAACATGGCGGAACAGCTCGAGCACTATCGGCCGCTGCTTTCGCAGCTGGAAAAGAAGCTGGGGCGCCAGGTGATAATTTACCAGCCGACCTCCTACAGCTCCGTGATAGAAGGGTTGCTCGCGGGCAGCATCGATATCGCGGAGCTGGGAGCCGCATCTTACTCACTTGCAAAGAATCGCAATCCCGAAGCGATCGAGGCGTTTGCGACACACACGCATATGCGCGGTACGTTTACCCCCGAAGGCAAGTATTACCGCTCCATGCTGATCGTGAAACACTCGAGCGATTATCGCGATCTGCGCTCCTTGCGCGAGAAAAACGTCAACCTGACCGACCCTGCAAGCACTTCCGGAGCCGTCGTGCCCCGCACACTCTTTGCCCGTATCGTCGGCATGCCGCTGGAGCAATATTTCAGCCATGTGCTTTATGCCGGATCGCATGAAAAGGCCGCGCAATCCGTCTACAAGGATTTTTCCGATGCGGCATTCGTTGCCAGTACCCGGCTGGACGAGGCGATCGCTTCCGGAAAATTCAAGCCCGGCGATTTCAGGATATTGTGGGAATCGGAACCTATTCCCAACGAACCGACTGTCTTTCGCAGCTCGCTATGCGCACCGCTCAAGGCGCAAATCCGTGCGGTGTATTTCAACCAGGATGCGACCCTGACGCCCATGCTGGCCAAGCTCAAAGCCACACAATTCATTCCGGCCAGCGATAGCGATTACGCCGCCATCCGCGAACTGGTCAGCGAGCCGGCCGTCCTGTCTCCGCAATAAAAAAGCCGCACGATTCGTGCGGCAAGAGGGGAGCTGCTCGTAAGGGCACTGCTTATTTCGTATATCTGCCGCGCAAAACCATGAAACCTATCATGCCCAGGCCGGCGAACAGCATGCCGAAATTGCCGGGCTCGGGAACCGGGCTGATGGCGTTGTTGATGAAGCTTTCACCGCTGCCGCCGCTCGCGAAATTCTGGACGCGAACACCGATCCGCAGGTCACCCGCCCCGCCTCCGTTCGGCAAGGACAATGCGGCAAGCGTATCGCTGAATGTCTTGCCCGAGAGCAGCGAGAAATCGATAGCCAGCCATTCGTTCTGGCTCACGCCATTGGGATCGACAGGGTTCTCGGAATCGGCAGAGAAGCCTTGCGTTACCTGGAATAACGGGGAAGCCAGATTGGCGCCGGGCAAATTCGGAGGCGCCGCACCCTGCGAGAAGTTCACACCCGATGAAAACGAGATCGAGGCGATCCCCAGCAGGGTTCCGTCGTCGAAATACACATCGGTCAGGGATGAAGTGGAGTTATTGGTGAATTTGAAGCGAACCTGGTTATTGCCCAGATCGATCACTTCCACCGCGAGATTGGCCTCGCCGTCCGCCTCCGCGCCTGCGTTGCCGTGGGTAATGTCATAGAACGACAACGTGGTCGCCGCGGCAGGCATCTGGACCAGCGCAAGCCAGATCCCCATCAGTGCCGCCGCAATCGCAACGGCATTCCTGCGCATATTCATATTCATCACGATCTCCGACCGATTAGTGGAACTTCAGAGTCATCGTAAGGGCGAATCTTTATGGCGACGTGACGCCGTAAAACTCAAACATGAGCCAAAAGAACTAGAGATTGAAAAATCTCAGCGTGTTGCGTATCAGCTTTTGACTAGTCCGATCTTGCTCGCCTTGGCCGCCGCATGGCTGCGATTCTGCACATTCAGCTTGCGCAATATGTTCTGGACATGGTTCTTGACGGTGAGCGGGCTGATTTCCAGGATATGGGCGATTTCCCAGTTGGTCTTGCCGCAATGCACCCATTGCAGGATCTCGCGCTCCCGTGAAGTAATCGGACTGATCGGGTCGTCCGAATCGACTGGATAATTGCCATAGCCAATCACCCGGGTCAGCATCGCATGCAGATGCGGCACTAGCAGCTCCAGCATGTAGGCATGCTGCGCACCCAGCTCGGACGGAATGCGCGCAAAGCAGAAGAAAGTGGAGATGGCGCCTTCCTGCGACCCCAGCCCGTGTGCGGCGATATTGCGCAGTTCGCTGCTGCGCAATATCTCGGCAGACACCTCGAAGGGCACCGAAAAACCGCCGTAATCCCCCATGTCCATCCCGGCCGCGATGAGGACGGGGCGGCGCGTCTGGCGCCAGGCGGCCATGCTGCGCGCCAGCAATCCATCCGGTTTGCGCGTGACGGCCTGCACGTGATCGTCGGTGACATAGCGCGTGCTGATGAAGGTTTCGAACACGAAATCCTGCTCGTTATCCGACCGGAATCCGCAAATCAATGCTTCATGCGGGATGAGATACTGGCAATACCCCTGCAGCCAGGAAAACAGCTGTTCCCGCTGACTTACCCGCAGGGATGCATCGATGACCTCAATAAAGGTACTGCGCTGCTCTGCGTCCAACCCGTCTTGAAATTTGATCATGATTTATAAGAATAATTTGTAAGTATGGGACTACACGCCGGCATTATCCCGAGCCCTCGTGGCAGCAGGATTGCGAACATGTTTCTGCCGGATGGCAACTTCTTTAAACTTTTCTTGCCGCGTCTGGACAGGCGCGACTCCAGGTACGGACAATGCAACGGCACCTGTCAGTTGCGGAACGGACTGTCGAATCCATAATCCGTAACCGGAAAGCAGCATCCCGCCCCCTCCGCTTCCGAATACGCCCGGCACGGCAGACCTGTTGAAGCTGGTCACAAAGGTCCCTACCCCGGCCAGCAGCCATTGATTCCGCACCTGGACGAATACCGGGCAGCCCGAGTCCCCTTCCCCCAGCGTCGCCTCGACGCCATTTCCCAACGCAGCGCCCCCCATGACATTGGTCGCGGCATCGGGGCCATCGAAATCGAACATGAAGGCTTTCGCCGCGTTATCGTCTCCGTCGGCAGCGACCAGACTGTCGGCGACATTCGCGCCGGCCCGCTTGATATCCCCCATTCCTGAGCCGTGCTTCACCCCGGCCACGCCATCGCCGCTAACGCCGTAACCGACCATCAGAATCGGGGTGCCGGCCGGAATCTGCCTGAGCAGCAAGGGATAAACCGCAACGCCGAACGGCACCATGTCGGCCAGTTCGAGAATGGCGAGGTCATCCCGAACGACTCCATCCTTTCCAGGCTTGAACCCGCGATAATCGGGATGTACCGACACGCGCTCCACCTTGATGCGGTAGGGCTCGTTGCCATTCGTATAAAGCAGGAAGCTGAACTCATCGGGCTTTGCGGACAGTGCTGCATGGGCCGCCGTCAGGATGTGGCGAGGACCGATGACGGATGCGGTAAAGCTCTTTCCGCTTGCCGTTTCAAGCCGGCCTACGCCCGACCAGGGGGAGTTCGTCGCGTTAGGCAGGACCAGGGCACGCGCCGAGGCGCCGTCACCCGCAATAATGGCCGCGGCCGACGGGCAAAAAAACGATAGCGCCCACATGACGAAACATGCGGCAAAGCCCCTGCGACACATTGAAATTTGTTCCCCCTGATTCTTTCGGCATATGTATATCAATAAAAAATGACATTCTTCCGCCGAGGCATAGTCCTAAAGAACTAGCTCGACCCTAGCCCGTATCATTCCGATGTCACCCGCGGCCGCTACAGTCGCCCTCCATGCCTACACGTACTTGCGGATTCATACTCGCGGCCATTTCCGCTTTCACCTGCCTGACAGCCCATGCCGAGGTACGCATGCAGGAATCGTCCGAGGGCGAAATCATCATCACCAACCTGCCCGAAGCCTCTGAAACGTCACCCGCCTTCCCATCCCGCGCAGCAGTTTCATCCTGGCCCGACTTGCCTTTCGATGAAGTCATTGCCCATGCCGCATCGAGGCATGAGCTCGATCCCGCCTTGCTGCATGCCGTCATTGCCATCGAATCTGGATACAACCCGCGCGCCATCTCGCCGCGCGGCGCACAAGGCCTGATGCAGCTGATGCCGGACACAGGCAGGCAATTCAATCTGAAGAACCCCTACGAGCCGGCTGCCAATATAGAAGCCGGCGCCCGTTACCTGCGCGAACTCAACGACCGGTTTCACGGCGATCTGGCTCTCACGCTGGCCGCATACAACGCCGGACCTGGAGCGGTCATGCGGCATGGGATGCGCATGCCGCCCTATCCGGAAACGCAGCGCTACGTTCCCGCCGTCATCAGGATTTACAAGGATTTGTCCGCAAGGAAGCGCGGCAAGATCAAGCGCGGCTGATCACGGCATGGCCAGGCTTGGGATGGAGCCGTTGGCCATGCATGCGCGGTAGCGCAGCAAGACCGAGGCATTGCACTGCATGCATTTGCCGGAATTACCCTTGTTGTCCATGCAATAGGCCGAGCATGCCGAGGTATCGCTCATGCGCTGTTCCAGGCAAGCATTGAGATTTTCACGGCTGGGAGGCGGAGCACTGCCACTCGCGCTGGAGGCAGGGCTGGCTGATGGCAAAGCATTATCGGTCGCCGGGCTCGGATTTGCCGAGCCCGCGGCCGGCGTATCGCTTCCTTCGGCGCTTTCCTTTCCCGTCGACGCCACATAGACGAACTGCCAATCCCGATAGGACTCGGCTTTGGCGAACGCCTCCTGTTCCTCGGAAAACCCGGCCGTCTTGAGCGGTACCGCCTGCGATTGGCTGTATATGCCGACAATGCGCCCACCTTCCCGCATCAGCCCCCAGTCACGTGTTCCGGTCATGGGGTCCTGATAAATCCGGCGCAGATGACGCTTGATCACGGGGAAGCGCTGGTCGCGCAACAGGTCTTCGAGCTTGAGCGGAAACTGCCGCGCGCCTTGCGGGCTGTTGTCGTAATAGCTGACGATGGCCTGGCGGAACTCCTCGCCCACGAACAGCAGTTGCCGCTCCTTTTCGCGCTTCACCTCGGTATGCCACACCAGCCCCGCCGCCGCGAGCGCGATGCCCGAGATCGCGATGAACAGCATGAGGCCGAGATAAGTGAATCCGGCGGCTTGCCGAATCCCGTACCTACCAGTCCGCATAAGCGCTGCCGTCGCGGGACTCCCCCGCGGCTCCGCTGCGAATGTCGTAAACGCCGCCTGCGGCCGTCCCATCCGGAGGTATCGCGATCCAGGTCGAAGCTTCGCCGGTGATCGGGTCCGGCGGTATGGCGCGCAGGTATTTGCGTTCCGCGAGTTCCTCCAGCGATTCGGGGTAGCGGTCGTGATCGCCGTGGAAACGGTCTATGGCCTCGCGCATGGTGCGCAAATCCTGACGCAGCGTAGCCTCCTTGGCCTTCTCCACGCTGTTGAAATACTTGGGCACGGCCAATGTCAGCAGCAGCGCCACAATGCTGAGCACGACCATGAGCTCGATCAGCGTGAACCCTTTTTTGAGAAGGCGCGAGAAACTCTTACCAGCTTGCATAAGGCTGCCCGTTGAGCCCATTGGCGGGATTCAGGGAATAGACGTCGTACACATCCTCGCCCGCTTCCGGCGCATCCGCTTCGCTCGCATAGCTGCGCCGTCCCCAGGTTTCGGCGTCGGACAAGGCCTTGTCGGCGTTCATTGGGTCGCGCGGAATGCGGCGCAGGAAGCGCATCTTCTTCTTGGCCGCATCCTTCTCGTCCGGCACGCCTTCCACGAGGATTTCCAGCGTGGGCGGATAGCCGGACTGATCGGCCTGCTTGCTGATCCGCCCCTCGTCGACGGCATGCTTGTAGGCGTCGATGGCGTCGCGCAATTGCCGCAACGACGACCGCAGTTCGTTCTCCTTGATGCGCTGCGCGGTCACCTGCATCACCGGCAGCGCGCCAGTCGCCAGCACGGCGAGGATCATGACCGTGACCAGCAGCTCGATCAGGGTGAAGCCGCGTGACCGCGCCGCGTTCATGGAGCCGTCGTCGTCCCGTTTTGCGGCGCAGGCGCTGCCGGCGCATACTCGGGCGGCTCCAGCGGCTCGATCTGCTTGACGGCCGGTGCCGCTTCGACTGCGGGCTCGACGCCCGGAATCGTCTCCGGCTCGACCTCGCGCGGTTGCGCGACGCGCGGCGTCGGGCGATTGGCTGCGAGGCTACCGCTGGCCGGCACCACGATCTGCGGCTTGTCCGAGATTCCCGTTTCCGTGCCGGACCAGTACTCGGCGATTTCCGCCTCGGGGCGGCTGATATTGCCGAGGATACGCGGCGTGATCGCGAGCACGATCTCGGTCTTGCTGCGCGAATCCGCATTCGAGGTAAACAGGCGTCCCAGCACCGGAATCTCGCCGAGCCCCGGCACCTTGGCCGCGCTCTTGCGCTCGTCGTCGGAAATCAGGCCCGCGAGTATCTGGGTCTCGCCATCCTTGAGACGCAGCAAGGTCGAGGCATTGCGCGTCCCGATGCGATACGCGATGGTGCCGTTGGTCTCGGTCACCTCTCCCAGCGAACTGACTTCCAGCCCGATCTTGATGTTGACGTAGTCGTCGAGCGCGATGCGCGGCTCCACGTCGAGCTTGAGGCCGACATCCAGGTATTGCACGCTGGACGAAACGCCGACGTTGGCAGTCGAGGTCGTGGTGATGATAGGCACCTTGTCGCCCACGAGCACCTTGGCCTTTTCGTTGTTCCTGACGCGGATGCGCGGGTTGGAAAGCAGGTTGACGTCGCCCAGCGTCTTCCTGAGATTGATCGCGAGATCGCCCTCGACGCCTATCGTATCGGACGTGATGTTCTTCAGTTCGCGCAGGGTATCGGCCTCAACCGCGAAGCGCGACGGGTACTCGAATCCCAGCTCCTGCAGGCGGTTGCGGTTGATTTCCAGCACCTCGATCTCGAGCATCACTTCCGGGTCGGGCAAATCGTTGCCGGCAACCAGTTTCTCGGCGATGCGGATCACCTCGGGCGTATCGCGCATCACCAGCATGTTGAGGCGCTCGTCGACGAAAACATCCTTGGTCTTGAGCATGGTCTTGATCAGCGTCGCCACCTGCTTGGCGCTGCCATTGGTCAGGTAGAAGCTGCGGATCATGAGATCCTGGTAGTCCTTGAGCTTCTGCTGCGTGTTGGGAAACACCAGTGCGCTGGTCTCGGACAAGGCTTTCTTCTGCAGGCCGTTGGTGGCCAGCACCATCTCGATGGCGTCCTCGATGCGCGCCTTCTTGATGAAGACCGTCGCCTTGGTATCGGGCTTGATGTCCTTGTCCAGGATGAAATTGATGCCGGTCGCACGCGACAGGGCCTCGAACACCATCTTGATGTTGGCGTCGCGCAGTTCCAGCGTTACCGGTTTGTCGAAGGGCGGCTTCAGGTTGGGCGGTTCATGCCGCATTTCCTCGCGCTTGACGTCCAGCTCTTTCTGCAGCGCGAGCGCTGAGGATTGCGCGGGGTTTTCCAACAGCACCTCGCGCGCGATGGCGCGCGCCTGATCCTTCTTGTTCTGCGAAACCAGCTTGTACGCCTCGGCGATGCGGGATTCATGGTGCCGCTCCCGGCTGATCGCATTGCGTCCCGACAGCGCGCGGATGTTGTCCGGCGCAATCGCCAGAATGCGGGCATAGAGCGCGTCCGCCTCGTCATAGCGCTTCTCTGCACGCGCGCGCTCGGCCTCCTGCATCAACTGCGTCACCGATTGATCGCGGGTGAGATAGAGGTCCTTGCGCGGAATCGCTTCGTCCGGCCGCTCGCTGACCTGCTGCTTCGCATTGGCGACTCGCTCTTCCGGCGTGGCTCCCGGCACCCCGCCTCGTTCCCAAGGCGCATAGGCGCACCCCCCCACGGCCAGCAAGGCCATGCATGCAATCGCACGATTGCAGTTAGCTTTCCAGATCATCCGGTCATTCCTTGATTATTGTTCTGCCCGCTCGACGCGAGTTTGGCCGTCTTGGCCAGGGCCTTGGGCAAGGCCAGCGGGAGGTAGGTGAACTGCAGCGCCGCGCCGTCTTCCCGGTCGAGCCGCCAGGTGCGGTCCAGGGTTTCGCCCAGCCGCACGGTGTAGAGCTTGTTGTTGGCGGTCAGCATGTACAGCGTGCCGTCGGGGGTATCCTCCAGCTTGCCCATGTAGGCGTAGGGCACAGCCGGAGCCACCGGTGGAGGTGGAGGCTCGGCCGCAGCCGCGGCAGCCTTGGCGGACGGAGGCGGCGCGACATACCAGGTATGCGCGGCAAACAGATCGTTCGCGGGCTCCCCCTTCTCCCGAACGGTACGGGCCAGGCTAGGCAGCAGCGGAGCCGGCTTGGTTTCCGCAACGCGCGGCTTTTCCTTGCGCGGGGAAGGCGGCGCCAGCTCGACGGTAGCGGTTTCCTCCACTTCGTCGTTGACGGTAACCCAGGCGGTCAGGCCGAGGCTGAGCAGCAGTGCGCCGCCGAGCAGCCATGGCCGTTGCCGTGACGCGGACGTCATCAGGAAGCCTCTCTCAGCACGTACAGCACGAAGCGAAGCTGGGTTTTGACCGCCTTGTCGCCGACCGCTTCGCGCTTGAATGCGATTTCATGCAGGCCGAGCGTGGCAATCGCGCCTTGCGCTGCGTCGATGAAACGGCGCAGTTCGGGATAGCCCGCCTCCACCGGCAGCAGGATTTCATAGCGCCAGAGCATGCCCTTGGCGGAGCGGTCGAGCTTGTATTCGCCGAGGCGCAGCGTCACGCCGTTCTCCCGCGCCAACCCATGCAGCTTTTCGATGAGCGTCGAAAGCTCGCTCGCACGGGGAAACTGCCCGTAAAACTGTGCCAGCTGTTCCGCCTCGTCCGGCGCCTCGATTTCCTTGACTCGTGCCGGCTGTGCGGCGGCTGCGATTACCGCCTGCTCCACTCCTTCCGCCCTGCGGATTTCGGGCTGCACGACGACAGCATGGAACACTGGCCCGGCGAGGATCAAGATCAGCCCGACCAAACCGACCGGACCGAGAAAATGACGGCCGCTATCCAGTCGCTGCAGGAGTGCGTTCATGGCGCCTCCTTCCACAACGCCGATACGGTAAAGCGCACGGGGTGCTGCTTGTCGTCCTCGCGCAACTCATGGCGCAGCAGGTACACGCCATGCAGCTGCTTCACGCCTTCCAGCCGTTTCACGTAGGCGAACAATGCCCGGCTGTCGCGCGCCTCGGCCGTGATGCGCACTTCGCGCTTTTTGGCGTCCGGCTCGATTGCCAGCAAGGCGATATCGGGCATCGCCGCGGTTTCCAGCGCCGCGAACAACTCCGGCCAGGGGAGCAGCAGGAACTCGCCCACCTGCCGGGCCTGGCGATACTCGTCCTGAAGCTGCGCGTTCATCTCGCGGGAAATCTTCTTGTGCACGGCTGGCGTCGCCGGGCGCTGCACTTTCCGCAGACGCTGCTCGGCATTGGCCGCGGCTTCGCTGGCCTCCCGATAGTCCGACCACTCGGCCGCCGCAATGGCGATGCCGATCGCGAGCAGCAGCATCCCCGGCCAGGACGGAAACGGGCGACGCACGAAATCCAGGGCCATGATCTGCATGCTCACACCCCTCTCAAGGCCATGACAAATGACTGGTCACGCCCGGGCACGAAGTTGCCGGCGCTTTTGGGCGGTACGTAACGCACGATCCATGAACCGCCATGCTCTGCGAGCGTGCGTGGCTGGCAGTCATGGGTACTGAGCACGATTTCCGGCTCGCGCCCCTCCCATCCGGCCAGCAGCATTTCCCGGCGAATAACCGTAGTCAGTTCCTGCTGCCACTCGGCGGATATCGCAATCGCATTGAGCGAATGCCATGCGTTGTCGCGCATGAGGCCGACCATGCAATGCCCGGCCTCCACCTGAACAAAGCAGGCGGCCTTGCCTCGCGTCAGCTTGCGCGCCTGGTTGAAGCCGGCCATGAAGTCCGGCTGTACCGAGCGCAGCGACACGGCGTGCGTCGCGCACAGCGACTTGAGTTCTGCGAGCAGCGCCGCATCGATGGCGCAGGCGACGACGGTATCGCCGTCCGGCAATGGGTTGAGGCGCATGGCCCAGCCTTCCGAGGCTTCGCCGTAAACTTCGCGGAAACCATGCTTCAGCAAGGCCTCGCGGTCGCGCTCCGCCATGAAGGGACGCGGCGCGGGCAGGATGCGGAAGCGCACCAGGCGGTTCGACAGCACCACGGTCAGCGGCAGATGCTGGCGGCTCTGTTCGAGCAGTTGGCCGAGCTGGCGCACGCCTTCCCGCCACGGCTCCTGCGTCTGATCCGCCGTTCCCGAGCCCTGCCATTTGCCGATCACGCGGGGACGCAAGCCCTTCCTCACATGCACCAGGGTCGCGCCCTCGGGCGTCAGGCTCGCATGCAGCGCATCAGTCAACATACGTAACACGGTTGATCTCTTCCAGTGTGGTTTCGCCGTTGGCAACGACTTCCAGCGCGGCTTCACGCATGAAGCGGAAGCCCTTGCGCTGCGCCGCTTCCTTGAGTTTGCGGATGGGTTCGCGCGCGACGATCATTTCGCGCAGCTCGTCGTCGAGCACCAGCAGTTCCGAGACCGCCTTGCGGCCGCGATAGCCGCTGCCGCGGCAATGGCCGCAACCGCGCCCCTTGCGGAAATACATGGTCTTGGCGGCTTCCGCGTCGACGCCGGAATCCGCCAGCAGGTCTTCCGTCGGCTCGTCCGGCGCGGCACAGTTGCCGCATACGAGGCGTACCAGCCGCTGCGCGAGAATGCCGTTGAGCGCGGAAACGAAGCTGTAGGTATCGACGTCCATGTTGATGAAGCGCCCGATCACGTCGAACACGTTGTTGGCGTGCACGGTGGTGAAAACGAGGTGGCCGGTCAGCGCGGCCTGCACCGCGATCTGGGCGGTTTCGGAATCGCGGATTTCGCCCACCATGATCTTGTCCGGATCATGGCGCAGGATGGAACGCAGGCCGCGCGCGAAGGTGAGGCCCTTCTTCTCGTTGACGGGAATCTGCAATACGCCCGGAAGGTGATATTCCACCGGGTCCTCGATGGTGATGATCTTGTCCTTGCCGGTATTCACTTCGGAAATCGCGGCGTAAAGCGTGGTGGTCTTGCCCGAGCCGGTGGGCCCGGTAACGAGGATCATGCCGTAGGGCTCGCGCGCGAGGCGGCGCAGTTGCTCGCGCGTACGGCGGTCGATGCCGACGTGTTCCAGCGTGAGGCTGCGCGACTGCTCGGTAAGCGCCTTGCGGTCGAGCACGCGCAACACCGCATCCTCGCCGAACACGCTGGGCATGATGGAAACGCGGAAATCCACTTCGCGGTTCTGCGCATAGACCTTGAAGCGGCCGTCCTGCGGGATGCGGCGCTCCGCGATGTCGAGTTCCGCCATCACCTTGATGCGTGAAATCACCTGCTCCGCGACCTCCTGGCCGTGGATCGCACCCACGGTATCCAGCACGCCGTCGATGCGGTACTTGATGGTGAGGCCATGGCCGGTGGATTCCAGATGCACGTCGCTCGCGCCGCTTTTCATCGCGTCGTAGAGCGTCGAATTGGCGAGACGCACCACCGGGCTGCTGTCTTCCGAAATGCTCTTGAGCGACAGTTGCTCCACGTCCTCCAGCCGTACCGCGTGGCCCGACTCGGCGCCGAGCATGGTGTTGTCGTCCATCGCGCGCAGCGTTTCCTCGTGGCGCGACAGGTAGGCGGCGATATCGGCATGGTGCGCGAGGCGCAGGCCGAAAGGCTCGCGTATGGCTTCCAGCGCCCAGGCGCTGAAACTTTCCGCAAAAGGATCGGCGAAGGCCAGCACCAGCCTGCCCTCCCCGTCGCGCAGCGGAATGCATTCCCGCCGCATCGCCTCGGCAAACGGAAGCCGCGCAAAATCGGGGGTCATCTCGTGGATGCGCTGGATATCAAGCACCTCGTAGCCGAAAGTCGCTCCCAGCGAGCGCACGTAATCCGGCGGCGGCAGTTCCAGCTGGTCTTCCAGCACTTCGAGCGGCCGGCGCTGCGTCTGATGCGCGAGATGGCGCGCCTTCTTGATGATATCGAGCGTGATCGTCTTCATTGAATGCTGCCCGCGAGGTCGAAAATCGGCATGTAGAGCAGCAGCACGACGAGGCCGATCACGAGGCCGATGATCAGCATCAGCAGCGGCTCGAACAGTTTGGTGAACCAGTCGATCCAGCGCGTGGTTTCCTCGTCGTAGAAGGCCGCGATGCGTTCCATCATCTCGCCCATGCGACCGCTGCGCTCACCCACGCGCAGCATGCGCAAGGCTACCGGCGTCGAAAGCGCATTGCGCTCCATCGCGGCGGAAATCGGCTGGCCTTCGCGTATCAATGATGCCGCCGCATCGAGCCGCGTGCGCAACGAGGGCGCCAGCAAGCCCGACACCATGCCGAGCGCGGTCATGATGGGAATCCCACCAGTAAGAAGCATGCCGAGCGAACGGTAGAACCGGGCCAACTGGTAGATACGCATGCGCTCCCCCAGCGCCGGGATCGCCCACAGCCATTCCAGCATTTTGGCCCGCACCGACGGGCGGGACAGCAACGCCAGCAGGCCGACTGCCGCCGCGCCCAGCAC
This sequence comes from uncultured Methylobacillus sp., assembly GCA_946478865.1. Next base: position 84,027 of record CAMLDO010000002.1, read on the forward strand.
TACCAACAGCACCCCGCCGTATTGATCGAGGAATCCGCCCCACGCCAGCATCCAGCGCGAAAGCAGGGGCAGTTCTCCGCCAACGTCTTCATAGATATGCGAGAACTTGGGCACGACGTAGCCCATGAGAAACAGGATCACGAGACCGCCGACGACCAGCAGCATGACGGGATAAATCGAAGCGGACACGACTTTTTTGCGCACCAGTTCGAGCTGCCCCTGGTACACGATGTAGCGCTGCAGCGATTCCTCGATGCCGCCGGTCTTTTCGCTCGCGCGCATCGCGGCGACATACAGCGGCGGGAAGGCTTGAGGAAATTTCTCCATCGCGGCAGAAATCGGCTGCCCTTCGCTCAGCGCGCGCAGCACGCCTTCGAGCACCAGCTTGACCTCGGGGCGCTGCTCCTTTTCGGCGAGCGCCTCCAGACCTTCCAGCAGATTGAGGCCGGCTTCGATCAGCGAGAGCAGTTCCTGGCTGAACAGCATGAGCGGGAAGCGTTCGCGCCGACCCGGCATTTTCAGCCCGGAGCCGCCCACCGCGCGTGCGGAAAAGGCGGAATAGCCCTGCGCCCGCGCCTGCCCCAGCGCCAGCTCGGCCGTGGCGGCTTCGAGGCGAAGCGAGATGTACTCTTTCCCGCGAAGAGCCTGGATTTCGTACAGCATGGTTACCAGTTGACGATGTCTGCCATGGCGTCCGCGCCACCCGGCTGTCCATCCTTGCCGAACGAGAACAGGTCGTACTCGCCGTGCTCGCCCGGGAATTTGTATTGGTAAGCGCTGCCCCATGGGTCGGAGGGAACCGCCTTCTTGAGGTAAGGACCGTCCCAGCGCGCTTCGCTGGAAGGCTTCTTGAACAATGCCTCCAGCCCTTCCTCGCTGGAAGGGTAATGCCCGGTATCCAGCCGGTACTGATCGAGCGCCTGTTCCAGCGCGGCGATTTGCGCACGCGCGGTCTTCACTTCCGACTTGCCGATCTGGGAGAAATACTTGGGGCCGACATATCCGACCAGCAAACCGATGATCACCATGACGACCAGCAATTCCAGCAGCGTGAACCCCTTGGAGACAAGGCGCGACGGGCGTCGGATGGAGTGTTTCCCAAGCATGTTGTTGTCTTTCCGGTGCGGATACCGTTAAAAGTATCCGAGGATTCTAGGCAGCCAATTTGACAGCCATGTTTCGACCGGGTGACAGAATTCTTACCGAAAGATTATGCAGACCGGGCTGCGTCAAACGGAAAAAAGCCGCAGGCAAGGCTGCGGCTTCTCGTCTGTCTAATGCTGATGGCCGTGCGAACCGTGGCCGTGTTCTTCGCCCAGCACGCTCTGCACGAAAGGATCGTACTCCATGTCGCCAAGGTCCGAGCCATCGATGAAATCGTACTGCTCGGCGCGGGCAAGAGCGTCGCCTGCCGTTGCTGCGAGCGGCATCGGACGCATATCGACCAGTTCATAAGTCAGGCTGCCGTCACGCCCTGCGATCGCATAGCGCGCCAGCATGGCTTCCTTTTCCAGCCAGATCACCTCGACATTCTCGCGACCGATCTTGCCCGAATAGCGGGTCGCCGGACGCCCCATGAACGTGGTCTCGCCGGCTTTTTGCAGCCCCGCCTGACGGCGCGGGTCAAAGAAACCGTTGAGCGAATTCCAGTCCTTGAGACGACGCTGGGTCTTCAACTCGCCCGGGGTGTACTGGATCATTTTCTTGTCATGGTGGAACACGCGCGTGAGGGTCAAGGCACCGCGCTCGTCGCGCTGCCACACCTCGGCGTATTCGCCCTGCCCCATCTGCACCTGCTGCCCGTTCCGCGCGAATTGCCACTCGGTCACATCGGAGTGACGATCCTCGTCGATTTTCGTGACGCGATACTGCGCCGACAAGGGCTGGTATGAAGCGCCGTCCGTGGTGGCATGGGCGGCGATACTGCTGACGCACAGCGCAATCAGCGCCAATAGGAATCTGTACAACATTGCCATCCTCTTCAAAAAAGAAAGGGCCGACATGCCCGAAGGCATGCCGGCTCAGGAGCAAACTTCTGATTATTCAAACGGCTGGTTATTCAAGGCTCAATTCAGAAATTGAAAGCCTTGCGCATCACGTGGTAGATCCAGTTCTGTTCCATCGAACCATGCACCAGGTGCGACATCGGGCCGCTCGCGTAGATGGCGACATCTTCGCCGGCATGGGTTTCGGAACCGAGCGGAACGGTGGCTTCCTGCAGGAAGTTCACATCCGTGGTATCGACCGCAGTCAGATTCGGACGCTTCTGGCCGGTAGCCACGGCATCGCGCCAGCCCGGGCCGTTGGCATAACCGAGGGTGGTGTACGGCAGGCCCAGGTTATCCTTGGAAGGCGTCGGAGCGTTGCCGTCCACAGCCGGAACTTCGGCGGTCAGGCCGAGGATGTCGTTGCCGCGATGCGGATAACCGGCGATGGTGAACACATGGCTGTGGTCGGCCGTCACCAGGATCAGCGTATCTTCCGGGCTGGTCATTTCAGTCGCCTTCTTCACTGCCTTGGCCATTTCGATGGCATCCAGCAGGGCGCGCTTGGCGTTGCCGGCATGGTGTGCATGGTCGATACGGCCGCCTTCCACGTGCAGGAAGAAGCCCTTGTCGCTCTTCTTCAGCATCTGGATCGACTTCTCGGTCATTTCGGTCAGGGAAGGCTCGCCGGACTTGTCGGCAGCGCGGTCGGCTTCATACTGCATGTGGCTGTTTTCGAACAGGCCGAGCAAATAATTGGTATTGGCCGGATCAGCAGCGTCAAAGCCCGTCTTGTTCCACACATACTTGGCATCGGCACCACGGGTACCCACCCACTCGGCAGTCAGGTCGCGGCCGTCGTTGCGGCGGCCCTTGCTGCCATATTCCGGATCGACCATGGTCTTGGGCATGAAATAGGTACGGCCACCGCCCAGGACTACCTTGAGGCTGGACTTGACGGTCGGGGAGACTTCGATGAGTTGCTGGGCGATATCCTTCACGCCGCAGTTCGCCGGCTTGTTGGAATCGGCTTCCCAGTCGCGCACGGAAGTATGGGCGTAGGTCGCAGCCGGAGTGGCGTGCGTGATGCGGGCGGTGGAAACGACACCGGTCGCCTTGCCAGCCGCAGCAGCCTGCTCCAGGATCGTCGGCAGGGAGTTGGCGGCGATCACGGCCGGGTCGCATTCGCCGCGAGCGGTGAGCTGATTGACGGACAGCATGCCTTCACGTGCCTTGTAGCCCGTCACCATGGCGGTCATGGTGGGAGCGGAGTCGGAAGTCTGCTGATCCCAGGAATACGTCTTGGAAAGTGCCAGATACGGGAAATTTTCGAACGACAGACGGGTTTCTTCACCCGGCGCGCCTTCCAGCTGGCCGGCCAGGATGCGTGCGGCCGTGATGGTGGAAATGCCCATACCGTCGCCGACGAACAGGATCACGTTCTTGGCCTTGCGCATGTTGCGCTCGAGGTCTTCGGCATTCGTGATGAATTGCTGGCCGGCGTTATACCAGTCCTGAACCGATTCCGGCCCTTGCACTGCCGGTTCTGCCGCCATCGCGGGCGTCATCATCGTGGACAACATGGCCGTGGAAACGGCCATGGCTACTGCTTTCTTCATGATGTGCGACATTCATATCTCCAATAGAAAAGGACAGCAACAAGAAACCCCGGTAGGGAATCAGCTTGAGGCATCCTAGGGGTAACGCTTTGCAGAAATATGAAGAGTTGGTGGCGTATAAAAGTAATCGATGACCAAGGAAGAACTACTCAGCCCAGGGGAATAACCTGGCAGCCCATTCGAAAATGAGTGATTGCACAGCCTGAGTGGGTAACCCTGTGGATAAGCCCCGGAAAACAGGCTTAACTGACTGTCCGGCGAAACAATTCGTAGGCTGCCTAAATGATGATCAGGGGCCACCACCACAGGAGCAATAAAAGCTTCATCCGCTCCGACAGCCGGATAGCTATACTTTCACGCTCAATCCGTCTTTGATCTCACGCAACAAGCAGCATGCAGGAACGTTACATCGCTCATTTCGTTACAGTGCCCACGGGCATGCCTTACACCGTACAAGGTTCGACCGAAACCCAGACATATAACGAACGATTGAAAACCCTGGTGCTGGCTCATCCCAAGGGCGGTTGTTTCTGGCTGGATAGCCGTGGCCGGCAATGCCATGCCCACTTCAGCCACTTCTTCCACCACTAGCAGTTGCCGGTGTTATCGGCGCAGCACCCCCCAGCCTGAAAACCAGCGAACCAACACGTCAGAACTGTCATCCAAAAAGGTGCTGCAAGCCTCCGGTGACGACGACATGGTTCATTACTCGCTTAATCGCCTGCTTCTTTCCGCATTTCTCTCGCTGCAAATCCTGCAGCTGGCCATCCTCCCCGGTTGGCTGCTGGATGAGAATCTCGCATGGGGCTGGCTACTTTTATTTTCCACATTGCTCACCAATACCTGGTGGGCGCTTATCCATGAAGCCATCCACGGAAGCTTGCTGATCAGCAGGACGGCAAACAGAGTGGCCGGACGCATACAGGCCATTCTGTATGGCTGCCCTTTTCATTTATTGCGCTGGGGGCACCTGCTGCACCATGCCTATAGTCGAACCGAACGGGAGCGCTCGGAGGTTTATCGCGGCAGTGGCCCCCCGCCGTTTGCCGTCCGCGCGGCTTACTACTTTCGATTGCTTGGGGGCTTGTATTGCTTGGAGGTGTTGGCGGGGTTTCTGCTGCTGTTGCCGCGCCGGCTTGTAGTCGGCACGGCGCGCAAGCTGCGCAGCGAAGGCAATGTAGTCGAATTGCTGTCTTGCAAGGTTCTGGACAAAAATACCTATGCTCAGGCAAGGCTGGATGCCGCTCTCATCCTCGCCTTGTACGGAGGCTCATTTGTCTTGTATGGCAGGCATGGATGGATGCTATTGCTGGCCCTGATCGGCAGAGGTCTCCTGATCAGCCTGGTCGACAATGTCTTCCATTACGCCACGCCTCTCGACCAGACGCATTACGCCCGCAACCTCAGGCTTCCCGCATGGATATCCGCCTGCATCCTGCATTTCAACCTGCACGGGGTTCACCATCTCAACCCCAGCCTACCCTGGTGGAAGCTGCCTCGGCAGCATTCGCCCCACCGAGACGGATACCAAGGTTACTGGCTTGCTTCCTTGCTGTCTCAGTTCAAGGGGCCGATTCCGGAAGATCGCCTCTACGGCGGCAGGCAAGATTGGAACTGAATACGGACTCCTTCACCGGGGGCGGAGCAATTTCGAAAGACTCACCAGCAATGAAGGCAGCGTCAGCAACCCCAGCAGCATCCATGGGTCATGCGGCTCGCGGCCGAAAAATCCGATCGTCATCAAAAAGACGCCTGTAGCCAGCCACCAGGCATGTTGCGCGCTCGTCGCGTTTCCGGGCTTCATGCGGCTCAACAGGTAACCGGCAAGCAGAAGGAGCATTATCCCTACTGCGCCATACGCCAGCAGCCAGTCCAGATAGATATTGTGGGCAAACGGCACCACATAGCCCGCCGGGAAAAAGGCAGCAATTTCCGGCGAGATCACCGCGCGGAAATAGCCTCGCCCTGCCCCCAGCCAGCCCTGCTCCGGCAAGTGTTCCAGCACCGCCGACCAGATCACGTCGCGGTAATTCATCACCGATCCGCCATGCAGCCAGTATTCCGGAAAGGCCAGCAGAGTGCCCCCGCCTATCGCTGCAAACAGGCCGCCGAACACCATCGCCTTTCTGGGCGCATGGAACAGCAGCAGGATCATGGCTGCTGCGATCACTCCAGCGACACCCGCGCGGCTGCCGTTGGCAATCGTGAAGCCCAGCAGCACAAGCGCCGCCAGCACCATAAGCCCTCTCGGCCTGGCGATGCAGGCGGCAATCGCCCATACCGTCAGCAATCCCAGAGGCAGGGCCAGCTGGTTGCGGTTGATGTCGGTGACGAATCCCGCCTTCGCGAGTTCAAGCGGTGCGGCCAGCGCAGTCCATGCCTGCTCCCAGCCGACCAACCCAATGAAGCACGCCAGTCCTGCGAGCGAAGCAATACCGACACCACGTCGCCACGAAGGAAGAGGCAATTCCGCGCAGGCCAGGAGGCCCAGCAGCAGAATGGTCGCCTTGATCATGCGCTCGCCGGCGGCCCAGCCGCTGCCATGCACGACATCGCGAAAACACATCCATGCAATCACAGCCAGCAGGCTCAGCAGAAACGGCGCCCACACGCTCCAGGGCCGCTTCAGCAGCAGAAAACTCAGCACGGCGCCGGAGAGCAGCACGTACACCGAGCTGACGTTCCAGGCGCCGCCGAAACGGTCCAGCACCAGGAACAGCAAAAAGAATGCGGCCAGCGCCTCCATGCGGTGCGCTTGCGCCATTTGTCGCGCCCGTTCCGCAATATTTCCGTCGAACAGGTTCCGGGTGGCCGATTTCAGCATCATTCTTTCCAGTGCTGCTTGACCCAGGGCACCGGCAGCAAATACCGCTTCAGATGCCGGCCCCACGGATCGGTGCGCTCTTTGCCTGTCAACATGCCCAGGTGCTCGATGGGCGTATGGTGGATCACCTGCTCCGACCAGCGCCCCGCGATGGCATCCGCGGGGTCCGGCTTGCCCGGGAACATCACGATGCGGGCATCGCGCGGCAGCCGCGCCGGACGCAGGTAGCGCAAGGGCCATGGCCCCAGGCAATCCTTGCGGAAATGGCGGATCCAGGCGGAAGGGAAAAACTTCACTCCGCCATGGATGCACTGCGTCACGTAGCGCTGCTCGAACTGGTATTGCCCGGCCAGCTGCTCCGGCGATTTGCGGAAATTTTCGAGCATGTAGCCGTGTTGGCCGATAGGAAAACGGAAGACCGAGGTCTGCCCGAGGCGCTCGAAGGGTTTGACCCAGTTGCGCGCCAGGATCACATCTTCCGGATTGCCGTAGGCGAACAGGTCATCCAGCGAGCCGGTGATCACGATATCGAGATCCACGAACAGGCCGACGCCCGTCAGGCCGAACAGGTCGGCATTCCACAGCGCCACTTTTCGGAATTTTCCCGGTGCATTGGTCGGAACGGGGCAGCCGAGATCCGGCAGATCGAAGCACTGCACTTCAGGCCGTATGCCGTCCCGCCTGTCGGTAAAGCAGATGAAACGGAAAGGCGGCGTGATATTGCGGGCCACCATGCCATAGAGCCGGTTGACGTACTCCGCGCCGTAACGGGTACCCCACTTGATGCACAGTATTTGTTTCAGATCGCTCATCGCACGACACTTCCGCGTTTGCCGGCCGCTGATTCCCGCGTACCTGTCGCGCGTTTCGTGGTGAGCGCTCTCATTGTGTGAACGGCCATCAAGTGGAATATGCGGGAAGGCGTCTTGCACAGTTCCTGCAGCAGGCAACGCCACGCCTTGAGCTGGCCCGGCCTGATCCTGATCGCATAGGCATGCCGCGCAAAACGCGACCATATCTCCAGCCAGTTCTTGGGATGGCGCGTCGTGGTCATGGTGATGCCGCCTTCGAGATAGCGCATGATCTTCGAGGCGTATGGATACCCCCAGATGCGGGTACGCGTCGCGAGCGGCATGAAGAACGGCCACATGTTGGAAGCGCGGAAGCGGCCATCGAAGCGGATATCTCCCAGCGTCCTGGTCGAAATCATGTGCGTCTTGTCGCCGCGCAAGGCCTTGCCGTAGGAATAGTCGTCGATCCAGTCGTAATAGCCTTCGCGCTCGATGTCGCGCGTCGACCGTTTGCGCTCGCCGCTGTTGTTGGAGATGAACCAGCTAACTTCCGGATGTGCCTGGATTTTTTCCACGGCGACTTCCAGGCAGCGCGGGTCGAAGCGCTCCTCGTCGTCCAGCAAAGTGATGAAATCGACACCCGCCTGCATGGCCAGATCGATCGCGGCGTTGCGGGCGACATTGCAGCCGCCGTTGACGGCGTTTCGGGTGACCACGATGCGCGGATCGCGAAAGCGCTCGAAAACCGGTCCGTAATCCTGGCTGGAGCAGTCATCGCAGATGAAAAGCTGCCAGTGGGGATAGCTCTGCGCCAGGATCGATTCGATTGCCTCGGCCAGATAGTTGGGACGATTATAGGTGGGAACGATGATGCCAAAGGTTATCGGTGTCATGAAGGATGCCTTGTCCAATCAGCCAGCATATGCTCGGTTTGCGCGGCGTATTTCTCGAGCAGGTTTTCCTGCAACAGCGCGAAGCTGCCCGGATCCGGGGTCGTTTTCTGCAAGTCCGCAATCCTGATTCGCCGCAAGCGCCCGGCCTTTTCCTGCCGCGCAATCACGGTTTCGATAAATGTCGAAGGATGCGTTTCATCGGGCACCAGCGAGAAGGTGGGCTTCCCCGCCGCGATGGCTTCGCTCAGCATGCTGAGGCTGTCCTGGGTCACGAACAGGGCATCGGCCGCGCCGAGATAATCGAGCATCACGCGTTCTTGCCGCTGATGCCACCATACCGCCGTCAAAACGATGACAGGATCGATGCGGTCGCGCAGCATGCGCTCGGCCGCGCGAGGGGTTCGGCGCGACGTGGAAATCAGCCAGCGCCAGCCTTGCGTCCCGAGTCGATTGACGCCAGCCGCCAAGGCCGCCCAATCCTCGTCGGAATAGCGGTGGCTGCGCGAATCGCCGCCCACCAGCAGAACGCCGACGCGCTCTCCCCCCGCAACAACGCAGGCTTTGCGATAGAAATCGCCGCGGCCTGCCACGCCGCCGGGTGTCATTTCCGTCACCAGCAATTCGGTCTGGATGACGCGAGCATGGTCGCGTATCGGCAGAGGGCTGAGAATGACATCGCACCATGCCGCAGGGAGCGGCGCAGGATCGCCGCAGAACACCAGAGGAGCACCGAGTTTGCGCGACAAGGCGGTCGCCATGTACAGGCCGCGCCCTCCGCTCGTGACGATGATATGCGCCTGAATATCGTCGAATTTTTCCGCGCCGTCATACGCCAGGCGCAATATCCAGCCGGGCACGGCTCGCCTGGAAAATCGGGTGATGAGTTTCAGCCATGGCCGGAAAAAGCCGCACAAGGTAAACCGCACGGAATGGACGACCACTTCGCCATCCATTCTTGCAGCGAGCGCCTGCGCCAGCCCGCGCGATTGCGAGAGATGGCCGGGGCTGCCTTCGTCGATGACCAGGATTCTGAGCATCGGGCCACTCTTACCGCTGCGCCTGCAAGGCGAGCTCGGCCTCATCCCAGGCCTGCCGGATCCACGGCGTCGGCAGAATGAACTTGTATATCCTCTTCCAGCGTTTGGCCGGCCAGATGCCGTCTACCGCCTCGTGCGGATTGGGCACGCCGGGAAACGCCACCACGCGTGCTTTGGGCGGACGCACCGGGTTGCGCCAGAAGCGCTGGGGCCAGGCAGGCACGCAATGGGTCTTGAACAGGACGCACCAGTCGTCAGGCCAGAAAACCAGCTCGCGGACGTTGCGGGAGATATAGGTCTGCGAGTTGCGGTATTCCGCGAGGATGGCGGCGTGCCGTTGTTGCAAATCCTCCAGCAGATAGGTTTCCGCGCCCACGGTGAAGCGGTACACCGAGGTGTTGCCGATATTCTTGCCGGGCTGCGTCCAGTTTTGCATCACGACGAAACTCTTCTCGGGCATGAAATCGAAAAAATCATCCAGAGAACCGAGCACGACCACGTCCAGGTCCAGAAACAGCCATGTTCCCGTAAGGCCGAACAATGCTTCGCTGTGCGCATACGTGGAAAGCTTGCGCCAGCCGCGCTTGTTGTAAGGCTCGGGAATGGCGACTTCCGGGCAGTCATGGCACTCGACCTCGGGAGAGATGCCCGTGCTATCGTCCGTGAGGCAGACGAAACGGATAGGCCCGCTGCTGTGCCTGCGCACCATGGCGTATAGCCGGTTCACGTACTCCGGGCCATAGAGTCTGCCCCACTTCATGCAGATGAATTGTTTGACGTCACTCAAGATGCAATCCTCTAATTCCCTTTCAGCGCCAGTGCCGTTCGACAAAGCTCGCCTTCTTCCATAACCCGTAGGGTTGGGCGATCACGTCCGCAGGGTCAGGCTTGCCATGGAACACCACGATAGCGGCCTGGGGCGGCAGCGGCGTATCCAGCCATGCGGGCGCACGGAGACCCAGTTGCGCGGCCCCCAGTTTTTCGAGCCAGCGGAAAGCCTTGGAATCCAGGCTTTTCTTGTAGGAAACGATTTTCTCGGCCGGCCACAGTCCGGCATCGGGCACGCACTCGTAAATCCACTCCTGATCGCCGTTGCATCGGGCCATCACCTTGTCGGCATCGGCAACGAAGCGCTCCCAGATATCGGCATGCGCGGAAGCCTTGAACCGCATCACCGAGCTGTTCCACATCTTGTTGCGCGACCAGTTGCGGAGAATGAGGAAGTCGCCGGGCTGGTCGTGCAGGAAATCGATGTTGTCCACGATCACGAGGTCGAGATCGAAATACAGAATGTCGCCCGACAGGCCGTAGCATCCGGGCCGGAACAGCGAAAGCTTGTACCACCAGCCGCTCAGCCCCTGAGTGGTGTCCAGCGGCAGCGGAATGATGCCGGGTTCGAGATGCGCCGAATCTTCGGTCAGGCAATGGAAGCGGAAAGGTCGCCGCATATGCCTGCCCACCATCCGGTACAGCCGGTTCACATATTCCGCAGGGTACTTGGTACCCCACTTGAGGCAGACGATATTCAGCATGCGAAATTTCTAAAGCCGCCCATCTACCTGGCTCGCATCGAACAGGTATTTGACGTCGTAAATGACGGCATCCGGCTTGCACAGCGCGCGTATCCGCGCTATGCCCATTTCGCGGAACTGGCGATGCGCCACCGCGACGACGACGGCATCGTAGCTTCCCTCCTGCAAGTCGCTGACGGGGGCCAGTCCGCATTCGGCTTCTGCCTCATCAAGGCTTACCCACGGATCGTGGACGTCCACGCAGGCATTGAAGCCCTCCAGCGTGCGCACGATGTCCACTACCTTGGTATTGCGCAGGTCCGGGCAGTTTTCCTTGAAAGTCAGGCCGAGGATCAGGATGCGCGCATCCACCACGTTGATGCGCTTCTTCATCATGAGCCGCGACACGGACTCCGCCACATACTCGCCCATGCCGTCGTTGATGCGGCGACCGGCGAGGATCACCTCGGGGTGGTAGCCCAGTTCCTCCGCCTTGTGCGTCAGATAATAGGGATCGACGCCGATGCAGTGCCCCCCGACCAGGCCGGGCCGGAACGGCAGAAAATTCCACTTGGTGCCGGCCGCCTTGAGCACGGATTCGGTATCGATACGCATGCGATTGAAGATCAGCGCCAGCTCGTTCACCAGCGCGATGTTGATGTCGCGCTGGGTGTTTTCGATCACCTTGGAAGCCTCGGCGACACGGATGCTCTCTACCTTGTGCGTGCCGACGCTGATGATCGTGCGATAAAGCGCGTCCACATATTCCGCCGTCTCCTCGGTGGAGCCCGACGTCACCTTGACCGTATTGGTCAGCCGGTGCTCCTTGTCGCCCGGATTGATGCGCTCAGGGCTGTAGCCGGCGAAAAAGTCGCTGTTGAAGGTCAGTCCGGAGACTTTCTCGATCACCGGGATGCAATCCTCTTCCGTAGCCCCCGGATAAACGGTGGACTCGTAGATCACCACGTCGCCCGGCTTGATCACCTTGCCGACCGCCTCGCTGGCGAGAATGAGCGGGCTCAGGTCAGGGCGATTACTCTGGTCCACCGGCGTAGGCACCGTGACGATATAGGTATTGCATGCTCGCAGGGCATCGAGGCTGTCCGAATATTCCAGATGGCGCGCATCCGTCAGTTCCTCGGAGTTCATTTCAAGCGTGTAGTCATGCCCGTTCCGCAGTTCCTCCACCCGGCGAGAATTGATGTCGTACCCCACCGTGGGCAGGAATTTCCCGAATTCGACCGCCAGAGGCAGGCCGACATACCCCAGGCCGATCACACCGATCCTGGCTTCGCTCAAATCACGCAATATGACTCCCTGTTTCAAATATTCTTGTTGATTGTCAATTCGTTATAGACATCGAGGGTGCCTTGCAGCATCGCATCCAGCCTGAATTTCGATGGCAAGGGCCCGGGCATGAGCTGCGACTCCAGAATGCGCTTGCAGGTCTGCACGGCCGCATCGATATCGTGGGTCGTCACCTTGCCCTGCGGAAACATGCTGCCCAATATTTCACCCACGCCGCCATGCGCATAGGCGACCACGGGCGTACCGACCGTCAGCGCTTCCAGCACGGTGCGGCCGAAGGCCTCCGGCTGGGTGGAAAGCGAAACCACGAGGTTGCTGGCGGCGAAAATTTCGCGCATGTCATTGCGGTGGCCGGTAAAGGTCAGCGCATCGCTCACGCCAAAGCGCACCGCCGTAGCCTTCAGCTCTTCAAGATAATGCGCATGCCGCGCCTCCGCCTCGCCCACGATCAGGCCGTGCAGGTCCGGAAACATGGATTTGAGCTGGGAGAGCAGGTATATGAAATCGGGATGTCCCTTGAGCCGCGTCAGCCGGCCGGCCAGCACGACCAGCCGCTTTCCTTTCAACTGCGGAAATTGGGCATGCCACGCATCGAGCCACTCGTTTGCGGGACGATAGTCGGCAGGGTATTGGTGATGGTCGATGCCGCGATGAATCACACGCAGCGCTTCCGCATCCCGGCGCAGGTAATGGGTACGCACATAGCGGGAGACAGCATCCGATACCGCGATGACGCGCTCCCCCCGTGTCATTACGGAGCTGTAGTATCCGACAGAGTAAAACCCATGGACGGTCGTCACGAATCTCGGACGCCGTTGCGGGGGCATGCCTTTCCACGCCAGAAACCCGATCCAGGCTGGCAAGCGGGAGCGGCAATGCAGAATATCGACCTCGTGCTCGGTCAGGAAGGCGCGCAGTTGCGGGATCAGACGTAACGTCTTGAGGGATTTCCTGCCGATCGGCCACGTAAAATGCCGCGACCCTTCCGACTCAAGCTGGGCCACCATGCGCCCGCCCGCGGACATGACCATGGACTCGTGACCACGCTCGACCAGGAATTTCCCGACCTCCAGCGTCCCGCGCTCCACTCCTCCGCTGCTGAGCGCCGGCAGTAGCTGAAGTACTTTCAAACGCTTGGAAACCAAATGCTTTTGATCCAGACGGCGCACCTTGAGGCTTCGTCGAGTTTCGCCACCATGTGCGGCAAAAGCATGCCGGGACGCCAGGAGCGATAGCTGGTGACCCATCCTTCCGCACGCAATCTTTCGAGGCCCCGCACCACCCGGCTGGAACTCTTGGCTTTCAAGTCGAACACGCCCACGCTGGAACCGGCAGTGAGGGCTTCATACACCATCGAAACGCTGTCCGGCGTGACCCACACCTGGCCAGACACTTCCAGCTGGTTTTCCAGCCATCCGAACGGGAGCTGCCCCATGGGCATGATCTGAAGGTTGGGCAACCCCAGCTGCCGTATCCCATCGATGGTCGATGCCGGCGTCCTCGGGGAAGTCGTGATCACCCATTGGACAGCCGGGGTGTTCTTGACGAGATTGTGGATACTCAATATCAGCCGGCCATCTTCCCAGTGGAAATGCTTGGAAGGGCCGCCCAGCAGGATCAGGCCCGCCTCATGATTCTTGACCAGGGACGGCCGCACCTGATTGAGCGCGCCGCGCGTGGCGATGACATTTCCGGAAGAAACGATGCCGTCATGCTCGGGGATAAGACACAGATCGAACAGGGCGCGTGGCAGGCTGGGATTCATCAGCACCACGGTTTTCCCGCCGTATGCCCGCTGCGCCGCCAGCATATTGAGATGGGTTCCGTGTCCGGCACCCACGATGAGATCGGGAGCAGGCAAGCCTTCACCCGGCGCATAGCGCCGCTCCATCATCGCCTTGACCGTCTGGCTGGATGACTGTGCCCGAATCTCGAACGAGCTTACGTCCATGTGCCGCTCGATGGCTTGCACCAAGCCTCGCACCTGCTTCATGTGGCCCAGTTTTCCGTCAGTAATAGACCAGATAACCGTAGCGTTTGGGGAACTATCCATCACTCAATCAATGCTTGCCTGAACTGCTGCAAGCATTCCATATGCATATTTCGGCTGCATGATGGAAATGTGTCAGGTTAATGAAAGACCGATGAAAGACGCCGGGGCCAGCCGCAAGGCCAGCCCCTGACATGCATGTGCCTACTAGTTCAAACGCTGGATACGCACATTGGCAGACGGATACGCTGCCGGATCGACCGTTCCGTAGAACATCAGCCAGGCCTCCATCGCATCCAGATCCTGAGCCCCGCCCAAAGGCGACGTACCCAGTGTGAATGCGCTGAAGAGATCGCCGCCGTCCGCAAGGAAGGAGTTCATCGTCACGCGATAGCTCGCGACCGGATCAAGGGTAACGCCATTGAGCTTGATGCTGGCAGGATCGACCTTGTCGCAAGCGGGACCGGCAGCATTCCAGGTATAGCTGAAGCCTTGGGAAACCTGCAGGATACGGTTGAACGGCTGACTGTTCGGGCAACCCATGAATTGCTGTTCGAGCAGTTGTTCGATTTGCGCACCGGTCAGGGTCTTGGTGACCAGCGAATTGCCGAACGGCTGCACGGTGAACGCCTCGCCGTAGGTAATGTTTCCATCCCCTTCCCCAGCTGTCTGCGTATAGGTGATGTCGGCACGGACACCGCCCGGATTCATGAAGGCAATGACAGCGCCGCCGAAAGCCGGATCCTTGGTCGCATGCAGCTGCGCATCTGCAATGAGGTCGCCCATGAGCGATTCGCCCGCCGCATTGGTGGCGCGCGAAATGATGCCGGTATTGTGGCCGATCACGCGATTGCGCGGGCCGGCAGCAGCGGCATCGTAATGATTGACGAGTTCAAGCAGCGCCGGATCTTCCGCCGTTGCCGTACCCGTGCCGGTGAGGAGATTGACCGCCGTTACCTCGAGCACATCATGCGTTTCGGTATCGATGGTGACGTCGATATTACTGAGCACGCGTGCATACTGTCCGGCCGAAGTCACCCGTACCGGCTGTCCGGCCGCATTGCCTATCAGGCAATTGTAGGCCTGGTGGGTATGACCGGTGATGACGAGGTCCACGGCCGGGTCGAGACGATTGACGATATCCACGATGGGGCCGGAAACGCCATTGCAACCATTGATGTCGGTACCGGCGAAACCGCCTTCGTGGACCACCACCACGATGCTTTCGATGCCCTGCTCCTTCAATTGGGGCACCAGCGCATTGACGGTATCGGCCTCGTCTGCAAAAGTCAGCCCGGCCACGCCGCTGGGTGTGACGATGGACGGCGTACCTTCCAGCGTCATGCCGATAAAGGCTACCTTGTTTCCCAGAAAGGTCTTGACACCGTATGCGGGGAACAGGGTCGTGCCAGTCGCGCTGTCGGCGACGTTGGCGGCGAGGAACTCGAAATCCGCGCCCGCGAACTGGCCGTTTTCCAGACCGTCGGCCAGGCCCTTGCCGGAGTTCGGATCGGAAGGATGGTTGCCGCCCGCCTGCATGCGCAGCAGCTCCTGCCGACCTTCGTCGAACTCATGGTTGCCGACGGCGTTGAAATCGATGCCGATGCGGTTCATCGCCTCAATGGTCGGTTCATCATGGAACAGCGCGGAAGTCAGCGGGCTGGCGCCTATCATGTCGCCCGCGGACACGACCGCGTGCAGCGCGTTCTGATCCTTGAGCGCCTTGATGCGCGTGGCAAAGCGCGCCACCCCGGGATTGCTGGAAGAGCCCTCGCCCGCCTTGATATTGCCGTGGAAATCATTGAAGCCGATCAGCTTCACGGTAATCGTGCGCCCCACCTCGGAAGATGCGGCCGCCTTCTTGATGCTGCTGCTTTCCTTGGTGGAGAGCACGTTCGACAAAGAATTGACGACCTCCGCCACGTGGCTGACAAACTCGCCATGGCTGCCCCACTGATTGGGAGCGTCCAGAATCATGTCGTTGATGCAGGCGCCATTGACAGCCCTGTCGGCCACGCCGCTGTTCACACTGCCCAGCATGACATTGCCGTCGCACACGTCGGCGGAAGCCTATGCTGAAAGAAAACACATCGCCCCCAGAACCAGGGGTTTCAGGATGAATTGCATTTCGTATCTCCAGTGTAGTGATCGAATGCAACTAATCTAGAGCGCGACTATTACAACTTTATGCTCGGAAGAACTACCGGAATTATCTTAATGTGGAAGTAATAAAGGTGTATGACTGGAGCAGCACAGATTCGGAGATTGAACGCGGCAAGCCCATTCTGGCTCACCATCTGAAGCACTAAAGACCAATCCAGGGAGGAAATCTATTCTGACCAATCAGTAGAACCCTGATTGGCGGAGAGGGAGGGATTCGAACCCTCGATAACGGAGACCGCTATACCGGATTTCGAGTCCGGCGCATTCGACCACTCTGCCACCTCTCCGCAGCGGAGTCGCGCATTCTAGCACAAGCCGGCGGTTCGCGTCGCTGGACAAAGTCTCCCGACTTCGGGAAACTTCGGCTATGCGTTTCCTGGCGATACTGATCCCCCTGCTTGTCCTCGGCGGCTGCCAGAAGCCTGCCAAGCCGCTTCCTTCCGTCAAAGAGAGTCGGGAGTTGATCGTTGTCACCCACAACGGCCCGGCTACTTATTATGTAAATGGACAGAACGAGTATGCGGGGTTCGAGTACGACCTTGCCAAGCTGTTCGCGCAGGATTTGAGCGCGGAACTGGGACAGGAGGTCAAGCTCAAGATCGTGCTGGTCGAAAATGTTTCCCAGGTAATTCCCGCATTGATGAAGGGCCGCGCGCATATCGCTGCCGCCAATCTTTCCATCACGCGCCCTCGTCAACATCTCGTGCGTTTCGGGCCACCCTACCAGACCGTGCAGCAGCAGGTGGTCTATAACAAGGAGAACGGCAAGGCGCCGAAAAAACTCGCCGATCTGGCAGGCGCCAATATCGCGATCCCGACAGGGACCAGTTATGCCGAGCGCCTGAACGAAATGGCCAGCGAGGTGCCAGGCCTGCACTGGGCGGAGGAACAGCGCGTAAACAGCGAGGCGCTGCTGGAACGCGTGGCCGACGGAACTCTGGACTATACGATCGCCGATTCCCATCTGGTCGCGATGGTGCAGAACTATTACCCCAACCTCGGCGTTAGTCTCAATTTTGGGAAAAAAGACGAACTGGCCTGGGCTTTCCGCAAGAACGGCGACGAGTGGCTGTACCAGCAGGGGAAGAAGTTTTTTGCCCGTATCAAGAAAGACGGCACCTTGCGCATGCTGATCGATCGTTATTACGGGCATTCGGAGCGGGTCCTCCCGACCGATGTAACGGGATTTCTCATCAAGCTGAAGACCGCGCTGCCGAAATATGTCGACCTCTTCAAGCAGGCGGAAGAATTGACCGGCATCGACTGGCGGTTGCTCGCGGCGATCAGTTATCAGGAGTCGCACTGGGACCCTTTCGCCACCTCGCCGACCAATGTGCGCGGCATGATGATGCTGACCGAGGAAACTGCCGACCGCATGGGCGTGACTAATCGTCTGGACCCGACGCAAAGTATCATGGCGGGTGCCCGCTACATGATCGTGCTGAAGGAAACGATACCCGAGCGCGTGGCCGAGCCGGATCGCACATGGCTCGCGCTGGCCGCTTACAATATCGGTTATGCCCACCTGGAGGACGCGCGCAAGCTGGCGCAGCGTCTCAAGATGAATCCAGACGCCTGGGCCGATGTGAAGAAAACGCTTCCCTTGCTGACGCAGGAGGCATATTTCACGACCCTGCAATACGGTTATGCACGCGGCGGCGCGCCTGTGCATTTCGTCGAATCAATACGCACCTACTATCGTATTCTTGAAAAATACGAGCAGAAGCATGTACCCATCCTGCCCGGGTTCGAACTGGTAAGTTCGGATTTCTGGCAGGCGGCCGGTATACGCTGATCCACACGAATTCAGTTTTAGAAAGTTCGCAATGCCGCATGAAATCAGCCTGATCACGACCATTGCCGCCGCCTTCGGATTGGCGATGGTCATGGGCTTTACCGCCTCCAAGCTCAAAATGCCGCCGCTGGTCGGATATCTGATTGCCGGTATCCTCATCGGTCCCTCCACGCCCGGCTTCCATGCCGATATGGAGCTGGCCGCCCAGCTCGCGGAAATCGGCGTGATGCTGCTCATGTTCGGCGTCGGGCTGCATTTCTCGCTGGACGATCTGCTCGCGGTAAAGCGCATTGCCGTACCGGGGGCCGTCGTGCAGATCGCCGTGGCCACGCTGCTCGGCATGGGCACGGCGCTGTACTGGGGATGGGATATCGGCGCTGCACTGGTGTTCGGGCTGTCGCTCTCGTGCGCAAGCACGGTGGTGCTGCTGCGCGCACTGGAGTCGCGCGGAGTGCTGGAAACGATCAACGGCCGCATTGCTGTCGGCTGGCTCATCGTCGAAGACCTGGTCATGGTGCTGGTGCTGGTGCTGCTGCCGGCGTTTTCCGGCCTGCTGGGCGGCGACGTCGATCCCGCGCGCGAAGGCGGTTGGACCAGCAATGTATGGGGAGCCTTGGGCATTACATTGGTCAAGGTCGCCGCCTTCATCGCCCTGATGCTGGTCGTAGGCCGCCGGCTGTTCCCTCGCCTGCTGTGGCAGATTGCCGGCACCGGATCGCGCGAGCTATTCACGTTGTGCGTGGTCGCCGCCGCGATTGGCGTGGCGTATGGCTCGGCCAAGCTATTCGGAGTGTCATTCGCCCTCGGCGCCTTCTTCGCAGGCATGATGATGCGCGAGTCGGAGTTCAGCCATCGCGCGGCCGACGAATCGCTGCCATTACGTGATGCGTTTTCGGTGCTGTTCTTCGTCTCCGTGGGCATGCTGTTCGATCCGCACGTGCTCATCAACGATCCGTGGAAGGTACTGGCGGTCGCAGCGATCATCATGCTCGGGAAAACGCTCGCGGCGATTTTCCTCGTGCTGCTGTTTCGCTATCCGCTCAATACCGCGCTTACCGTCGGCGCCAGCCTCGCGCAGATCGGCGAGTTCTCGTTCATCCTCGCCGGCGTGGGCGTGAGCCTGCAACTGCTAGGCACCGAAGGCCAAAGCCTGATCCTGGCCGGTGCGCTGGTTTCCATCGCGCTGAACTCGCTCGCCTTTGCCGCCATCGAGCCGGTGCAGGTGTGGATACGCTCCCGTTCCGAACTCGCGCGCCGCCTCGAAACCCGGGATGACCCGCTCGCCCAGCTGCCGATGTCGACCGACCAGGCACTGCTGACCGGGCAGGTGGTGCTGGTCGGTTATGGCCGCGTCGGCAAGCGCATTGCGCAAACGCTGAACGAGCGCGGCATTCCCTACGTGGTAGCCGAACAGAACCGCGGCATCGTGGAGACGTTGCGCGCACACGAGATTCCTGCCGTGTCCGGCGATGCTTCCGACCCGGCCGTGCTCATCCAGGCCCACATCCACCGTGCCGGAATGCTGGTAATCGCGACACCGGACAGTTTCGCCGCACGAAAAATGGTCGAAACCGCCCGTCTGCTCAACCCCAATGTCGAGGTCGTGATCCGCACCCATAGCGACGAAGAAGCGGAAATGCTCACCAAGGAGAAGATCGGCAAAGTATTCATGGGCGAGCACGAGCTGGCGCGTGGCATGACCAGCCATATCCTGAGCCGGATGCGGATCGCCAAGAAAAGCGAGCATCCCTGACAATCTTGTACGGAGGCTTAACGTATGCAGGGCAGTAAGCATCACTCCGATCACTGGCACACCCTGTCGCCCGAGGAAGCTGTTGCGCGCCTGCAATCCGATACTCACCACGGCCTCGCCCCTGAGGAGGCGGAAAAGCGGCTGAAGCAGCACGGACCCAACCGCCTCCCCTCGCCGCCCCGTACTCCGGCCTGGCTGCGATTCCTGCTGCAATTTCACAACGTCCTGATCTACGTGATGATGGGGGCGGCGGCGATCACCGCCTTCCTCGGGCACTGGATCGACACTTCCGTACTGTTGGGCGCGGTAGTCATCAATGCCATCATCGGCTTCATCCAGGAAGGCAAGGCGCAACAGGCGCTGGACGCCATCCGGCAGATGCTCTCGCTGCGCAGCCTTGCATTGCGTGGAGGCGAGCGCATCGATATTTCCGCGGACACCCTGGTCCCCGGCGATATCGTGATGCTGGCTTCCGGCGACAAGGTTCCGGCCGACCTGCGGATCCTTTCCGCCAAGAGCCTGCACGTCAACGAATCCATCCTCACCGGCGAATCGGAAGTCGTGGAGAAATCCGTGCCTTCGGTCGAAGCCGAGGCGGGCGTGGGAGACCGATTCTGCATGCTCTACTCGGGCACGCTGATCGCTTCCGGCCAAGGCACGGGCATCGTGGTCGCGACTGGAGGAAAAACCGAGCTGGGACGTATCGGCGAAATGCTGGAGCAGGTGCACGAGGTCACGACTCCCCTGCTGCGTCAGATCGCGGTCTTCAGCCGCTGGCTGACGGCGGTCATCCTGCTGATGGCTGCGGGCAGTTTCATGCTCGGTGTGTTCTGGCGCGGGCATGCACCGGATGACATGCTGATGATGGTGGTGGCGCTGGCAGCCTCCGCCATTCCCGAAGGACTGCCCGCCATCATGACCATCACGCTCGCGATCGGGGTGCAGCGCATGGCGCACAGCAACGCCATCATCCGCCATCTGCCCGCGGTCGAAACCCTGGGAGCCGTCACCGTCATCTGCTCGGACAAGACCGGCACGCTCACCCGCAACGAAATGACCGTGCAGCGCCTCATCACGGCTGCCGGCATTTATGACGTTCGCGGCGTCGGCTATGCGCCGGAAGGCAGCATTCATGCCGAGAGTGGCGAGGCCGTCGAGGTCGAGGATGCGCCCCAACTCGCGCTCATCGCACGCGCCGCGCTACTTTGCAATGACGCCGCGCTGCATCATGACGGGCGGGATTGGCAGCTGGACGGCGACCCCACCGAAGGCGCCCTGCTCACGCTCGCAATGAAAGCGGGCCTGGATCTGGACGCTGAACGCCACGCCCTGCCGCGCACCGACGTGATCCCGTTTGAGTCCGAACACCGCCTGATGGCAACCTTGCATCACGACCATGAGAATCGCGCCTTTCTCTTCATCAAGGGTGCGCCCGAGCGCTTGATGGAGATGTGCGACCGGCAGGAGGACGGCAAGCCGATCGACGCCGATTACTGGCACAGCCAGGCAACCGACGCCGCCGGGCGCGGCCTGCGCCTGCTGGCAATCGCCAGCAAGCCGGCGGACGCCTCGCGCCGCGACCTCAATTTCTCCGACATCGCTTCCGGCTGCACATTGTTAGCGCTGGTCGGCATCATCGATCCTCCGCGAGATGAAGCAAAGGCCTCGGTCGCGCTGTGCCAGGACGCCGGCATCAAGGTCAAGATGATCACCGGCGATCACGTGACCACGGCCAGTGCCATTGGTGCGCAATTGGGCATTGGCATCGGTCGGCCGGCGATGACCGGCTCGCAGATTGAAGCGATGAGTGACGCCAAATTGCGCAAGGCGGTCGTCGAGGCAGATGTGTTCGCACGTGCAAGCCCCGTGCATAAGTTGCGCCTCGTGGAGGCCATGCAAGCCAACGGCCAGGTGGTCGCGATGACCGGCGACGGGGTCAACGATGCCCCGGCGCTGAAACGCGCGGATGTCGGCGTGGCAATGGGGCGCAAGGGTACCGAAGCAGCCAAGGAAGCGGCGGCCATGGTGCTGACCGATGACAACTTCGCCACCATCGGCAATGCGGTGCGCGAGGGCCGCGGTATTTACGACAACATCCGCAAGTTCGTGCTGTTCATGCTGCCGACCAACGGCGGCGAAGGACTGGTGGTGATGGCCGCGATCCTGTTCGAGCTGATGCTGCCGCTGACGCCGGCACAGGTACTGTGGATCAATCTCATCACCTCCACCACGCTTGGCCTCGCGCTCGCTTTCGAACGTCCGGAGCGCGACGTCATGCGTCGCAAGCCGCGCAACCCGCGCGAGCCGCTGCTGTCCTGGTTTTTCGTCTGGCGCGTCATCATGGTTTCCCTGCTGATGATGACCGGCTCGCTCGGCCTCTTCCTGTGGGAGCTGGAGCGCGGTTCCAGCCTGGAAGCCGCCCGCACTATGGCAGTATGCGCCGTCGTGGTGTCCGAAATGTTCTACCTGCTCAATAGCCGCCACATCTACCGCTCGGTGCTGTCGCGGGAAGGGCTGTTCGGCAATCGCTACGTGCTCATGGCACTGGCTGCCTGCGCCCTGCTTCAGATTGCGTTCACTCATGCGGGGCCGTTGCAAAGCCTGTTCGGTTCAACCGATCTCAGCGCCGCGGAGTGGTCACGTGTCATCCTTGCCGGCGCCTTCGTGTTCATCGTCGCGGAAATCGAAAAAGCCGTGATCCGCCTCTTCAGGCGCAAATCGAATGGGCATTCCGGCCCCACCCCGCTGCATAAAGGAAGCGTACCTGCATGACAGACTCTCGCCCTCTGCTCGCCCTCACCGACTTTTCAAGCAATGCCGATCAGGCCGTGCAGCGTGCCGCGTTGATGGCCGCTGCCCGGCATGTGCACCTCGACCTGCTGCATGTCATGAGCAGCAACGCGCTGCAGCTTCTGCAGGAATTTCTCGGCGTCGGCAGCGAGCGCGAAAACCGGTTGGTCGAGGAAGCGCGCCAGCAGCTGCGCCAGCTGGCCGATGGATTGCAGCGCGACTATAGCATCACAGCCACGCCGGAGCTCAGGATGGGCAACATACTGGACGAGGTACTGGCAGCTGCAGATCGGGCGCAGATGCTGGTGCTCGGAGCACATGGCAACAGCCCGTTGCGCGATGCCCTCATCGGCTCGCTGGCGCTGCGCGTACTGAGCAAATGTCGGCAGCCCATCCTCGTCGTCAAGCAGCCGCCGGAACAGGCCTACCGCCACGTGGTCGTTCCGGTGGATTTCTCGCCGCACTCCGCAGCAGCGCTGAAGATGGCTCTTGCCATGGCCCCGGAAGCGAGAATTACGGTGATTCACGCGTTCGAAGTGCCTTTCGAAGGCAAGCTGATGCTGGCCGGTGCCAGTGAAGAGGAACTGCGCCGCTACCGCTCCGAAGCACAGCAAAAAGCACTGCGCGGAATCCGGCAGCTGCTGTCGGACATTCCGCAGAACGAGGTACCCCGCATCGTGCATCTGGTGGAACAGGCGGATCCCGCCGTCTTCACGCTGGAGCAGGCGAAGGACTTCGACGCCGACTTGATCGTGATCGGCAAGCACGGGCGCTCGCTGATGGAGGAAATGCTGCTCGGCAGCGTCACGCGTCACGTCCTGACCGATGCGGAGTGCGACGTGCTGGTTGCGCACGCCTGAGCCGAAACATGAAAAACGCCGCCCGGTCGGGGCGGCGTTTCTGGGATTGCTATCTCAACCGGCTTGAGCCGGCCAATTTATCGTATCAGCCGATCTTTTCCAGACCGCCCATGTAAGGCCGTAGCGCTTCAGGAATGGTCACACTGCCGTCAGCGTTCTGGTAATTCTCGAGCACGGCCACCAGCGTACGGCCGACTGCAAGGCCGGAACCGTTCAGCGTATGCACCAGTTCCGGTTTGCCTTGGCCGCCCTTGAAGCGTGCTTGCATGCGGCGTGCCTGGAAGGCCTCGCAGTTGGAAACAGAGGAAATCTCGCGATAGGCGCTCTGCGCCGGCAGCCAGACTTCGAGGTCGTAAGTCTTGGCAGCGCCGAAGCCCATGTCGCCGGTACACAGTGAAACCACGCGGTACGGCAGGCCCAGCTTCTGCAGAATAGCCTCGGCGTGACCGACCATTTCTTCCAGCGCTTCGTAGCTCTTTTCCGGATGCACGATTTGCACCATCTCGACCTTGTCGAACTGGTGCTGGCGAATCATGCCGCGCGTGTCGCGGCCATAGGAGCCGGCCTCGGACCGGAAGCACGGCGTGTGGCCGGTAAGCTTGATCGGCAAATCCTCGGCAGCAACGATTTCGTCGCGCACGGTATTGGTCAGCGTGACTTCCGACGTCGGGATCAGGTACAGCGCCTCGCCCTCGCCTTCCTGCCCGCCCTTTTTCGCGGCAAACAGGTCCGCCTCGAACTTGGGCAACTGGCCGGTACCCAGCAGCGTATCGGCATTGACGATGTAGGGCGTGTAGCACTCGCTATAGCCGTGCTCCTCGGTCTGCACGTCCAGCATGAATTGTGCGAGCGCACGGTGCAGCTTCGCCATCGGCCCCTTCATGAAAGTGAAGCGCGCGCCGGCGAGCTTGGCGCCGGTATCGAAATCCAGCCCCAGCGGCGTGCCGACATCGACGTGATCCTTGACCTCGAAATCGAAGCTGCGCGGCGCGCCGACCTTGCGTGTCTCGACGTTGTCCTCTTCCGATTTGCCCACGGGCACGCTCTCGTGCGGCAGGTTGGGAATGCTCTGCAGGAAAGCCTGCATCTCGGCCTGAATGACGGCCAGCTTGTCCTCGGCGGCCTTCAGCTCGTCGCCCAGGGACGCCACTTCGGCCAGGATCGCGGACGCATCCTCACCCTTGGACTTGGCGATGCCGATCTGCCTGGAGGTCGCGTTGCGCTTGGCCTGCAAGTCCTGCGTGTGCGTCTGCACCGTCTTGCGGTCGGACTCCAGCGCAGTGAAGCGGGCTTCATCGAAGGCATAACCGCGCGTGGCAAGACGCTGGACAACGCTCGCGAGATCGCTGCGCAACAACTGGATATCTAGCATGAAAACTCCGGAATGATTGTTCGTTATGGCTCGGGGTTTGTCCTCGGCCGATTTGTGCCTATTTTACCTGCCCGGATGGTTGCAGTGGAGGCTTCGACGAAAGCTAACCCTTTTTTCCCGCCTTGCGGTCGAGTTCGCGCAGGTGCGCAAGCTTGTCGCCGATCTTGCCTTCCAGCCCGCGCGGCGTCGGTTCGTAGAATTTCATCGGCGTCAGGTCGTCAGGGAAATACTGCTCGCCAGCCGCGTAAGCCTCCGGCTCGTCATGCGCATAGCGGTACTCCTTGCCGTAATTCAGTTCCTTCATGAGCTTGGTCGGCGCGTTGCGCAGATGCAGCGGCACCGAGCGTGACTTGTCCTGCGCGACAAAGGCCTTGGCCTTGTTGTAGGCCATGTAGGCCGCATTGCTCTTGGGCGCGACGGCGAGGTAGAGCACGGCATTGGACAGCGCCAGTTCGCCCTCGGGTGAGCCCAGCCGTTCGTAGATTTCGCAAGCGGCGGAGGCGATTTCCGTCGCGCGCGGATCGGCGAGACCGATATCCTCGATCGCCATGCGCACGATACGGCGGCCGAGATAGAGCGGATCGGCCCCGCCATCCAACATACGCAAAAACCAGTAAAGCGCCGCATCCGGGCTGGACCCGCGGACCGACTTGTGCAAAGCTGAAATCTGGTCGTAAAACGCTTCGCCGCCCTTGTCGAAACGGCGCAGCTTGGACGCAAGCGTGCTGTTGAGGAAGGTTTCGTCGATATCGTTGACCTGCGCAGCATGCGCGGCATTGAACAGCTGCTCCAGGAAATTCAGCAGCCGGCGCGCATCGCCGTCGGCGTAAGCCAGCACCTGTTCGCGCACTTCCGGCGTTACCGCCAGCCCGCCAGATTCGAGCTGCAATGCACGGTCGAACAACACACCCAACTCCTGCTCGGTCAACGCCTGCAGCACGAACACCTGGGCACGCGACAACAGCGCGCTATTCACTTCGAACGAGGGATTCTCGGTCGTCGCGCCAATAAAGGTAAACAGCCCGCTTTCCACGTAAGGCAGAAAGGCATCCTGCTGAGACTTGTTGAAACGATGCACTTCATCGACGAACAGGATGGTCTTGCGGCCCGATTGCTGCAATGCATGCTGAGCGCGCTCCACCGCTTCGCGGATGTCCTTGACCCCTGACAGCACCGCCGACAAGGGAATGAAGTCCGCATCGGCGGTATTCGCAATGAGGCGCGCGAGCGTGGTCTTGCCCACGCCCGGCGGTCCCCACAGGATCATCGATGGCAGCTTGCCGGAAGTGAAGGCAAGGCGCAGGGGCTTTCCCTGTCCCAGAAGATGGCTTTGGCCGACGACTTCGTCCAGGGATTTGGGGCGCAAACGTTCCGCGAGTGGCGCTTGTGGCTCCGCTCCAGTGAACAATTGCCCGTAGCTGTTATTTTGTGCCGCCAAACCTGGTTCCTCGCCATGTCTGTGATTCAGCATTTTATCGCGCATATCTACAATTCCCAATGCTGATTGAGCAGACTGTCTTTATCTACAATGCTCACATAACTGCAGACAAAAAAGTCGCGCAATTGACAAAAGACTCTATGGAACTCATGCTTAACAAATAAATTAAAATTCAATACTTAAACATCGGAAGTCGCTGATAAAACAAGGGGATCAGCCTCATGTACACCGGGCTAAAGATCAGGACCATCATGATCGCTCTGTTAAGTGGCCTGGCACTCCTATCCGGCACAGAAAGCGATGCTGCCGCCATCGAGACATACACGACACCGTCCACGCCCAAATTCGAGATCTCCGCCTTCCAAGTCGAAGGCAATACGCTGATACCGTCCGAAGAATTGCAGGCCGTCCTGGCTCCGTTTGTGGGCTCGTCGCGCGATTTCGGTGATGTGCAGAGCGCATTGCAGA
This sequence comes from uncultured Methylobacillus sp., assembly GCA_946478865.1. The sequence goes on from CAMLDO010000002.1 coordinate 110,624, forward strand.
TGCTGCAGGGAGCCTATCAGGAGCGCGGCTACAGCGCTGTGCGCGTGCTACTGCCCGAGCAGGTGCTGGAAAACGGGATCGTGCGCATCCAGATCATCCAGCAGAAGATCGTGTCGGTAAAGGCCACCGGCAATGATGTCTTCGATGACGAAAACATCATGCGGTCAGTCCCGGCACTCAAGATCGGCGAACCGCCGAACGCGCGTGCCGTAGCACGCAATATCCGAGTTGCCAACGAGAACCCGAGCAAGTTCGCCACCGTGCATTTCAAATCCAGCGAACAATATCCCGACGGTATCGATGCCACCATCCGCATCATTGATGAAAAACCGCAAAAGCTCTTCTTCACACTGGACAATACCGGCAACCACCAGACCAAGGACCTCCGCATGGGGGTTGGTTACCAGAACTACAACCTGTTTAACCGCGACCACCGCCTGACCGCGCAATTCGTCACGTCCCCACAGTCCGACCTGAGCTTCCAAGACATGCGTATCTTCGCGCTGGGCTATACGATCCCGCTGTACGAGCAGGGCAACTCGCTGGATTTCTTTGCCGCCTACTCTGATGTGGATGCGGGCACACTGCTCGGCGGAGCTCTGGATATCACCAGCAAGGGCGCCTTGTTCGGCGCGCACTATAACTGGAACCTCAACCGCATCGGTAACTACCAGCACAAACTGAATGTCGGACTGGATTACCGCAACTACGATCCCAATACCTCGTTCGGCGGCGTCAACCTCACGCCGGAAGTGACCGCCACCCCGGCCAGCGTGACCTATTCGGGATTGTGGAAGGGCAGCGATCGGCAATGGGGATTCAACCTGGGCGTCATTGCGAACATCCCCGACTTGGCCAGCCACGGCAGCGAGGATGATTTCGCTGCGCCACCGTGGCTGGCCGAGGACAATTTCAAGCGCTACACTTGGGGAGCGGATTTCGTTCAGAATTTCGCGACCGACTGGCAAGTACATTTGGCCGGCAATGGCCAGTTCGCCAGCGACCATCTGCACCCGGGCGAACAGTTCGGATTGGGCGGCATGGATTCCACACGCGGCTGGCATGAGCGTGCGTTCTCGGGCGACCGCGGTTATCGCTGGAGCCTGGAAGTAGTCAGCCCCAATTTTGGTCGCAGCCTGGTCGAAAAACTCAGCCTGAAAACGCTGGCCTTTTATGATGTCGGACACGTATCCAACCTAAACAACGTGCTTGGCGACAAGGTCGGCAACCGCATCACCATCGGCAGTGTAGGCGTTGGACTGCGTCTGGCCTACGACAAGCACCTGCTGGCGCGAGCCGACCTGGCGATGGTAGTGGATGGCGACAAGACTAACAGCGCCTCGGCCACTTATCAGCAAAGCCGCGACAGCGGCGATACCTTCCTGCACTTCAGCCTAGGTTGGATCTGGTAGCGGAGACAGGCATGGTCAAGACGATAAGCACACATAATCTTCTTTGCCAGGCAGTCAGCCTGTGCCTATGCGCAGGCGCCGCAGGAGCACAGGCGAACCCAGGAAGCGCTACTGTCGTCAGCGGCAGCGCCACCATAACCCAATCCGGCAGCACGCTCACCGTCGCCAACTCTCCCAACACGATCATCAACTGGCATGATTTCTCGATCGGCGTGGGTGAAACCACACAATTCATTCAGCAGAGCGCTGCTTCCGCTGTACTGAACCGGGTAACCGGCGGCGATCCGTCGCAGATTCTCGGCACCCTGCAGTCGAACGGCCGGGTGTTCCTCATCAATCCGACCGGCATCATGTTCGGTGCAGGTGCCACGGTAAATGTGGCGGGGCTGGTCGCCTCCACGCTGAACATTTCCGATGCGGATTTCCTGTCCGGCAAGCATGCCTACAACGCCAATATCGCCAACCCCGGCAAGGTTTCCAATGCCGGAGAAATCCGCACCCCTACTGGCGGGTTCGTCTACCTGATCGGCGCACAGGTAGAGAACAGCGGGATGATTACAACGCCATCGGGTGAAGCCGTCCTAGCTGCGGGGCATTCCGTGGAGCTGGTGGACTCCACCGATCCCTCCTTGCGCGTGACAGTCAGCGCCCATAGCCAGGATATCAATCTGAGTCAGATGATGGTGGACAACGACGGCGATATCTTTGCCGTCCTGAACAGCGGCCGCATATCGGCCAATACGGTCACCCAGGACGCCACCGGAAAGATATATTTCAAGTCGGCCGGGAATATCGAGACGACTAGCGGCAGCGTCGCCGAAGCGGCCGGCACCAGTACGCTGGATGGTGGTCATATTCAAGCGTTTGCCGGCCTGACTGGCGATTACAGCGGCTTCTTCGATATCTCGGGGCGCAACGGCGGCTTTCTGGAAACTTCCGCCGCATACCTTACCTTCGGCCGCATGGACTTCGATCTGCATGCGCTGAGTACCGGTGGCGTAGGGGGATCGTGGTTGCTGGATCCGTTCGACTTCGTCATCGGCAACTCCGAAGCCACGCTCATTTCGAATGCCATCAATGGCGGAGCTCTCAACATTACGATCGACACCGCAGCTGCCACAGCCACGGGAGCTGCGGTTAACGGGACTTCCGGCGTCGGAACCATCACCATCAATGCTGATATTTCCGGCAGCAATAGCGACAATACGACCATCAACCTGATTTCGCACAGCGATATAACACTGAACGGCAAGATCAGCGGCAGCAATCTCGACGTCAATATCGACGCGGGCCAAAACGGCAACAACACCGCATCGGTGATTTTCGGATCCGGCGGGGGGATCGACATTGGCGGTGCAGCTGATGTGAAAGCCTATGGGGGCGGAAACATCACCATGAATTCAGCGGCCTTGATCAAGGCCAACAGCGTCACACTCAACACCGTCGGCGGCGACATTACGGCCTATGTCAGCACTGCGACGCTGGATGCCGGGTCGATCACGAACAATGCTCCGAATACCAGCACAGTCAGCATTTACGACGATGCAGCCATCACAACCGCCAGCGTAGCCGTATCGAGCATCTGCACTGTTTGTGTCACGCTAATTACGACGCCATCCGGCAGCGCGAACCTGACGCTCTCCGCCAATCCAAATGTCAGCTCCTCCATCGACATGCTGGCCGCCTCCAACCAACTGACCTTCGCTCAATCGTCAACAACATTGCAGGGAGTCGACATCACCAGCAACGGCAATCTCACCGTCACCGCCAACGATCTCGACCTGACCTTTGCCCTGGTACCAGTTGGCGGCGGCCTGTTCACGCAAAATCCCAGCCTGGTCATTCTCGACTCCGCCTCCGGGCAGTTGACGGTGAATGCAAACAATCTCACTGTCACCAACAGTAACCTCAATGCATCCTCGCTTTGCTCGGGCTGCGACCTGACCGTCAACGCCGCCAGCCTAAACCTCACCGGCAACGGTACTCAAGGCAGATTCCTCAGTAGCAACAACCTAACCGTGAATGCCGGGGCTAACAGCGCAACCTTGACCCAGTTTATGATCGATGGAGGCACCGTCAACTGGATTTCGGGGTTGCTCAATCTCGACAGCAGCTCTATCTTCGGCAGCAACTCGCTGACCTTGACGTCGGGCGACTTGAACCTGGATTCCAATGGTGGCGCGGGATCTCAAATTTATGGCGCCACGACCGCCATTCATGCAACAGACATCACATTAAACGCACTGAGCGGCTTGGGTGCAGATACGGACATCAGCATCACTTCCGATTCCTTGCTGATCAACAATGTCAGCAGCATCTTCGCGGACGGGAACCTGACTATCGACAATAGCGGCCTGCTGTCCATGGACAGTAGCTCGATCAGCGCATTCGGCACGACCAACAACATCAGCACTGGCACGCTGACACTTGGTACGGACGCCGTCATTGAGGGCTCCGGCGACCTCAATCTGACGGTCACCGGCGATTTGACCACACTCACCGCCTCCAATGCCGAGATCAATATGAACGGCGACGGGCTGATGAATATCGGCGGCGCATTTTCGCTCAATGACGTGTTGGTGAGCTACGGCGGCGGCCTGACCATGACGGCCGGCACGGTCACGCTGACCGACACCACGATGAATATCAATGGCGCACTCGATCTGCAGGTGGCTTCACTCAGCCTCGACAATTTCAGCGTTATCCAGGGCAATCAAGGCTTGACCATGGATATCATCGGCGCCTTCAGTCTGGATACCTCAACCATCCAGGGTGGACAGACCAGCGGAGGAACAGCCATTCAGGCAGCCTCGCTGGACATGAACAACGCCGAGATCATTGCGGGCAGCGATCTCATCGTCAATACCGGCACTGCCTCGCTAACCAATGCGACCGTCGATGCCAACGGAAGTCTCGACTTCTCGGCCAGCAGCATCACCATGAATAGCAGCAAGATCGGCGAAGCTTCCGGCATGACGCCTTCAATCATTCATATCAACAGTGCCGGCGATATTGTCCTTACCGGCAGCGAGATCGTGGCTGACAATGAAGTCTTCATCACTCTGTACGGCAAGCTCTATCTGAATTCAGGCGGCAGTAGCAGATCATTGGTCGGAACCTTTTCGGACAATACCATCTATCTCTACTTCCCCAACCTGTTCTTCGGCGGCTACTTCATGGACGGTTCGGAGAGCCTGCTGGTCTCGGCATTCAATCCGTCGACCGGTTTCTTTACCGGCACCAACCTGACCAATACGGCAATCCTGAACACCAACCTATTCATCACCTACGCTCCGAACGGCCCGATCACCGGAGTCATCAGCCAGAACACGACCAATACGCTGGCGACCAGCCCATATGTGGATGCCTACGGCCCTCAGCAGACCGGACCGGGAGACAGTTCCTATACATACGGCATTATCTGGGACCCTACTGTGGGAGAGCTGGGATTCAGCGAGGTTAGAGAATGCAGCTAAACAAACCGTTGCCACTGCTTTCAGCCACGCTGCTAGCTGCCAGCATATTCTTTCAGACTGGAACTGCCCTAGCAGAAGCAGCCAGGGTGACGCATTTGAACGGCACGGTCTCCGCGCAGCGTGCGGATGGATCGGTGCGCGTCCTGTCGCAAAACTCGACCCTGGAAATGGGTGATGTACTGACTACCGAAAAAAATAGCTTTGCACGCCTGAAATTCACGGATGGCGGTGAAATCACGCTCAGGCCGAATACTGCTATCACTATCGACGCCTATCATTACGTCGAGGAGGAGCCGCAGAAGGATAGCTTTGTATTCGGTCTACTCAAAGGCGGCTTCCGCACGATCACCGGGCTGATCGGCAAGCGCGGCAATCGCGACAGCTACCAGGCCAATTCGCCGATGGCTACGATTGGCATCCGAGGCACTGACTACGGTTCCCTGCTCTGCGCTGGCAATTGCGGAAAACTTCCGGATGGGCAGTACATTGATGTTAAGCAGGGAAGGATCAACGTTGTGAACCGTGCCGGTTCACTGGACGTAGATGTCGGACAATATGCTTTCGTCAAGGATGCCAATACTGCGCCAGTACTGCTGCCAGGTGACCCGGGGCTGCCCCCGTTCGACGAAGATGATACCGTCGGGAATGGCCTCGGGACGTTTGCTACCGGTATCATCCCGCCGGGTGCGGGTTGCGTAATTAACTAAGCGGGGTTACTCGCTCAACACATCTGCGCCTGCAGGCGGCGCAAAACGGAAGCTCTTGTCATTGAGCTTGGGATTCACTTCCTGCTTGCTGAATTCGATCACGGTGATCTGGCCGAAGCTGTCGCGCATTTCCATTTCGTGCAGCATATTGCCCTTGAAACCCAGGACAACCTTCTCGAAGCCGCTTTCCTTTTCCTTCGGAACCGCTTCCACCCAGTTCAGATCGCCCTGCTGGCCGACATTCCTGAGATCGAAGGTCTTGTCGATATCCTTGTTGCCCGCAAGCAGTGCCGCCGGGCTGGAGCCTAGAACCTTGTCCAGCGGACGCACCGTGACCTGATTCAGGTCCGGGTCATACAGCCACACTTTCTTGCCGTCGCCCACGATCAGCTGCACATAGGGCTTGTCGTAATCCCAACGAAACTTGCCCGGCCGCTGCAGCTGCATGCTGCCCGTGACTTCCTGCACCTTGCGGCCGAGGTTATCGACCACCGTCTGCTGGAATCTGGCCCGCATGGCGGTCGTGCCCTGGAAGAAATTCTTGAGCGTCTGCACTTCGTCGGCTTGAGCAGCGGTCGACAGTACGGCGAACAAAAGAGTAACGATAAAACGCATTGAAATCCCGTCTTTGATGTTTGAAATGATTGCGACAGTCGAGTTCGAGAACGGTTCTCAGTCGCCGGAACCGGCAGGTGCCAGCACCTCGCGGTTGCCGTTGGACTGCATCGGCGACACGAGGCCGGCACGTTCCATCTCTTCGATGAGGCGCGCGGCCCGGTTATAGCCGATGCGCAGATGGCGCTGTACGGCAGAAATGGAAGCGCGCCGCGATTTGAGCACGATGGCGACGGCCTGGTCGTACAGCGGATCGGATTCGCCGCCGCCCTCGCCCATCATGCCGCCCTCGCCTCCTTCCGACAGCTCGGATTCGCCCGTGAGTATGCCGTCGATATAGTCCGGCTCGCCCAGCGACTTGAGATACTCCACCACGCGATGCACTTCCTGATCGCTCACGAAAGCGCCGTGCACACGCTGCGGGTAGCCTGTGCCGGGGGGCTGGTACAGCATGTCACCCTGCCCCAGCAGCGCTTCGGCACCCATTGCATCGAGAATGGTGCGCGAGTCGATCTTGCTCGATACCTGGAACGCGACGCGTGTCGGGATGTTGGCCTTGATGAGGCCGGTGATCACATCCACCGATGGCCGCTGCGTCGCGAGCACGAGGTGGATGCCGGAAGCGCGCGCCTTCTGCGCGAGACGCGCAATGAGCTCTTCCACCTTCTTGCCGACCACCATCATCATGTCGGCCAGCTCGTCGATGACGACCACGATGAGCGGCATCTCTTCCAGCGGTTCGGGATTGTCCGGCGTAATCGTGAACGGATTGGTGAGCTTGTTGCCGGCCTTTTCGGCGTCCAGCACCTTCTGGTTGTAGCCAGCGAGGTTGCGCACGCCCAGAGCCGACATCAGGCGATAACGCTTTTCCATTTCCGCCACACACCAGTTGAGCGCGCTCGCAGCTTGGCGCATGTCGGTCACTACAGGCGCCAGCAGATGCGGAATGCCTTCGTAGACGGACAATTCCAGCATCTTGGGGTCGACCAGAATCAGGCGCACCTTGCTCGCGTCAGCCTTGTATACCAAGCTCAAAATCATCGCGTTGATCGCCACCGACTTGCCGGAACCGGTGGTACCCGCGACCAGCACGTGCGGCATCTTGGCGAGGTCGGCGACTACCGGCTTGCCGGAAATATCCTTGCCCATCGCGATCGCCAGCGGCGAATGCATGTCGGCATAAACCTGCGAGCCGAGAATCTCGGACAGGCATACCACCTGACGCTTGGGATTCGGAATTTCGATCGCCATGCAGCTCTTGCCGGGGATGGTCTCCACCACACGGATGCTGACCACCGACAACGCACGCGCCAGGTCCTTGGCGAGATTAGTGATCTGGCTGCCTTTCACGCCAGCGGCCGGTTCGAATTCGTAGCGCGTGATCACCGGGCCGGGCAAAGCGGAAGTCACCTTTACTTCGATGTTGAAGTCCATGAGCTTGCGCTCGATAAGACGCGAGGTGAATTCCAAGGTCTCCGCGCTCTGCACCTCCACGGTACCTTTGGGCTCGTCCAGCAGATGAAGCGGCGGCAGCGGCGAATCGGGCATGGTCTGGAACAGCGGGGTCTGGCGCTCCTTTTCCACGCGATCGCTCTTGGGCACTTCCAGCACCGGCGCCTCGATCTGCACCGGCGGGCGATCCTCGACGCGCTTGCGCTCGCTCTCGACATACTCCTCGCGCAACTGCTCGGCCACCTTGCCGACCTTTTTGTCCTGCCAGTCCTGCCAGCTCTGGCGAGCGAAGTGATAGCTTCTTTCCAGCCATGTGCCAAGCTTTTCGGTGATCATGATCCATGACCAGCCCGTGAACAGGCTGAAACCGGTGGCAAAAGCGAGCAACAGAACCATCGTGGAGCCCGCGAAGCCCAGCGTGGGATGCAGCAGTCCATCCATCACGCTGCCCAGCATGCCGCCCTGCGCGAGCGGCAGGGTCAGTCCCATTTCCACTAGATGGCCGGATTCGAGCGCGCTGGAGGCGACCAGCATCAGACCGAAACCTAGAAAATTGAACAACAAGAAGGGCTTTTCGGTCTGTTCCGTATCAAGCCGCTTGTACACCCACCACATGGCATAAAAAGCCAACACAGCGAGCCACCAGGCAGAAAAGCCGAAAAGATACAACAGGATATCCGCGAGCCAGGCGCCTACGGGACCGCCAGCGTTATGGATGACCGCATCGTCGCTCGCGCTGTGCGACCAGCTGGGATCGTCGCGGTTGTAGGTGAACAGTATGGTCGCCAGATAGCTGCCGGCCACGACGAGCACCAGCCACCAAGCCTCGCGGATCAGGCCAGCGGTTTTTTCCGGAACCTCGCGTCGAGGCGTGGCTGAAGACGGTTTTTTCTTGAAAAACATGCTGACGTGTAAGCTCGATATCCGCGTAAAATTGGATTTTATCGAAGTTGCATGTTTCTCGCGACAAAGCTTGAAATATGCATCGACTCAAAGGACTTCGCATGACCCTGACCGAACTTCGCTATATCGTCGCAGTGGCGCGTGAACGCCATTTCGGACGCGCCGCGCAAGCATGCTTCGTCAGCCAGCCCACGCTTAGCGTCGGTATCAAGAAAATCGAGGAAGAACTGGGCGTGATGATTTTCGAGCGCGGCTCGAACGAGATCACGCTGACGCCAGTAGGCGAGGAAATCGTTGCACAGGCGGCACGCACGCTGGAAAACGCCGCGCTGATCAAGAGCATCGCCCAGCAGAGCGGCGATCCGCTCGCGCATCCGCTGCGCGTCGGGGCCATCTACACCATCGGACCATATCTGCTGCCGGGCATCCTGCCTGTGCTGCGCGAACTCGCGCCCAATATGCAGTTGCTGATCCAGGAAAGCTACACTTCCAGCCTGCGCGAGCAGCTCAAACAGGGCAAGCTAGACGTCGCCATCCTCTCGCTGCCGTTCGAAGAGCCCGGCATGGTGATTCGCCCGCTCTATGACGAACCGTTCCAGGTGGCCGTGCCGCTGGAACATGCATGGCGCAACAAGCCTGCCATTCCACCGGAAGACCTGGGAACCGAGCCGGTGCTGCTGCTCGGCGCCGGCAACTGTTTCCGCGACCAGGTACTGCAGGTATGCCCCGCTCTCGCAAGAGGAACTTCGGCCAATGGCATGCAACAAACGCTGGAAGGCAGCTCGCTGGAAACCATACGCTACATGGTTGCCTCCGGCGTCGGCATGACCATCCTGCCCTGCACGGCCGCCGCAGTTCAGCGCGAGGACAGCGCGATGCTGCGCTTCATTCCATTCACGCAGCCGACCCCGAAACGCCGCGTGGCCTTGGTCTGGCGCAAGAGCTTTACCCGTCCTCAAGCGATTGAAGTGCTGATCAGTGCCATCAAGCAGGCTCGAAGCCGCTGCGTCGAATGGATCGATTGATAAAAACTATTGCCGCTTTAAAAATCTATTATTGGCACTATTAATTAGAGTGTTCTAATATTTGCCTCAGGTAACTATCAACAAGAAACGGAGATCGTCATGAGCCTGGAAATCGATATCGGCATTTCGCCTGAAGACCGCAAAAGCATTGCGGATGGTTTGTCGCGCCTGCTGGCCGACACGTTTACTCTTTACCTCAAGACACACAATTTCCACTGGAACGTGACCGGCCCGATGTTCCAGACGCTGCACACCATGTTCATGGAACAGTACAACGAGCTGTGGCTGGCGACCGACCCGATCGCCGAACGTATCCGCGCACTGGGCTTTGCTGCCCCCGGCAATTACACCGAGTTCAGCCGCTTGACTGCGATTCCGGAAACTTCGGGTGTACCCAAGGCACAGGACATGATCAAGCAGCTGGTCGAAGGCAACGAAACGGTTGCCCGTACCGCACGCAGTCTGTTCCCGCTTGTGGAAAAAGCGAGCGACGAGCCGACCGCCGATCTGCTGACCCAGCGCCTGCAAGTACACGAGAAGACGGCGTGGATGCTTCGCAGCCTGCTGGAAAGCTAAGCATTTTCTGACTCGCCTCCGCGTTTAGGCGCGAGGCTGCCGCAGCAAGAATTCCGGGGCTGTCTTGTGCAGTACCCGGAATTCGGTTTTTAGGCGACGGTTTTGCCATCGTCGATCGCCTTCGCGCTGACGGCTCCCGTCACTTTTTACGCTAAAATTACGCCCGACCATAATCGAATTGGAGTTTGAAGCAATGTCTACCAAGCACGCACGACTCATCATCCTGGGCTCCGGTCCGGCCGGCTATTCCGCCGCCGTGTACGCGGCCCGCGCCAACCTCAAGCCGGTGCTGATCACCGGTCTCGCTCAAGGCGGCCAGCTGATGACCACGACCGAAGTCGATAACTGGCCGGCGGATGCCGACGGCGTGCAGGGCCCGGAATTGATGGCGCGCTTCCAGAAGCACGCCGAGCGCTTCAATACCGAGATGATCTTCGATCACATCCACACCACGAAGCTGACCGAGAAACCGATCCGCCTCATTGGCGACAGCGGCGAATACACTTGTGACGCCCTCATCATCGCCACCGGCGCTTCCGCCAAGTACCTCGGCCTGCCGTCCGAAGAACAATTCGCCGGCAAGGGCGTCTCCGCCTGCGCCACCTGCGACGGTTTCTTCTACCGCAACCAGGAAGTGGCCGTGATCGGCGGCGGCAATACCGCCGTGGAAGAAGCGCTTTACCTCGCCAACATCGCGAGCAAGGTGACGCTGGTGCATCGCCGCGACAAGTTCAAGGCGGAAGCCATCATGGTCGACAAGCTCATGGATCGCGTGAAGGAAGGCAAGATCGTACTGGAGCTCGATTCCACGCTGGACGAAGTGCTGGGCGACAACAGCGGCGTGACCGGCATGCGCGTCAAGAACGTCAAGACTGGCACGACCAAGGAGCTCGCGCTGCAAGGCGTGTTCATCGCGATCGGCCACAAGCCGAACACCGACATTTTCGAAGGCCAACTCGAAATGGAAGGCGGCTACATCGTGACCCAGAGCGGCCGCATCGGTAACGCTACCGCCACCAGCGTACCCGGCGTATTCGCGGCCGGCGATGTGCAGGACCACGTTTACCGTCAGGCCGTCACCAGCGCCGGCACCGGCTGCATGGCCGCACTCGATGCCGAGCGCTACCTCGATGGCCTGGGCGACGCCAAACTGTAAGGCCTGACCGAGACGCCAGGAGCGCCAGGAAAATCTGATTACCGATGACTTGGCGCTCATGGCATCCCGACGGATCAAGATGCCATGTCCACGCAACCGGATGACGACGACGATCTCAACCTCTTCCGGGAGGCGATGAAGGATGCACGCCCGCTGAAGCAGCCTTCGCGCGTCGTCCATACGGCCAAGAAACCCAAACCCGTCCCCCACAAGTTCATCGAAGACGAATACCGGGCACTCGCCGATTCGCTCTCCGATCACTACATCCCCGCCCACGAACTCGAAAGCGGCGAAGAGGCCCTTTACCTGCGCGATGGCCACTCCCCTGATATCTTGCGCAAGCTGCGCCGCGGCCACTGGGTGACCCAGGAACAGCTAGACCTGCACGGCCTCTATGCCGAAGAAGCACGGCTTTATGTCGTGCAATTCCTCGCGGAATGCCGCAAGCGCGGCGCACGCTGCGTACGCATCATCCACGGCAAGGGGCTGGGCTCGAAAAACCGCGAGCCGGTGTTGAAACACAAGCTCAGAAGCTGGCTCATGCAGCGCGACGAGGTCATTGCGTATTGCCAGGCACGGGAAGTGGATGGCGGCGCGGGAGCATTGGTGGTGTTGCTCAAGGCCAATTAAGGCAGCTTCTCACTTTCCTCTGCTAGTACCTGCATTGCGTCTGAAGCCTGACATGCCTTCCTGTCGCACGCATTGAGGATATCGTCAAAAGATAGCGATCCTCCTGCTGCACATTAAGTGCTTCCCCTGATTGTGCCCGGGAGAGAATTTTTTATACTGGCTTGCAATGGTTTCGTCGTTCGGCGGCTAAGACTAAAGAAAGTAAATACGATGGATGCCAATATCACCCTGATGCTGCGGGAGGCGCGCATCGCCGAAGGGCAACTGCACTCTTCGCACTACCTCAAGACTGTTACCGAACTGGGCGACGGCCGCAAAGTACTCGCCATTCGAGATATCTATTCCAACCAAGGGCTCAAGCTGGTCAATCAGGGCGCCCGCTTCAACAGCGCCCTTTACCAGCGCTTGCTGAGCCACAAACTGACACCCAAGCTGGACGACAGTCTGTCGACCGAAGACAGCATCACTCACGCCATGCTGGCGGAAGATGCCACACTTCTCATCGGCTTAGAGGAAAGCCTGATGCGCATGCGCAATGCGTTGCCCGACGATGAAATGCTCATTGGTGTCCTGTCAAAAATTCCGCTCAAGCCTCATATCGCCTTCAAGCTCACCGTCATGCGTGCGCAGCGCAAGGAACTGTTTCAACGCAGCCTGTATGTCACGCTGGTAAGCATCTACATCGGTATGCAGGCGGGACTGGACGAGCCTTCTCTGATAAACCTCGCGACTGCGGCACTGGTACACGATATCGGCTTGCTGCATGTGGATCCGCGATTGCTCGAGCGCTCCTACCGCATGACACGCGAAGAACGCCAGCATCTTTTTGCTCATCCGATCACCGCCTGGATGCTGCTAAAAGAAGATCCCGACTATGCGGGGGAAATCGCAGAGGCCGTATTGCAGCATCACGAGCGTCTCGACGGCAGCGGCTATCCTCAGGGAATTGGCGGAGAATCTTTCGGGCTGCTCGGCCAGATCATCACCGTGGCCGAAGTTATCGCGAGCCATTTCGGCAAGGACAATCCACATCTGCATGCTGTTCGGCTGGAAACCATGCTCAAGCTCAACGCTCGGCGCTACGGTCGGGGATTGGTCGGCCACCTCAAGGTGTTCTATGCCTCCGAAGCCACGACAACCTCGACGCTCTCGGACCAGGAAAAGCAGTACATCACCATCCAGCTCGGCCGTTTTTCCGAGATTTTCAAGTCCTGGGAGGAGTTGCGCACAGGCTTTGCTGCGGGTCCCATGTCCGAATTTATCAATGAGCGTATGCAGGCATTAAAAATCGAAGCTCTGGACGCAGGGCTGGATTTCAACATGCCTCAGGAAACGTTGGCGGGATTAATCGAGGACCCCGGTTCGGCCGCGCATCTGCGCGTCCTGATCGATGAAATTCTGTTTCAGGTAGAGATCATCGTGCGCGAGTTGCGTCGCCGCTGGCCTATCGCCGAGCGCGCTCCGTCCGATGGAAAAATTCCCGCATGGCTGGATATTGCCGAGTTTCACGAACGACAGATGGCCTGAGCGTCCTTGCCGGCAGAACGCCAAGCCACTCCAATAACGCAGGGCGAAGCCAGCGCCAGAAACGCAGCCGAGTTTCTTATCCTTTACTCACCAGACAAACCGCCTCGGCGGCGATGCCTTCACCTCGGCCAGTGAAGCCGAGCTTTTCCGAAGTCGTCGCTTTGACATTGACGCAATCGACAGCCACCCCGAGATCAGCCGCAATATTGCCGCACATGGCCGCGATATGCTTCGCGAGACGCGGCGCTTCCGCGATTACCGTTGCATCCACGTTGACTACGCCGTAGCCCTTGTCCCTGACCAACTGGGAGACATGGCGCAGCAGTTCACGCGAATCGATGCCCTTGAAACGCGGATCGGTATCGGGGAAATGCTTGCCGATATCGCCCAGCGCCAGCGCGCCGAGCAGCGCATCGCAGATCGCGTGCAGCAGCACGTCCGCGTCGGAATGGCCCTTGAGGCCCTTGTCGTGCGGAATATCCACTCCGCCGATGATGCACTTGCGCCCTTCCACCAGTTGGTGGACGTCGAAACCGTGGCCGATTCTGATCATTGTTCGTTTCCGTTCTTGAGGAGGAGCCCGGCGATCACGAGGTCCTCCGGGTAAGTCACTTTCAGGTTGTGCCCGTCGCCCATTACGAGACGCGGGGCAAAACCGAGGAATTCTACCGCCTGGGCTTCGTCGGTAGGCGTATTGGTCCCGATGGCATGCAGCGCCTCACGCAACAGGCCGTAGCGGAACATTTGCGGCGTCTGCGCACGCCACAGCCCTGAGCGCGGCTCGGTATGGTCTACGCGGCCATCCTTGCCTTCGCGCTTCAGAGTGTCGGCCACCGGCACGGCGAGCAGTCCGCCGACGGCATCATCGGCCAACTCGGCGAGCAGGTTGTCGAGCATGGTCTGTGTGAGACAGGGGCGTGCCGCGTCGTGAACGAGCATCCAGTCGCCCGCTTCCAGCCGGTCCTCGATCGCATCCAGGCCGTTCAGCACGGATTCCGCGCGTGTCGTTCCGCCACAGCGCAACACTTCCACCTTGCCGCCCGGATCTACGAAATCGTACTGGTCCCAGCCGATATCGTCGGGGCTCAGTACGACAAACACCCGACTGATAGCGGGGTGAATACAGAACACGGAAAGCGTATGATGGATCATGGGCTTGCCGAGCAACGGCAGATACTGCTTCGGCAGTTCCGCCCCCATGCGGCTGCCGCTGCCGGCGGCGGGAATCAGGACATAGTTCTTGGCGTTGTGCATCGCAAAATCATAGCACGGCCGCGCTTGCTTCCTGCCGTATCGCCCCCATCTCTGGAGCATGTTTCAGCAGACTCTCATCAAGGAGGATCCGCATGAGCACTATCCGCCCCGCTGCCGTCGCCGGCATGTTCTACCCCGGCAACCCTGCCGTTCTCGCAAGCGATCTCGAGCGCATGCTGGCCGAGGCCGCACCCCGTGCGCTCGACATTTCTCCAAAGGCGCTCATCGTGCCGCATGCCGGTTACATTTACTCCGGCCCGATTGCGGCCACGGCCTATGCGCTGCTGAAACCGCTGGCGGAACGAATACGACGTATCGTGCTGCTGGGCCCGACGCACCGGCTTGCCGTGCGCGGCCTGGCGCTGCCGGGCGCGGAAGCCTTCTCCACACCGCTGGGCGCTGTGCCGGTGGATCAGGCGGCCGTGCGCAGCATTGCCGAACTGCCGCAAGTCACGGTCAGTCCCGAGGCACACGCGCTGGAACACTCGCTGGAGGTGCATCTGCCTTTCCTGCAGACCGTGCTCGACAATTTCACGCTGCTCCCGCTGGCAGTGGGCATGGCGAGCCCGGAGGAAGTGGCCGAAGTACTGGAAAAGGTATGGGGCGGGCCGGAAACGCTGATTGTGATCAGCTCGGATCTTTCGCACTATCTGCCCTACGACGCGGCCGCACAGATCGACGGACATACCGCCGACACCATACTGCGTCTCGAAGAAACAGTGACGCACCAGCAGGCCTGCGGCGGCACGCCGGTCAATGGCCTCATCATTGCCGCGCGTCGTCATGGCATGAAACCGCATTTGCTCGACCTGCGGAATTCAGGCGACACGGCCGGCGACCGGGCACGCGTGGTCGGCTATGCCGCGTTTGCGTTTACCGAGGGAAACGATGACTGAACAAGGAACCGCTCTGCTCGCATTGGCACGCGGCGCCATCGCCGAACGACTCGGACTGAGTGAGCCGGTTGAAGCGCGAGGCGACTGGCTGGAAGAACCCGGAGCTACGTTCGTGACGTTGACCCGAAGCGGACAGCTGCGAGGGTGCATCGGCAGCCTGGAGCCCAGACGCCAGTTGCGCGACGATGTGCGCGCCAACGCCGTGGCTGCGGCATTTCGCGACCCACGCTTTCCGCCGCTGACTTCCGGAGAGTTTGCCGACACGCATGTCGAGGTGTCGCTGCTTTCACCGCAATCGCCGATGACGTTCGAGAACGAGGCCGATGCGCTGCTCCAACTGCGGCCCGGCATCGACGGCGTGGTCCTGGAATACGGCATGTCGCGCGGCACTTTTCTGCCGCAGGTATGGGAACAGCTCCCGCAACCGGAACTATTCCTCGCACATCTCAAGAGAAAGGCGGGACTACCCGCTGCCTTCTGGGACGACAGCATCCGGCTGTCGCGTTATACCGTAACCAAATGGAAGGAGCGCGAACAGGACTTTTGACCATGGACACCCCGATTACCCCTCAGGAATGTTATCCCGCCCGTTACTGGCATTTGCTCGATGACGGCCGTATTCAGTGCGATCTGTGCCCGCGCGACTGCAAGCTGCACGAAGGCCAGCGCGGAGCATGTTTCGTGCGCGGCCGCCTCGGCAACGAATTGGTGCTGACGACGTACGGCCGTTCTTCCGGCTTTTGCATCGATCCTATCGAGAAAAAGCCGCTCAACCATTTCTACCCCGGCTCCAGCATCCTCAGCTTCGGCACGGCAGGCTGCAACCTCGCCTGCAAGTTCTGCCAGAACTGGGATATTTCCAAGTCGCGCGATTTCGACCGATTGGCCGACCAGGCATCACCAGAAGCAATCGCTCGCGCCGCGCAGGCCCAAGGCTGCAAGAGCGTGGCGTTTACCTATAACGACCCGGTGATCTTCGCCGAATATGCGATGGATGTGGCCGATGCCTGCCATGCTATCGGCGTGAAAACGGTAGCCGTGACGGCGGGCTACATTCATCCCGAACCGCGTCGCGACTTCTACGCCAAGATGGATGCGGCGAACGTGGATCTGAAGGCCTTCACCGAGGAGTTCTATTACAAGCTTACTGGCGCCCATCTGCAGCCGGTGCTGGATACGCTGCGCTACCTCAAGCACGAAACTAATGTATGGTTCGAGATCACTACTCTGCTGATTCCGGGCAAGAATGATTCCAACGAGGAAATT
Organism: uncultured Methylobacillus sp.; assembly: GCA_946478865.1. The sequence continues at coordinate 127,519 of CAMLDO010000002.1, forward strand.
GCCGCAATGAGCGCTTGGATCGCGAAAGAACTGGGGACGGACGTGCCGCTGCACTTCACCGCCTTTCATCCCGACTACAAGATGACGGATATCGTGCCCACCCCTGCGAATACGCTCAGCCGCGCCCGCGACATAGCGATAAAGGCCGGGCTGCAATACGTTTATACCGGCAACGTGCATGACAGCGAGGGCGGGACCACTTTCTGTCCGCATTGTCATGCCCCAGTGATCGTGCGCGACTGGTACAGCATCGAGCACTACGCCCTGACCGACGAAGGTTCGTGCGAGCACTGCGGCAGCGCCATCGCCGGGCGCTTCAGCCAATTCGACGGGCAATTCGGCCGCCGGCGCATTCCTCTCCATATCGCGGCATACTGAACCCGCGTTTGCCGTCGGATTATTGCGTCCCGATAAGCGGAACGAAACGCACCGGCAACACAGGATTGCGCTCCCACCTTCCCTTGTCATTTCGCGTTATCAGCGTAAGTTCCTGTGCGGAATCGTGTTCGCCAAGAGGAATGATCAGCCTTCCGTCGGGCTTCAGCTGTTCCAGCAATGCCGGCGGCACCTCGGAAATCGCCGCAGTCACAATGATGGCGTCAAAGGGCGCCTGTTCCGGCCAGCCCTGGCGACCGTCGCCGATACGCGTTTGCACCTGATAGCCGAGCTCCTGCAGCAGCGTGCGGGCACTTTCGGCGAGCTGCTCCACAAGTTCCACGCTGTAAACGTCGGCACCCATCTCCGCCAGCACTGCGGTCTGATAACCGCAGCCGGTACCGATTTCCAGCACCCGGTCGCCAGCCGAGATATCCAGCAGTTCCGTCATCAAGGCGACGATGTAGGGCTGCGAAATGGTCTGACCGTAGCCGATTTCCAGCGGGCGGTTGAGATAGGCGAAATCGCGCTGGCCTTCCGGGACGAAGCGGTGCCGCGGCACATGCTCAAGGGCTTCCAGTACCGGTTGTGTCAACTTGTTGCTCTCATGGCCGGGAATCAGCTCCTCGGCCATCGCAGCGACCGTAGTCACCATATCGCGCCGCATTCCCGCGAATGCCGCATCCATCGGATCGCCCGTGTCGCTGCTCGATAGCATGGCCATTAGCTGGAATACCCCGGACGGCGACGCGGCGGGATCAATGCGAGCGACGCGAGCTGCTCATGCAACTCCATGATCGAGAATTTGCTGTAATCGCGCGCGACTTCCTTGATCTCGAAACCGTTGCTGCGATGCAGCTCGTTGCGCAGCATGCCGAGGATGCGGTTATCGGCCGTGATGACAACTCGGGTCGCTCCTTCGCTGCGCGCCAGATTGGCCGTCTCTCCCGCCACCGACTGGGCGAAACGTCGCTCGAACTCCACTCGGTGCTCGTCGCGATGATCGTCGTAACTATGCAACCCATGCCCCGCCCCGCTGCGGTAAGAACCGCTCTTGGTGTCCGTCCACAAGTCCTTGCCCGCCGCCGTCTGCTCCGGATTTACCAGGGTCCCGCATTCCACCATCTTCGGACTCGACTCGAATTCCGGTGTCTCGGCGGGACGAACGCTGAAAAAACGGGCACGTGAGCCATTGGCGACGACGACGATGGTATTCAACATGGGAATTCCTCCGTGTGTGGTTGGAAACAGGTTGGGTTATATACTGGGCTGTGTTCTTTGCTGGAATAATGATGGAGATGCGCCGGGAAAAAACGTTCCCGGTTGAATTTCCATGATAGGCCTCTTGCGTAATAATTCAAGCTGAACGACAGGTAAAACCCCTTTCGTATCAACGATTAACAAGGACGAGACCATGATCTACCAAGGAAGCTGCCATTGCGGCAAAATCGCGATCGAGGCAGAAGGCGAGTTGCTGCAAGCCGTGCAATGCAATTGCTCTATCTGCAGCAAGAAGGGTTATCTTCTCTGGTTCCTGCCGCGCGAAAAGATGCGTCTGCTGACGTCAGAGGAAAACCTGGCAACCTACACTTTCAGGACTCACCGCATTCAGCACCATTTCTGCCCTACCTGCGGCTGTGCGCCTTTTGGCGAAGGCACCGGTCCGGCGGGAGAAAACATGGCAGCGATCAATGCGCGCTGCCTGGATACCGATATTTCAGCGCTTGCCGTCGTTCCTTTCGACGGTCGCAGCCTGTGAAAGGACTGACATGACCGCCCTGCTCGACCATCGCTTTAACCGCATCGATGAAGACACCGCTGAACCTCTGTCGCGTTATGCCGGCAACGTGATTCTTGTCGTCAACACTGCCAGCTACTGCGGTTTGACGCCGCAATATGCCGGGCTGCAAAAACTGTATGCGCAATACAAGGATCGCGGCTTCGTCGTGCTGGGCTTCCCTTCCAATGAATTCGGCATGCAGGAACCGGGAACGGAAGCGCAGATTGCGGATTTCTGCTCGAGCTTCTATCACGTGGATTTCCCCATGTTCGGCAAGACCACGGTGACTCAGGGGCAAGCCAACCCGTTCCATGTGATGCTGGGCGAGAAAACCGGCGACTGGCCGAAATGGAATTTCCACAAATACCTGATCGACCGGGCGGGCAACGAAGTCATGAGCTTTTCCAGCGCCACGGCTCCGGACGATCCTGCACTGATCGCGGCGATAGAGCGATTTCTGAACGCCTAGTCGCAAGCGGGCTGGATTGAGCCGCCTATAACCAGGCTAACTAACCAGGTTGACCGTCTTCGCGCGGCCGCCAGTAGATCGGCAGATAGCGTATCGTCCAGAACACGAAACACCCCAGCCACAAAACAGCGGCGCAGAGATAGAGATGACTGCGCACGGCAAAGGAGACGCCGGGCAGATCGCCTGCGATCCGGAGCACGGCAGTAAGCTGGAACAGCAGGAACATCCGCCACACCGCCTTTTCTACGACCAGCCTGCGGCCCGAATGGCCCAGCGTGACGCGCGTGATCATCGCCAGCACCATTCCGCCGAAAAAACCGATGGTAAGCGCATGCAAGGGCGCCTTGCCCAGCACCACCGCTCCGCCCAGTAACGCCAGGCTTTGCAATGCAAAAAGCAGAAAAGCGATACCCAGCCAGGCGAATCCGATATGCAGCATTGCCAGCAACGGCTGGGCAAAACTCTCGCGCAAACGCCAGGACCAGGTAAGGTAAAGCGCTGTCCCGGCCAGCAGGAGATCGGGCAGCCATGTCCAGGCCGCCAATCCGTTCAACTCCAGCAGCAGATGCGCCAGAGCGGCGGGCGGCACCACTGCGAGAGCCCAGTTGGGCCGTACGACGACGTAATCGGGAATCACGTTGGCGGAAAAGAAGGGAAGCATGCGATGACTGACCGCGAAGAAAATCGGCAAGAGGAACAGCCAGATTCCAGCACTTCTCGCCAGCGTTACCGGGAAGCTCCAGCCTGCCAGCTCGCCTGCATACCAGCCGGCCGTCATCAGCGCGCCCACCGTGAGCATCGTACTGGTGATGCGCGCGTGGCGCTTGTCCGGCTGCTGGGTGCGGAAATAGACGCGCAACAGCGCAGTGAGCCCGACGGCCCAGCCCGAGAGGTACAGCAACCCGGAAAGCGCCAGCATGTTTTTCCATAGCAGGCCGGGATAAAACGCCAGCATGCCGGCCGCCATCAGCAGGAAAGCCGGGACGTAAATACGACGCTCCACCGACTCCCCGCCCATCCAGCGCGGATACACCGTCATGAGAAAGCCGAACATCAGGAAGGGAAAGATGCCGAACAGCATCAGGAAAGCATGGGCATCGGACGGAGCCACGCTCCACTCGATCGGTGCATGGAAATTGCCGTAGCGTCCGGACAGATCCACCAGCCACCACGCCATGGCCAGCACCAGCTGCAAAGCGCCGGCCAGAAAAAACATGCGATGAGGCGCGGCGCTGAAGGTGCGCCATACACTTTGCGTAGACGTTGAATCCATAGCGATTTCCTCTGCCAGAATTAATCTTAAAAGATCAATTTATCCTTGAATTTCATACACCTCATGACTTGAAGTGCTGGATTTGTCCGCGCGGGGACCGCAGACGCGTTCCGAGTTACTGAGCCCCAGCTGTAGCTGCCGAGTTGGCGCTGCGCTTTCGGGCGTGCTCGACTGCAAATTCGTAAAGGTCGACCAAATCTTCTTCCGTGACGGCAATCACGCCGTCCATCTGATCCAGCGCCCAGCCGAAATCCTCTTCCCGAAGCTGCGGGCTCTCGGCGGGTGAAAATTGCTGGTGATGCGGGTGATGCGTATGGCGCAAAGGGTAGCGCCGGCCCGGGATCAGATTGTTGATCACCAGTGCAAAGAACAGCAATGTGCCCGCATTCAATGCCACCACCCCGACGAACCCCCATCCCAGATCATGTACCGCCGCGCTCCCGATCACCGCCAGCATGGCTGTGCCAGCAGCAGGCGGATGAATGCAGCGCAGGTAATACATGCCGGCTATCGCCAGCGCCACAGCGGCAGCCGTCGCAATCGGAAGTCCGGGGATCAGCAATGCACTGGCAACGCCGACCAAGGCCGATACCACATGTCCGCCAAATACCGGCCAGGGCTGAGCCAAAGGGCTGTGCGGAATAGCGAATAGCAGACAGGTGGAGGCGCCCATCGAAGCCAGTACCAGCACCGTCAGCCATGCATGATCGGCGATGAGGCGGATTTCCAGGCTCAACAACAGAATGGCAATGAATGCGCCGCTTACGGAAAGCAGCATTTCGCGGCGGGGCATATGGATAGCCGCGGGGAATCGGTCGAGGAATTTTTTCATGCAGGAAAATCGGAGAGACCAGTACTTCGCGCACCGGCTTTAACCTTGAGCCTAATAGGTTTATTTAATATACATCTTACAATATAGCATTGCCTGCGCTTCCGCTTCAATCGAAATGCATAGGCCACCCCGCGCGACAGGCGTCTACAGGGGCCAGAACAAACCGCGCTGCCCTTATTCTTCCTTGCTCGCCTCATAGGCGGAAACGCTCACACCGGCATGCGTCAGGAACTCCCTCAGATGCCGGATCAGATCGCGAGTGCATTCGTTTCCATGATGAGGGTGATGCAGAAAATCGGTCACGCCATTGAGCGTGACCTTGAAGCGGGCGCCGTGGGACGGTTCGATATCGGCGCCGAGATGTTTCAGCAGCGATTCGACTTCGCGCCAATGAATGTTGGCGCTGGCCGTATCGGTAAAAATGGCATACAGCAGATTGGCGTGCTTGTGGCTCATGATAGCTCCCGAAGTAATCGCCTGAGACCATTCTACGCCTCCCGCAAGCGGCCTGCGCTCCGGCGTCACATGGAAGAATAAACCGGGCCGCTTCCGCCTTCCGGCGGCACCCACACGATATTCTGCGTCGGGTCCTTGATGTCGCAGGTCTTGCAGTGGATGCAGTTCTGCGCATTGATCTGCAGGCGCGCCGCATCGCCCTGCCCCACGATCTCGTACACCCCGGCCGGGCAATAGCGCTGCTCCGGCGCGTCGAAGCGCGGCAGATTGAACTGTACCGGCACGGCGGCATCCTTGAGCTGCAGATGGCACGGTTGGTCGGCATCATGCGCGATGTTGCTGAGCGCGATGGAGCTGAGGCGGTCGAAGGTAATCACACCATCGGGCTTGGGATAGGCAATCTTCGGCATCCCGGCAGCCGGCTTCAAACTCGCGTGGTCAGCCTTGGCGTGCGACAAGGTCCACGGCGCACGCAGGCCGAATGCGGCCAGCCACATCTCGAAGCCCCCCAGCAGCGTACCGCCCCAGGTGCCGAAACGCGACAGCCAGGGCTTCACGTTGCGCACGGCGTCGAGATCGCGCCACACCCAGGAGTTGCGCAGCTTTTCCGGATAAGCCGTCAGCACGTCCTGCGAGGCCGAACGGTTTTCGTCGATGAAGGCTTCGAACGCGGCCTCGGCGGCGAGCATGCCGGACTTCATCGCGTTATGCGTGCCCTTGATGCGCGGCACGTTGACCATGCCGGCGCTGCAGCCGATGAGCGCACCGCCCGGAAACACCAGTTGCGGCCACGACTGCACCCCGCCTTCGGAAATCGCCCGCGCCCCATAACTCAGGCGCTGCCCGCCTTCGAGCAGCGTGCGCATGGTCGGGTGCGACTTGAAGCGCTGGAACTCGTCGAACGGCGATAAATGCGGATTGGCATAGTCGAGATGCACGACGAAACCGACCGACACCAGCCCCTCGCCGTAGTGATAAACGAAGGAGCCGCCGCCGGTATCCGCCGTGAGCGGCCAGCCGAGGCTGTGCTCGACGCGACCCGGCTGGTGTTTCTCGGGTGTAACGCGCCAGATTTCCTTGAAGCCGAGGCCATATTTCTGCGGCGAAACATCGCGGCGCAGCTCAAATTTTTCTTCCAGTTGGCGCGTGAGCGAACCGCGCGTGCCCTCTGCGATCAAGGTGGTTTGCGCACGGATTTCGATGCCGGGCGTGAACTGAGGCGTTTCCTCACCTTCAGCGTTGCGGCCCATGTCGCCGGTGATAATGCCCACTACGTGCCCGTGCTCGTCATACAACATTTCCTGCGCGGCAAAACCGGCATAGATTTCCACGCCCAACGCTTCCGCCTGTTGTGCGAGCCAGCGGCACACCTCGCCCAGGCTCGCGATATAGGCGCGCTTGTTGCGCATCAAAGGCGGGAGCAGCGCGTGCGGAATCTCGCGCGAACCAGTTTCGCCGAGGATCAGGAAACGATCCTCGGTCACCGGCGTCTTGAGCGGCGCGCCCTGCGCTTCCCAGTCCGGAATCAGCTCATCCAGCGCAATCGGGTCGATTACTGCGCCCGAAACGATATGCGCGCCGACCTCCGCACCCTTTTCCAGCACGCACACGCCAATCTCGCGCCCGGCCTCGGCGGCCAGCTGCTTGAGCCGGATCGCTGCCGAGAGTCCGGCCGGGCCGGCGCCGACAATGAGGATGTCGTAAGTCATGACGTCGCGTTGCATGGTGTGTAGTCCTAAGTGATTTATTTGTATGGTCAGGCGATGGGCGGCAGGTCGATCTCATCGCTGCGGCTGAGCCCTTCGGTCATTTCGCGGCACAGTGCGAGGAATTCGCGCATGCCGGAGGTCTGGTACTTCTGCTTGTGCCAGAGAAAGTAGAAATAGCGCCGCAAATCCAGCTCCGGCGTGTCGAGCGCAACCAGGCTGCCGCGCCGGAACGCGTCCTTGAGCGCGAGGCGCGAGATGCAGCCGATCCCGAGGCCGGACTCCACTGCCCGTTTGATCGCCTCGGTATGCTCCAGTTCGAGACGCACCTGCAGATGCGAATGGTGATTGTGCATCGCCCGGTCGAAGGTTTCGCGCGTGCCCGAGCCCTTCTCGCGCAAAATCCACGGCTCAGCCAGCAGGCGATCCAGCGGGATGCGCTTCTGGCCCGCAAGCGGATGGCCGGGCGCGCAAAACACCGCCAGCTCGTCCGCGATCCAGGGGTGCACCTCCAGATCCGGATGATTGCAGTCGCCTTCGATGAGGCCGAGGTCGAGCTCGTAGTGCGCCACCTGCTGCACGATGGTCGACGTATTGTGTACCGCAAGCTGCACCTGGCTTTGCGGATGCCGTTGCAGGAACTTCGCCACAATCAGTGTAGTCAAGTAGTTACCGATGGTCAGCGTGGCGCCGATGCTGAGCGGACCGAAACCCGAGCGGCCTTCGAGCAGGTCCTCGATTTCGTTCGCGCGGTCGAGCAGTTCCACGGCGCGGGGCAGCAATTGCCTCCCGATTTCATTCAGGCGCAAGGACTTCCCCACCCGGTCGAACAATTGCAAGCCGAACTGGCGCTCGAACTCGCCCAGCGCGGTGCTGGTCGCCGATTGCGACAGCGGAATTTCTTCTGCCGCACGCGAGACGTTGCCGTTGCGCGCGATCGCGACGAAGACTTCGAGTTGCCGGAGGGTAAATTTCATATCAGTTTTTTAGATAGATATTATCTAAACAATCCATTTAACAAATATTGTACCGATGAATACAATGCATCGCAAACAAGGACATTGAAGGACAGGTCATGAAAATACTGGTCGCGGTCAAACGGGTCGTGGATCACAACATACAGGTGCGCATCAAGCCGGATGGCTCGGATGTGGACATCGCGGGGGTGAAGATGAGCGTGAACCCTTTCGATGAGAATGCGATCGAGGAAGCGGTCCGACTCAAGGAAAAAGGCGTGGCGACGGAAATCGTCGCGGTTACGCTGGGCACAAACGCCAACCAGGACGTGCTGCGTCATGCGCTCGCCATGGGCGCGGATCGCGCGCTGCTGGTCGAGACCGATGCTGTGCTGCAACCGCTGGGCGTCGCCAAGCTGCTCAAGACCGTGGTCGAGCGTGAAAAGCCGGACCTGATCCTGCTCGGCAAGCAGGCGATCGACGACGATGCCGGCCAAACCGGCCAGATGCTGGCTGCTCTGCTGGGCGTTGCTCAGGGGACATTCGTTTCCAGCATCGCCATCGAGAATGGCGAGGCCATCGTAACGCGCGAGATCGAGGGCGGCACCGAGCAGATCGCCGTGAAGCTGCCGGCCGTGCTCACCGCTGACCTGCGTCTCAACGACCCGCGCTTCGTCAAGCTGCCCAACCTCATGATGGCGAAGAAAAAGCCGATCGAGACCCTGAGCGCTGTCGAACTGGGTGCCGACATCGCGCCGCGCCTTACGCAAATCAAGGTATCCGAACCGCCCGCGCGCAAGCCCGGCATCAAGGTGAACAACGTGCAGGAGCTGGTTGCCAAACTCCACGAAGAAGGAATGCTGTCATGAGCGTATTGCTGCTCGCCGAACATAATGGCCGGGAACTGAATCCGGCAGTGCGCCATGCCGTGACGGCGGCGCAAATCTGGGACGCACCGGTACACGTGCTGGTCGCAGGCAGCGACACCGCGGCAGTCGCGCAGGAAGCCGCGCAGATCGCAGGCGTCGCCAAGGTGATCCGCGTCGATGCGGCCCATCTCGAGCATGCGTTGGCGGAAGACCTCGCCAACATCGTCGTTGCGCTCGGTCCCGAATACAAGGCGATCCTCGGCGTGCACGACGCCTTTGCCCGCAATGTATTGCCGCGCGCCGCCGCGTTGCTGGATGTAGCCATGGTGTCCGACGCAGTAGAAATCCAGTCCGCGAATGTATATGTACGTCCGATCTACGCCGGCAGCGTGTATTCCACCGTGCAGAATAACGACGCTATCCAGGTCGTCACGGTGCGCAGCAGCCGCTACAAGGCAGCAGACAACGGTGGCAATGCCGAAATCGCAACCTTCGCCGCGCCGGCTGCCTTCGGCCAGGCCCGCTGGATCAGCCGCACCCATCAGCATACCGAACGCCCGGCGCTCGGCTCGGCCCGCGTGGTCGTTTCCGGCGGCCGCTCGCTCGGCAGTGCCGAGAAGTTCGATGCCGTGCTGACGCCGCTCGCGGACAAGCTGGATGCGGCCCTCGGCGCCACTCGCGCCGCCGTCGATGCCGGGTATGCCCCCAACGAAATCCAGGTCGGCCAGACCGGCGTCGTGGTTTCGCCCGACCTCTATATCGCCATCGGCGTTTCCGGCGCGGTCCAGCATACCTACGGCATGAAGGACAGCAAGATCGTCGTCGCGATCAATCAGGACCCGGATGCTCCGATCTTCCAGGTCGCGGACTACGGCCTCGTGGCCGACCTGTTCCAGGCCGTGCCGGAACTGACCGCAGCCATCAATTAAGTTATTGAATAAAGAGACACATCATGAGCGCACTCGCCACCGAAAAAGTATTGAGCGTCCATCACTGGAACGACACCCTGTTCAGCTTCAAGACCACGCGCGATCCCGGTCTGCGCTTCGAAAACGGCCAGTTCGTGATGATCGGCCTGCAAGTGGACGGCAAGCCGCTCATGCGCGCCTACAGTATCGCCAGCCCGAACTATGAAGAGCATCTGGAATTCTTCAGCATCAAGGTGCCGAACGGTCCGCTGACTTCGCGCCTGCAGCATCTGGAAGTCGGCCAGGACGTGCTGGTCAGCCGCAAGCCGACCGGCACCCTGGTGCTGGACGACCTCAAGCCGGGCAAGAACCTCTATCTGTTCTCCACCGGCACCGGTCTCGCACCCTTCATGAGCGTGATCCAGGACCCGGAAGCCTACGAGCGCTATGAGAAAATCGTGCTCATTCACGGCGTGCGGTATGTGAGCGAACTGGCCTACGAGGACTTCATTACCCGTGAATTGCCGCAGAACGAATTCTTCGGCGAGGAAGTGCGCAACAAGCTGATCTACTATCCGACCGTGACGCGCGAACCCTATCGCAACCAGGGCCGCCTCACCGACCTTATCGAGTCTGGCAAACTGTTCGAGGATATCGGCCTGCCGCCGCTCGACCCGGCCGTGGACCGCGGCATGATTTGCGGCAGCCCGCAAATGCTGGAAGACACGAGCGCGCTGCTGGATCGCCGCGGCTTCCAGATTTCGCCGCGCATCGGCGAGCCGGGCGATTACGTGATCGAGCGCGCCTTCGTCGAAAAGTAAAAAGTTTTTCCTCCTCCGGTGAGGCAGGAGGGGCTGCTACAATCCACTCCCCTATGGACAAGCGCATCCCAGTCACCCTCCTCACCGGCTTTCTCGGCAGCGGCAAGACCACACTGCTCAACCAGCTGCTGCGGCATCCAGACCTGCATGACACTGCGGTCGTCATCAACGAAATCGGCGAAGCCGGGCTGGATCACATCCTCGCACGCACCGTCGAAGACACTTATATCGCCGACAATACCGTCCTGCTCGGCTCGGGCTGTTTGTGCTGCACGCTACGCACCGAACTCGCCGACACCCTGCGCGACCTTTATTTCAAGCGCGCCCTGCACGCCATCCCCGAATTCAGCCGGCTCGTGATCGAAACTACTGGCCTGGCCGATCCCGGCCCCATCCTCGCCAACCTGCTCAATGAGCCTCTTATCGGCAGCCATTACCGGTTGGATGCAGTTGTGGTTCTGGTGGACGGCACGCATGGAGTGACACAACTGGAGGAGCACGCCGAAGCGCGCAAGCAGGCGGCGGTAGCGGACGTGCTGCTGCTATCCAAGGCCGACCTCGCCTCGCGCGAGCAGCTGGACACGCTTTCCGATGCCCTCGCCGCCTTGAATCCGGGTGCCACCCAACACCGCATCGTGCTCGGACATATCGACCCGGCGGCCATCCTTAATGTCGGGTTGTTCGATATGGAACAACGCAAGGCTCAGCCGCAGCGCTGGCTGCGTGCACCTCAGAAATCATCTCTCACGAAAGGCGCGTTACCGCAAAAGATTCACGATGACGCCATCGCCAGCTTCACGGTCGCCCTGCCCCAGCCGTTACGCTGGGCGGCACTGGAAAAAGCGCTGGAAAAACTGTGCGAGCAACATGGCCCCGCCCTGCTCCGCCTCAAAGGTATCATCCATGCGGAAGAAAGCCCTGTACCGTTTGCGGTCCATGCGGTTCAGCACACGCTTTACCCGCCCGTGCCCCTCGCAGGCTGGAGCGAGGAACAGCCCGAATCGCGCGTCGTGGTCATAGGCAAAGGCCTGGACGAAAAGAAAATCCGCAACCTGCTGACGCAGATCTAGCCGGAGACTCGCGCGATGAGCGGCAAATGGTCGGATGCCAGCCGCGCCAAAGGCGTTGCATGGACGTCCACTTCAACCAGCCGGTGCCGCGGGCTGATCCAGATGCGATCCAGCGCGAACACCGGATAGCGCGAGGGAAAGGTCGTTGGCGCGGGAACCGCCTCGAAATGCCTTTCCAGCATGCGCAGCGGCCGCCCCCACGTCAGCCACTCGTTGATATCGCCCATGAGGATCATGGGCATCTGGTTGGTGCCGAACACCTCCAGCAGCGTCTTGATCTGCATCCGTCGTTCTCCGGGCCGCAATCCCAGATGAGTGGCGATGATGCGCAAAGGATGTCCATGGCAATCGATATCCGCATCGAGCGCGCCACGCGGTTCACAACGGCCAAACGACAGATCGATGCTGCGCGATGCGATGATGGGATAGCGGCTGAGCACCGCATTGCCGAAGCGCCGCCTGGGATTACAGTGCGTCGGCCCCTCCACTCCATGAAAAGCTGTGGCGACCTGGAGGAAGCGCAGCACGTCCGGCCAGTCCGAGCCGCCGAGCGGTACTTCCTGCAAGGCGACGATGTCCGCGTTCATTTCCTTGACCACCTGCCCGATGCGCTCCGGTGCGAAACGCCCGTCTGTGCCGATGGCGCTATGGATGTTGTAAGTCGCAACGGTAACCGGCCACGGATTGAAATCCGGCGTCATCGCCTCTTCGACTGGACTCAGCAGATTGGCGTCGTTCAGGTTCATTGCGCTTTGGCCTCGCTCCGGCGTTGAAACACACGCTGCAAGCCGACGGCAATGCCGATCAGCAGCAGTGCCACGCCCACCATAAGCGCGATGCCGCCCACTGTCGGATGGCGCACCGCTTGCGCAAGGTGATGGGCAAAGGTCACGGTGATGACGATGCCCGGCATCATGCCCAGCACCGTGCCGATGAAATAATCCCGCAGCCGGATCTGCAAGGCGCCAGCCAGGATGTTGATCATGGTAAACGGCGCAACTGGGAGCATGCGGGTAACCACCATCGCGACGATGCCCTGCTTGGCGAGTCGCTTGCTGATGCGCGTCATGCGGGTTCCCACGTATTTCTGCACGCCGTCCTTGCCGAGGTAACGCCCGATCCCGTACGTCACCAGCGCGCTGAGCAGAGTGCCCGCCGTCGCATACATGCCACCCGTGAGCGGCCCGAACACCAAGCCAGTGACGCCTATCAGCAGCGTGATCGGTACCATCAGCAGTCCGGCGACCACGTATCCCAGAATCACGGCCAAGGGGGTAAACGGCAGCGCTTGCAGGTTTTTCGCCAGCTTGATCATCGAGGCGAGATTGACCATATCGCCCAGCGGAGTCCAGCGCCACGCAATCGCAAGGCCGACTAGCAACACGGCCAGCACGCCGATGACGATCAGCCGCCGTGGAACCGGCTGGTGGATATCCTTGGGCACGAACTGCTCGATCAGCTCGTCCGGATCGACCGGCTTTTCGGCATCGAAGGCAGCCTGCTCCGGGATCAGAGCATCCAGTTCGGGCGAGGTTTCAGGCTCGAACACGCTCAGCGTGCGACCCTCCCCCTGCAGCGCCTCCACCGTGGCATGCAGACTCTCCCGGCGCTGCAATTCGCGCTGCACCGTTTGTGGCTCGGTTTCCAGATGCTCGGCCAGCAGACGGCTGCGCATGTGCGCGATCGCAGCCCGGATTTCGTCGCGCCTCTCGCCATGCGCCTCGATCACCAGCTTGCACTCGGTATCCAGCGCCATCGAACGATTGCTGAGATTGGCCGACCCTACCGCGAGCAGTTCGTCGTCCACTGTGAACACCTTGCTGTGGACATTGAGGCAGCTCGTACTCTTGAGGCCGGGCAATTGCGCGCAATACATGCGATAGCGGCCATGCTTGTCCGCATCCTTGAGACGTTTGTGCACGCGGGTACGCAGCACGCCCATCGTCGCCTGTTCCAGCCAGCCGCTCTGGCTCTTGGGAGTCACGATCATCACTTCCGGCGCATCCGGTTCTGCCAGCCGCGCGGCCAGCGCATTGCATACCAGGTCGGAAGTCACGTACTGATTTTCGAAAAACAGGTGGCGGCGCGCCGCGGCAATGGCGTCGAGATGCAGCTGCCGCACTTCATAAATGCCGTTGCGGCTGTTATAGGCAGGCACAGTGCGCGCAATGCCTACTTCGATATCGGTCAGACCGGGTTCGATTTCTCGCGGCCACAGATCGTGCATGCCGCCTTGGGCTGGAGCCTGAGGGCGCGTCCCGGTCGCACGCTCCCACCGTTCCCGCGCCAATTCCCCCAGCATGCGTGCCGCCTCGCCCTGCACCATGGCCTGTACGTCATGAAAAGGATCGTAAGGGTTGCCGCTGCTGTCCTGCCGCAAAGGAGCGTCGCAGGCATGGTCCGGGGTGTCCCAGCGGCATCGCGTCAGATCGAGTCCGCCCACGAAAGCCAGCCCATCGTCGATGACCACCACTTTCTGGTGATGCGAAGCGCCGACCGGATGCTCCGCATCCATGCGGAACTGCACGCGGCGATGCTTGCGCCAGCCAAGCCGGGTGGCCGGCCACTTGCGCTCCAGCGCGTACAGCATCGCGAAATTCCAGTTGAGGATGCGGATGCGCAGGTCGGGCCGCTCGTCCGCCACCGCATGCAGAAAATCTCCGAGCTGTTCGGGGTATCCATCGTTGGCGCCTTCCGGCACAAGCCGGATGCGGCTGTCGATGTCCCAGCTCAGGATATACACGCTGTGCCGCGCCTGCAGGATAGCCTCGCGCAGGATGCGAAAATAGGTCGCAGCATCCACCAGCATGCCGAACCGGTCTGCATGAGCAATCCGCCAGCAGTTGCGGCCCGGCTGCAGGAGGCGCGAAACGGAATTCGCAGCGTGATTATTGGTTTTCATAGGGAGAATGCCGCGCAGAAATTACTGGTTCGACGCCTCCCCGCCCGGTTGGTTTCGCGCCGAGGATAGGACGAAAGGATCAGCGCGCAAGCGTCCGCAGTGCCAACTCGAATGCCAAAGCGATGTCACATCATCAATGCTCATGAACGATAAGGACGGTGCAATGCCCCTTTCCTTCCAGCCGAGACGCCCATGATTTCCGGTGCAGTATTCCTTTGCGTGGTACTGCTGCTTTCGATCATCATCTGGTCGATCCGGCGGCACCGCGACCCTCGACTTCACATCGAATGCGACCTGTCCATCGACAAACTGATTCCCTCCGTCTCCGGACTCACGCTCAGCACGGCCGTGTCCGGAAATTCGGTGGAGGTGCTGGAGAACGGTGCTTTTTTCGATGTCCTGCTGCAGCGGATCGCAGAAGCTCGCCACTCAGTGCATTTCGAAACTTTCTTGTGGAAAGATGGAGTACTGGGCCGGCGCCTGGCAAATGCACTTGCAGAACGGGCGCGAGCTGGCGTCAAGGTGCGGGTACTGCTCGATGCCACCGGATCGCGGAAAATGGGCAAAGCGGCCCGGCAGCAAATGGAAGAAGCAGGCTGCAAAGTCGTGTTCTTCCATGAAATAGCGCTACGCAACCTCGGCGTGGTCAATGACCGTGATCACCGCAAGCTCGTCGTCATCGATGGCCGCGAGGCGTTCGTGGGAGGGCATTGCATTGTGGACGCCTGGCTCGGCGACGCGCAGGACAGCGAGCATTTTGGCGACCTCAGCGTCCGGCTGCGCGGGCCGATAGTCAATAGCATTCAATCCGTATTCAGCGAGAACTGGGTGGGAGAGACCGGGGAGCTGTTTGTCGGCGACCATGTATTTCCAGTTCAGGAAGTCCAGGGTGACGTTCTTATCCATGCTGCTTTCGCAAAGCCCGAAAGCTCTGCCCCAGCCGTCAAGATTCTCCATCACACGGCCATCTGCCTGGCCCGCAAACGCATCTGGATCCAGAATCCTTATTTCATTCCCGAGCCGGATGCCATCGATGCTTTCGGACAAGCGGTGGCGCGCGGCGTCGATGTGCGTGTGATGATGCCTTCGACCTCGGGCTCCGACAGTCCTTTCGTGCAGCATGCCGGGCACCGCAATTTCGAAAAGCTTTTACGCTGCGGAGTGCGATTATTCGAGTATCCTCACACCTTGCTGCATCAGAAGGTGATGACGATCGATGGCATGTGGAGCGCGATAGGTTCCAGCAACTTCGATGACCGCTCCTTTGAAACGAACGACGAAATCACGCTCGGCATTCTGGATTCGGCGACGACCCAGAGGCTGGATGCCGTTTTCGAGAAGTACGTGCCGCATTGCAAGGAAATCCGGCTTGAAGAGTGGCGCAAGCGTGGCGTCTGGCATCGACTGAAAGATCACACTTGCTATTTGCTCAATGAAATCCTCTGACGGCGACAGCCGCAGCAAACATTAACTCTAAAATCAATAAACTAAAAATCACATGTCTCACAATATCGCACACGACAAGCGCTGGCTTGCCCTGATCGTCCTATGCCTGGGAGAACTCATGATCGTGCTGGACACCACGATCGTGAATGTGGCGCTACCCTCCATTCGCCTCGACCTTGGCTTCACCGAAACCTCCCTCGTATGGGTGGTCAATGCCTACATGCTGACGTTCGGCGGCTTCCTGCTGCTGGGAGGGCGGCTCGGCGACTTGTACGGACATCGCAAGCTATTCCTCTTCGGGCTCGTCTTCTTCACCCTCGCTTCGCTCGCCTGCGGGCTGGCGCACTCGCCTTCCGTCCTGATCATGGCAAGAGCCGTTCAGGGGCTGGGAGGCGCGATCGTGTCAGCCGTCGCGCTATCACTCATCATGAACATCTTTACCGAGCCCGACGACCGGGCCAAGGCCATGGGCGTGTATGGCTTCGTATGCGCGGGTGGAGGCAGCATCGGCGTCCTGTTGGGCGGCGTGCTGACGGACGCGCTGAGCTGGCACTGGATTTTCCTCGTGAACATTCCCATCGGGGCGGCCGTGTACCTCCTGTGCCTGACGCTGCTGCCGCCGGGCAGAGGGCATGCGGAGGGAGAACAGCTGGATGTCGCCGGCGCCATCACCATTACCGTTTCCGTCATGCTGGCCACCTACGGAATCGTGGATGGCAACGTGGCAGGCTGGACCTCTCCTCAAACAATCGGCCTGCTGGCTGCTTCCCTGGTGCTGCTGGCGATTTTCATCGCGATTGAGTCGCGAATACACACGCCCTTGATGCCGCTCGGACTGTTCCGGCTGCGCAACCTGTATACCGCGAACATCATCGCCGTGCTGTGGGCTGCCGCCATGTTCGCCTGGTTCTTTATCTCGGCGCTCTACATGCAGCTCGTGCTCGGTTACAGCGCGCTGCAGGTCGGGCTGGCCTTCCTGCCTTCCAACCTGATCATGGCAGCGTTCTCTCTCGGTATCTCGGCGAAACTGGTCATGCGCTTCGGCATCCGCGCACCTATCGCTGTCGGCCTGCTACTGGGTGCGGCAGGGCTTGCACTGTTTGCCCTGGCACCTGAACAAGGGCTCTTCATGCGCGATGTGCTTCCGGGCATGGTGCTGTTGGGGCTGGGTGCCGGTATCGCCCTCAATCCCGTGCTGCTAGCGGCCATGAGCGATGTCGAAACTGCAGACTCCGGCCTCGCTTCCGGCATCGTCAATACCGCCTTCATGCTGGGCGGAGCGCTGGGCCTGGCAATACTGGCAAGCCTTGCCGCCCACCGCACGAACTCGCTTGCAGCGAGCAGCGCCACGATCCAGCAAGCCTTGAACGGAGGCTACCAACTCGCCTTCGCCGCCGGAGCGGCATTTGCGGTGATTGCCGCTTTGTTAGGCGCTTTCTGGTTACGCAAAACAGAGCAACCGCTCTCTGAGGCTGCCATTCACTAGCGCAGAGCCATCCCGATGGCGTAAAAAATGGCTCGAATTTATCGAGCCATTTTTATTTAACGCAGCAATTGTTTTGAAAAATGATAGAAAACAATTCTGTAGGATATCGATAGAGTGCTCTCCTAGTAAGGATGCGCCTCTACTGAGTCCATCCCCAAAGGCAGCCATATTTTGGACATTCGACACCTACTACGCGTGTTATTTAGAAACGCATAGTCGACGTTCGTACTTAATATTAAAGCTCTAAACTTTTTACGGCATCGAGCACACGAGCAGAATAAACAAGTGCCGCACCAGCATTCATTGCAACGGCGACGCCAAGCGCCTCAGCGATTTCGGCTTCAGTTGCCCCTTCCTTCACCGCCTCTTTTGCATGAACGGTAATGCAACCATCACATCGAGTCGTGACTGCCACTGCAAGGGAAATCAGCTGACGAGTTTTAGCATCAAGATTATTAGTCTTTGATCCTGCTGCGCTTGCCGTCATATAGCCCTCAACGGTGCCGGGGGTGAGTTTCGCCAAATCACTAATGCGACCCATCACCTCATTCCGATATCCGTTCCAATCCATCATGATTCAATCTCCTTCCAAGAGTAAATAAAGCCTCAAATCAGTAGTTCAAACAGCTACCGTACTGAGGCGGCTAGTGCTCAAAAACAACTGGATTCATGCAGCAAATAAATCCAGCTACTGGGTTCAACGGGTCAATTCACAACAACATTGCTTGTCGTCGAAAACTCCTTGCCCTCGTTATCCTTGATAACCACAGTCAATGTCCCAGGCTTATCAGCTATAAAAGGGAATTGAATGTTTGGGTCCTCGCTAACGCCGATATATGTATCTGCATCAAATACAACCTCGCCGTTGTATGTCGCAGTCACCTTATTAACGAAGAAGGCCGGCCGAAACCCTTGAGAAACCAAGTCACGCTGAAGACCAGTGTTCATTGGGTGCTTGATCAAAAGGCGAGCCTCCTTCTGGGAAGTCACACTCTCAGTCTTGACCGACAATTTCATTTTGCCAGCCGATTGACGAGCTAATGCTTCATCCCCACCAATAGTGCCGCCACAGCCACCGGCGGCTCGAATTGGCACTTTATTCATTAGGAATTTTCCGTCGCTGGTCTCTGCAACGACGTGAACATAGGAATCCACTTCAAGCCTGATTCTCGTAGCAACCTCTGCTTTTCCTGACTTTGGAGTGAAGTGATAAACAGCTACCAAAGGAACTGGATTAACGTCCGCGATAACAGAAACGGCCTTGATATAACGATTTTCTGTCATTGGATAATCAATGCTGAAAGCGAATGGAACCTGTGCTCCATTTTCTGCACGATTAGGCGCCGCGATTTTGATAGCACTACTTTCCTCAATCACTGCATTGGGGAAATAGGCCTTCCCGATCTCCTGCCAGTATTTATCCACCGCCTCAGCCTGAGCTATCTGGACGGATCCCAGATAAAGTGTGGAGATCAAACTCAACAGAATCAGCTTCTTGCTCATTTCATTTTCCCACTCATAAAAAATACCAACTGGTTGGTATCTTATTCTTGTGATATTGTTTGTCAACAGTTTTATGTGAGGCAGTAAAACTCAAATGAGCAAATCTAAAGCGTCCATGTCGCGAGAACGAATTGTGGTCGGCGCCAGCGACTTAATATTGAGTCGCGGCTATTCCGCCATGACTGTTGATGCCGTATGTGAATCAGCAGGAATTACGAAAGGTGGTTTCTTTTATCACTTTGAGAGTAAGGATGCCCTTGGCGAAGCAGCCCTAAACAAGTTTTGGAGTGAAGCTGCAGAAAGAGAAGCCAACGCCGGCTTCAACAAGGAATCTGACCCGGTCAAGCGCCTAGAGGGCTATCTCGATTACGCCATTGAAGCCTATCAGTCCCCAGAGCTTCAAAAAGGATGCATGCTGGCTATCTATACCATTGAGTTAGCAGATAGCAATGAGGAGCTATTCAATGCGGCAGCAAAACATTTTGCTAATTGGCGGGCATCATTATTCGACATGTTCGAACAAGCATCCATCTATGTTGAACATAAACTAGATGCCAAAGCATGGAGTGATCTCTTCATATCCACACTTGAAGGCTCACTGATTCTTGCGAAGTCCAACAGCGACCCTGAGGCTCCCCCACGCGCGCTGAAGCTTTTCAAATCGCTGCTCGTGCAATCATTAAACCAAGCAAGTAATTAAGATATAACCCGACCATAATTTATCGATGGAACATATCGCATTCCTAGATAGCTCGACCATACGCGCGGAATTTCGTCCGCCATCTTTTCCTCATGCCTGGAATAATTTTGAGGAAACCACTGAGGAAAACGTCGTTCTACACCTAGCGGATGCAACGATCGCAGTTACTAACAAAGTCCCCATAACGCGTAACGCGCTCGTTTTATTGCCTCACCTCAAGCTTGTCGCTGTCACTGCCACAGGCTATAACAATATTGACGTTGCAGCATGCCGCGAACTTGGAGTCGCGGTTTGCAATGTTCCACACTATGCTTCGCATACTGTCCCAGAACATACTTTTTCCTTGATTTTCGCATTACGCCGGAATCTGATGGCGTATCGTCAAGACGTCCTTAATGATCGATGGCAAACTGAAAAAAGATTTTGTTTTTTCGATTACCCGATACGAGACTTATATGGCAGCACCCTCGGAATTATAGGGAGTGGTACTTTAGGTCAAGCCACGGCAAAGATCGGTGAAGCTTTGGGCATGCGCATTTTGTTTGCGGAAAGCTTACTTAAGAAATGCCCTCAGAGTGATCGAGTACCCCTCGATCATTTGCTAGCAGAATCGGACGTGGTCTCGCTACATTGCCCATTAACTCTGGCAACTCAGAATTTAATAGGGGCAAAGGAATTGCGCCGTATGAAACCAAGCGCATTACTCATCAACACAGCTCGAGGCGGTTTGGTGGAAGAATCAGCTTTGGCGCATGCGCTGAATGAAAACTGGATTGCCGGCGCAGGCTTAGACGTATTACCTATAGAACCACCTCGCAATGGTAGTCCTCTGCTAGACATTAAGACTCCCAATTTGATTATTACACCGCATATTGCCTGGGCTAGTGAAGAGGCTATGCAAAACCTTGCAGATCAAGTTATCGATAATATCGAAGCCTTCATCGCAGGCCGGTCACAGAATCTTGTCACATAACTTCCCATATCGTTACTCCCCAAGAAGCTATAGAGCTAAAGCGCCGGCTGAAACTTGGGCATCAAATACGCACCCAGCAATACCGAATAATCAACAATACGTTATGTACGTTGTCCGTGTGTTATCCACAGACTTACTCACCCTTTCTGTGAGTAGGTTACATATCCGTTAAACGGAATGTAGCCGCAAAGTTTCCTGCATTCTTAAAGCAGCCCATAATCCTGAGAACGCCGTTAGCCCTGCAACCAGCCATAAGGCATTCAATACGCCAAAGTACTGTGCGATCAAGCCAGAGACCAAGGCGCCAGCGGCATAACCCAAATCTCTCCAGAGCCTGTAAACCCCGATTGAAGAAGCCCTCCAAGCCGGGCTTGCAACATCTCCTATCGTCGCCAATAGTGTTGGGTAAACCATGGCAGTCCCGACACCAAGAAAAATCGATCCTAAAATAATTACATCCAGAGTCTGAACCGTTGCGATTCCAGCAATACCTATAGCTTGCAACAGCATGCCAATCACAATTAACCACTTGCGACCCACGCGATCTGAAATGGCTCCCATGAATAACTGCCCTACTCCCCAAACTGTAGGGTAGATGGCGGCAAGCCATCCTATTTGCGATAGTCCAAAGCCAACTGATGTAAATAATAGGGGGAATAGACCCCACGCCATCCCATCATTCAGATTGTTGACCATGCCGACCTGGCAAACCGAAGACAAATTGCGATCGAGAAATGTAGTGCGTAGGAATACTTCACTCTTAGAGACGCCATTCGAAGCTGGTGGATTAGCCGCCTGAATTTGGCCTTCATACTGGGCGTAAGGCTTCGTCTCTCGCACCATGAGCAGAGACAATACTAGCCCAGCGAAAACGACTCCCACTCCAATAAAGAATGGCTGTGGCCGGAGACCATAGTTTTCAGCGATCCATCCTGTGACGAGCGCCGTACCTCCAACAGCAAAGTAACCCGCAAATTCATTGAGCCCCATCGCCAATCCTCGATTCTTTTGACCCACTAAATCAATTTTCATGATCACGGTAGTGGACCATGCCAACCCTTGGCTGACACCAAGCAAGACATTGGCAAGTAATATCCATAACCAGGTTGGCGCCCACATCAGCAAGAACGGTACTGGGATAGCGACAAACCATCCCGCGATCAAAACGGCCTTACGGCCGTAGATGTCAGCAAATCGGCCTGCGAAATAATTCGTTACAGCCTTAGTTACTCCGAAAATGATGATGAATGAAAGAACTGAAGTATGGCCAGCTAAGTGGAATTCCTGTTCGGCTATTTGAGGCAGGATACTGCGCTCCATACCTATCATGGCACCGACTAAGGCATTGACCAGAACTAACAGGCCAAACTGGAGCCAGTTGGCACGCAAGCCAAGAGTAATTCTGGAAGAGGCTGTCTGGGAGGAAAAGCTTGAGTTGAGCATGACGCTTCACTCAGATGCGTGGCTGACAAATCAAGACTTCGTTATCAACTCCAAGTCCTGCTCCAGTTCAGTAGCTTTGATCAAACCTGAATAGGTGACAGCAATCTTTCCTTCTTTGTTTATCACCATAGTGAAAGGAACAACTGCTCGATCATTACCCAAACTTAGGGAAGCATTCATTGAATCCATCCCCCCTGCCAATATGGGATATTTCACCTTAGTTGAGGGCTCGAATTGCTTTAGCGTCTCCAAATCATCAATAGAGACTCCGACCACCACCACCCCCTTAGAGCGAAATTTTTTATAAATCCTGTCGAGTTCAGGCATCTCTTTGCGACACGGTCCACACCACGTAGCCCAGAAATTTACTACGATGTAATTGCCTTTCCATTTTGTTAACGACTGCTTTTTCCCTGACAAGTCGAGCAAAGATGACGCTAAAAAAGTCTGTACAGACTCTTGGGGGGCAATTGTTGTAAGCTGCGTGGCCGCTGCGCTGGAGAAAGTGATCGGAGTAAGCAGCATCAATGGAATCAGCAATGCTTGGCATAGCGGCTTGGCAATTGACATGGCACCCCCTCTTTAAATTCCATTCAGAGGAATCTTTAAGTAGCTCAAACCATTCGATTCAGCTACCGGCAACTCCCCTGCCCGGATGTTTACTTGTATGGAAGGCAGAATTAGCGTCGGCATGGCCAATCCATCATCACGCTGCATTCGCATGGTTACGAATTGGTCTTCAGTAATCCCATCCCGAACGTGTATGTTCTTTTCCCGTTCGTCTTTAACGGAGGACTCCCACTGAACACTTCTGCCATTGGGTGGATAGTCATGACACATGAACAACTTAGTTTCAGCCGGCAGCCTCAAAATTCTTTGAATGGACTGATAGAGGGTGTGTGCGTTGCCGCCAGGGAAGTCGCAACGAGCCGTACCGACATCCGGCATGAACAAAGTGTCACCAACAAATACGGAATCCTGCTCTATGACATAAGCCATATCAGCAGGGGTATGGCCAGGCACGTGCCAAGCTACAGCAACAAGCTTCCCAATTTTGAATTTCTCGTTATCAGTAAAAAGATGATCGAATTGCTGACCATCCAGCTGAAATTCAACTCCTAAATTGAAAACTTTTTGGAAGACACCTTGGACGTCACGAATGTGTTGGCCGATACCGATCTTCCCTCCCAGCTTTTTCTTCAAATATGGGGCGGCAGTAATATGATCAGCATGCGCATGAGTCTCCAGAATCCATTCAACAGTGAGCCGATTCTCAGTTACAAAGGAGATAACCTTGTCAGCGCTTTCAGTAGACGTACGGCCTGATTTCGAATCGAAATCCAGGACTGAGTCCAAGATGGCGCAACCACCTCCGACCTCGTCAAAAACTACGTAGGTCACTGTTGAAGTATTCGAATCAAAAAGTGCGTGTACATTAGGCGTTGTCATCGCGTTACCTCATTGGTTAAGAGTTATTTATAATATAAGGTGATATATTATTAAGCGTTACTACATTCAAAATTACTGATACCGCCATGGACCAAGGAACTCTCTCGGCCTCACAAATCGAAGTACTCAGAAAGTCAGCCTCTTCGGCTTGCAATCTTCTCAAGGTTCTGGCAAATGAGGACCGACTCCTCATCCTTTGCCAGCTCATTCAAGGTGAGCGGAATGTCGGTGAACTTGAACGACTCCTCGACATCCATCAGCCAACCCTTTCCCAACAACTCACCGTACTTCGAGAGGAAGGACTTGTCGAAACGCGGCGCGAGGGCAAGTACATTTACTACAAAGCCTCCAGCACTGATGCAATTCAGCTGATGCAAACCTTGTCCAACCTCTACTGTGGGAGACTGCTTGCTTCTTTTAATTGAAATCCAGCGCGGTTCCTTCCTAAAGACTCATACGCTTCATTTGTACTCAAATAACAATTGCCTGACAGGGATTGCAGGAACTCAGTTTTGCTCAAGCGATCCATGACCGGCCCCTTCACTTCCGCCAGATGCAGGGATCTCCCCTCCTTCTGCAAAGTAAGATTAATGTCACTCAGAATTTGAAGGGCTGTAGCATCAATACGATTTACGGCAGACAACATCAGAACAACATGCTTAATCTGCTGGTTACTTTGGATATTGCGATAGATGGTTTCCTCTACTTCCTGAACATTTCCAAAAAACAGATTCTCATCCACCCTAGCCACCAAAATCTCAGCCGAACCTTCCACGGCATGGCGGTCAACATTTCTAAAATGCTCAGTACCAGGAACTCTCCCCACAATCGCTATGTGAGGGTGACTGGAGCGCCAGTAGTAAGACCCTAGCGAGAAAACAACACCAATAAGCACCCCCTCTTCCACTCCTAGAGCAAGCACCCCAAAACAAGTACAAAGCAAAGCAATAGCGTCTGTTTTATCGTAGCGCCAAGCCTCTCGAAGAGTAGAAAACTCCACAAGACTCAAAACTGCCACGATGATAGTTGCGGCAAGAGTTGCTTGCGGTAATTGCGTAAACAAGCCAGTGAAGCCCATTAGAACAATGGTCATAAAAATGGCTGAAACCACACCAGCCAAAGGCGTGTTTGCACCCGCATCGAAATTTACGATAGAGCGTGCGAATCCGCCTGTCACTGCATAGCCACCTGAAAACGCACTAGCCACATTTGCCGCCCCCAATCCCAACAACTCCTTATTCGGATTGATACGCTGCTTCTTTTTTAATGCTAGTGACTGAGCGACAGATACGCTTTCCACGTAGCCAATAATGCTTATAAGCAATGCTGGCAACCACAGATGCTCCAGCGTCACAAAGTCAGGAAATTGGATATGCAAGTTGGGAATACCTGGAGGTACATAGCCTACGACCTTAACTCCATAGAGTTCATCCAAATGAAATCTACCTACTAAATAAGTCGAGACGAGAACCGCAAACATAGGTGACAACCTTCCTATTAAGCGAGCCACTCGAATATTTATACCGATCCGGGAAAGTAACTTTGGTAGCTTTTCCCTTGAAAGCCAGAGCAGGAGAAGAGCTGACAGCCCTATTGAAAGCGTGACCAAATTCCAATTGGATACACTCCTCCATAATTGAAGCAAAGTGCCAAATACATCATTTGAAGCGACCCTCACCCCGACAAGATGCTTGATCTGCGTCGTCGAAATCAGAATGGCAGAACCGATGATGAAGCCATTGATGACAGGATGGCTAAGGAGATGTGAGATGAAACCGAATCGGAAAATTCCGAATAGAATCAGGATGACGCCAGACAATAAAGACAGCTGGATAGCCAAGTGAACATACTCGGGGGATCCCACAGTAGCTAAGGGAGCCAAGGCGCTAAACGTCATTAGAGAAATCACAGCGACCGGCCCTACTGCCAAGGCCATACTTGTTCCAAATATTGCATACGCAATCATAGGCAAAATGCTTGCGTACATTCCAACTTCCAAAGGAAGGCCGGCCAACAAGGCGTAGGCAAGACTCTGGGGGATTAGCATGATCGCAACGATAAGACCCGCAACCACATCACCTTGCAGGAAGCTGGTTTGATAGCTACCCAACCAAGGAGGGGCAAAATTCTTCCAAGCACTCCGTGAGTTCATATTCCCGTACAGCCCTTAATTTAAGTCTCATCTTGACACTTACTCGTTAGGAAGTGCCTTAGCGCTCACTGCGCCTGCTCGTCTTGCAACCTTTTTCATTATATTTACATACATCCTATTTGTATATATTACGTAAATAAATATATTGTTAAATAAAAAGATAAATAATACACAGAGACAAAAATGGCATACATTTAAATATAAATATAAATAAATGTGACAAAAATAACCCACTTCTCATTTCAATAAAAACTAATATTTAAATTATTTCCCATATATATCATAGTGATGCAATTATTGGCACCTCAATTGCTATCACGATACCGTAATCATCTTTCATATATACCTAAATATTAAAAATATCAGAATGATTATCCAAACCAAGCTCATTGGAATAAATACGCAGTTCAAAGAGGATCTTATAAATGAACCAAGCTAGTCATAATCCCAATCAAAAAACATCCACGACTCGAGTTAAACGCGAATTTGATGTCGTTATTGTTGGCGGAGGTTCAGCAGGGATAAGCGTTGCTTCAAGCATTTTGAAACGTCGATCTGATCTTAACGTGGCGATCATCGAACCCGGTGACGCTCACTACTATCAACCTGCCTGGACTCTAGTAGGGGGAGGTACTTTTGACATTACTAAAACCACAAGGCCCATGCAGTCGGTAATACCAGACGGTGCGACCTGGATTAAGGCTTCTGCTGACTTTCTTGATCCCGATCTGAATCAGATCATCACCAGTGATGGCAACGTCATCTCTTATTTGCACTTGGTTGTCTGCCCGGGACTTCGATTGGCTTGGGAAAAAATTGAAGGGCTTAGTGAAACCCTGGGTAAAAACGGAGTGACTTCAAATTATCGCTTCGATTTGGCCCCCTATACTTGGACTATCGTGTCTCAGCTTCGGCATGGTAAAGCCTTGTTCACGCAACCGCCAATGCCAATCAAATGCGCCGGCGCACCCCAAAAGGCCATGTACCTGTCATGCGATCATTGGCTAGATGCCGACGTACTGAAAAATATTGATGTGGAATTCAACTCAGCTGGCGCTGTTCTTTTTGGCGTCGCAGATTTTGTTCCTCCCCTGATGAAATATGTAGAGAAGTACAATGCACGCCTGCAATTCAACTCGAACTTGGTTAAAGTAGATGGAAAGCGAAAACTAGCCTGGTTTGATGTAAAGGATTTCGAAGGAAAAATTACTCGTCAGCAGAAATCCTTCGACATGCTGCATGTAGTTCCACCGCAGGTTGCTCCAGATTTAGTGAAAAATAGTCCCTTAGCTGATGCTAATGGCTGGTGCGAAGTAGATCATCACACATTACGCCATCCTCGCTATGCAAATGTATTTTCTCTAGGCGATGTATGCTCTGCTCCAAATGCTAAAACAGCTGCAGCAGCCAGGAAGCAAGTTGTGGTTGTTGCTGAGAATCTAATTGCAGCACGTGAGGGACGCGCATTTCAATCAGCTTATGATGGTTATGGATCATGCCCTTTAACAGTCGAAAAAGGCAAAATCATTCTCGCTGAATTTGGTTATGGGGGGAAATTGCTGCCGACCTTCCCTCTCAATCCCACAGTTCCACGTTATTTAGCCTGGTTTCTCAAGGCTACGCTGCTACCATGGTTTTATTGGAACGGAATGCTAAAAGGAAAAGAATGGTTTACTAAATGTAAAGCCTAGTCTAAAAGTTAAAATTCGCTGCGGAACCCTCGGGACTCACTATTTGAGTCCCTTTTTTACAACAGCTGGCCAAGATACTTATCTAAATGAGCAACAAATGATTGCGGATCAAGATAGCCAATTACACGACTGCTGGAAATTTCGTGTCCATCCCTATTAAAAAAAACGATACCAGGTGGACCATACAGATTGAAGCGTTTTAACAGTGCTCGATGCTCCTCACTATTCTTGGTAACATCTACCTGCATTAAAACAACATTCTTTAATTTATTACTAACATGCTCATTGCGAAAGGTAGTTTTTTCCATCTCCTTACAGGAAATACACCAATCAGCGTAAAAATCGAGCATGACAGGAGCTGCAGAGGCGCTCAAAACCTGATTTAACTGAGCCATGTTATTGATTTTATGAAACTCCAATTCGTTTACTGCGATTTGCGACTGGTCTCTTTGCAAATGAAGCTGTCCCAAGGGTTGTAAAGGATCCTTCCCTCCGCTAGCCGCACCCAGCAATTCAAGCACACCCACTATCAAAAATAGTAACGCTACAGATTTCGTAAAACGTGCAATTACGCTCGATTGAGATTTGCCATCCTCCATTGCATGGAAGAATACTGCGCAAAGTACGCAAAATGCGCCCCATATTGCTAACAACAGCCAACCGTCGAGTAAAGGGTTGACTATCCAGATTGCTGATGCCAACAGCAATAGGCCAAAGACATGTTTAACCTCTGTCATCCATTTGCCTGCCTTGGGCAAGAAAGCGTCTGCAGATAGTCCTACCAGCAAGAGCGGGATACTCATCCCCACGGCCATCGAAAACAATGCCCATCCACCGATGACAACATCTTTGGTTTGACTGATATACACGAGTGCCCCCGCAAGTGGAGCAGCAACGCATGGTCCGATAATGAGCGCTGAAATCGCACCCATCAGAAATACTCCAGCTACCCTTCCGCCTGTTTGCTTATTGCTGATATATAGAAGCCTGTTTTGCAATGCATTCGGCAGTTGAAGTTCAAAGACGCCAAACATAGCTAGCGACAACACCACCATTAATAGTGAGAAGGTCATTAATACTACTGGCGTCTGAAAGGCTGCAGCCAGCCCCTCCCCTGCAAGTCCGGCAGCGATACCAAGAAGCGTGTATATCGTTGCCATACCTAAGCTATAAGATCCGGCCAACAAAAATCCTCGCCATTTATTACTCGCGCCATCTCCAATAATAATGGCTGAAAGTATGGGGACCATGGGTAAGACACAAGGCGTTAATGAAAGCAGTAGTCCGAAGAAAGCGAACAAGCTACCAATCTTTACCAAATTGCCGCTTTCTAACACCTGCGCTGTAGGGTCAGCTTCCCCTTCGCTCACCTCCGCAGGATCGTTTTTACTCAGACTCTGGTCAGACTCAGGACTGGTTGAATCAATGAGAAATTTTTTTGAGATAGGCGCGTAACACAGCCCTTCATCCGCACAACCCTGGTATTTGACTATCAGTTCAAAACGAGCCGTCGTAGTATTAATAGGCACTATCGCAGCAATGTGATCATGATAAGTTTCAACTTCCTGGCCAAAGTTTTCATCGTACTTACGTTCACCAGGAGGAAGAATTGGCTCACCAAGAGAAGCTAAGCTCGAGGAGAATTTGATGTTTTTTCGATACAGCTTGTAGCCCGGAGCTATATCCCACTGCACTTGTACTGAAGAATTTTTGAGACGATCGACTTTGATCTGAAACGCTTCGTCGGGCTTAAGGAACTCTGACGCCTCACTACTTATACTATTGAATAAAACTGTGCAAAGCAGACAAATGTAGAGGTAGAGTTTATTTGTGCCTTGCCGCATAGGTGAAGCCCGCTATCTTCTGCATCCAGTCGATGCCAATAAAAGGTTGAGCAGCCTAATGAAAAGCTCCTCAACCTCTTCGTACAGCTAAACAGCCTGATAAATTCTGATTTCAGGTGCACCATCAAGAAGCGGCTTCAGTTCGCCTACTACATCGATCAAGAAAAGCTTGCTCTCCAGGTAGGAAATTGCATGCTGCGCAGCTTCAAAACCATGTAACACCTGAACATCCTCGTCCCGAACTAGCAGTTCCTTAGACTTGGCTCCTCTGATGGTATTCAGAAATGGCTCTTTATAGCGTTGATATATTTCTGCCGCTTGGGGCCGTTTCTCCGGAGCTATCTTCAAGCTAATCTGCAGGTAATCCATTTTCATCACTTCCTATGTTATGAGGTGTCACAAAACCAATCAGGCTGTTCGTATCAAGGTACGGCTGAAATCACGTAAGAGTTACGAGCTTCTTCTTCCAATCGCTTCACGTTGTTACCAGTCAAGGATTTGAGAAACTCCACAAGATCCTGCTTTTCCTGTTTAGTCAGCCCCAAGGGGCGGATAAGTGGATCCTTGTATGGATTCTCTTCCCCTCCCCTATCGTAAAAATCAACAACAGCTTCCAATGTAGGCATTGACCCGTCATGCATGTATGGTGCTGTGATTTCAACGTTTCTCAAGCTGGGAGTTTTATATTTCCAACTATCCTCAGGGTCATAAGTAATTTCAAATCGACCGACGTCATTTTTAGGAGTTTCGCTAGCCTTATCGAAATGGTTGCTCGCGACATCAACCGCAATGCCAGGAGCAAGAGTTACATTGAAAGTTTTACTTTCAACCGTGTCATACATCATTTGACTCAATGCTTTATTGTTCTTGCTCCAACTGACGCCCAAATTATGAAATCCTTGGTCCGTGAATAAAGCATGGTCTTTACTGATGCTATGGCACGAGACACAGCCTCCCTTTCCGGAGAAAATGTAGAATCCGCGGATTTCCCCTTTCGACAGAGCATTTGATTTACTTGCAAAGAACCATTGATCAAATCGTGAATTTGCAGAGCTCATCGTTCTTTCGTATGCAGCGATAGCTTGGCTAATTCGCTCAATACTCGGGCCCTTGCCATTAAAAGTAGCTTCAAAGCTACCTTTATAGTCTGGCAACGAGTTAATTCTATCGAGCACATAACCCAAGGAAGGGTTACCCATTTCATTTTCTGCAAGAAGAGGTCCAATGACCTGGTTTTCTAGCGTGGACTCTCTGCCATCATGAAAAAAATGTTTGTAATAGCCCACGTTTAGAATAGTTGGCGCATTGCGTCTATTTGTCCGGCCTTCGATACCAACCGCGGTAGCCAATTCGTTTACAACAAACCCTTGCTCAGGCACATGGCACATCGCGCATGAAATCGTATTGTTGTGCGACAGGCGGCGATCCATGAAAAGCTTTCTGCCTAACGCCACCTTTTCGTCCGTTATTGGGTTGTCTTCAGGCACTTCCATCTTTGGCAACCCATAATCGTCTGGATAGCTGGCCAAGCCCTTCGTATTACCCTCGCTTTGCTGCTTCCACGCAAACAGAAGCATCGCAATGACGAGGATGGCAGCACCTGAAAACACCCCTTTTTGTGAACTAAACTTACTCAACTTGCAAATCCCCCTGGCTTAAGTGTCAAGGTTTGTATGTCATTAAGCAACACTTCCGGATCAAGGTACGGCGTTGAATAAATCTCTCTTACAAACCCTTGGGAATCAATCAGAAATACCTTCAATACATGCTGGTAGGAAAGAGTCTTTTGACCAGTCTTCTGATCAACTGCGATGTCTACGTTTTGGCCGAACGCATCTATTAGAGGAAGCAGTTCATTGACTGAGTTTGTAGTAAAAAACTTCCACTCAACACCATCATTTTTCCCCGTGGAATGATGCATCTCATGATGCCCTTCATGCTCATGGTCCCCATGATGCTGGTCTTCGCCCCGCATTCTTTTTTCCATACCCGCCATCATCATCGGCGTATCCCGTTCAGGGTCAAAACTGATATTGACGAGACGTACTTGGTCGGCAGCTTTTAGGCTTTCCAATTTCGCTTTAACCGAATGGAAGACGGTGAGTGCGTATGGGCAACCATTCGCATCGGAACATCTTTCATAAAAAAATGTTAAGAGCGTTAACTTCCCTTGTGTGTGCTCTCTCAATGACACAGCTTCACCCTTGGTGTTCAGAACCTTGAAATCAGGGACTGCAAACACTTTTTGCAACTCATAGGAGCCAGGCTGTGGCAACTTTGAATTTGGGTTAATTACATTTACATTTTTAGCTAAAGAAGACTCTGCTTGGCTGGTCGGAGAGGAAGCATTTCCTGACCCTGCAATCAGCCAAACAGAGCTAAATATCGCCAAACCAAGCAGTAGTAATCCGAGGACTCGTACAAACGGTGACTGCGACCACATATTTCTATTCATCCTTTTGCCTAATTTGCGAACATGGAGGAGATATATGAAAAAGACTAACTGAACTTAATTACTTGCAACCTTGGTCTTCGGCTCTACAGTTGCTTGCAGAGGTTGAAGCGTCTTAAGGTCCCTAGCCTGGAACTTCATATGGTGTGCACGGCCGAGCTTGGCCTTGTAGAAGTCAATCTGGAAACCCAGCTTCAGCTCTTTGCCATCCCAGTTGTACATCTTGAGGAATTGCTCATCATCCTTTGCCTTCATGTCCCAGTTGGAAAGCAGGGATGTCGTGAAGTACACACGCTTGCCATCAAAGCTAGGCGAAACCATGTTTACCTGGGAGCCGATCTTCTTGGAGTAGACCTCCTTCGGTGCTAGAGGATTGGTCATATCCCAGAAGCGTGCCGTGCCGTCCATGAAGGTATTGATCCACATACCCTTGCCGTCAGATTGCAAAGCGATATCAACAGGCAACGGAATCTTTGCAGGATCGCCAATAGTGCCGACATTATGTTGTTGCCACTCACCCTTATCATCTTGCTTGTAAACATAGATGTTGGAAGTGAGTGCAGTTGTAGTAACAGCCCAGTTATCACCTGGCTTGAACGACCAACGGGCTTCAAGTGCTGCACCCGGGGTATTGAAGACCTTCAGCGGCTTCATGGACTTGTAATCCCACATCACAGTGGTATTACCGAACTCCTTCATGGCGTCCTTATCCTTGACCAGCTTGCCAAGGTCAGCCATGTAATTGTTCCAACCCGTAAATGCCGTGGTCAGCATTGCATTCTTGTTCGGGTTGATTGCAACATCGTAGCCAAAACCATCGCCGCCATTTTCAGTTGGCATCGGGTATGTAGCCACATACTCACCGGAGTTTGAGTAAACAGCCAGCCCTGTCTTGCCGCCATGGTCCTTAGCATTGGACAGGGCTGCGACTACCATGCGCCCAGGAGTAGCATAGAAAGTGTGCGGGCCAACCAAACCGGTCTTGGGAACAAAGTCGGTAAGAGTTTTAACCAGCTTGGGTTTGGACGGGTTTGTAGCAACGTCAAAGATGAAAATCTTGTTGCTATCCAACGCGCCTGCCCACATGTACTTACGGTCATCCGTAAAGCCCATGTGGTGAGCTTCGCCTCGACCGCCAACCGAGGCAGTAGCGATCACCTTGCCGTAAGTCTTGGATTTAGGATTAACGTCGACGGTAACCAACTTATCGGACTCGTCACCAATACCCTTAACACCAAGAGTCCAGACATAGACAAAGTCTTCTTGACCCTTAACGAGGGGAGTAAACGGTGAACAGCTTGTTTCATCCGCGTGCGCGACGGGCAGTGACACGAGTGCCAAGCCAAGAACTGCTACTTGCGTAATGTTGCGAACAGCTACCACACTCTTTTTTAGCTTCACTTTGAATTCTCCTTTGGATTCAAATTAGTTTTCATTACTTCCCAAGCTTTCTGTTTGGCCCTTTTCCCAAATTTCTTGTTACTCGGGCTCGCTTCGGCAGAAATTAATATGCAACCAGCATGCCAATAAATCTATTTATTTGATTTATTTAGGATTTTATTAAATCAATATGCATTAAATGATATTTCTTATGTTTTATCAGCCATTGCTGACACATCAAGTAGAGAAAACCGCCTTTCCATATGCTAAAAATGTCACACTGGGTTTTAGTCATTCTTTTTTTTGCGAATGTATAGATCGGTGATGGTTTCTTCTTTGATCTCAGCCGCGAAACAAACCGTTTCAGAGAGTGTAGGGTGGGCATGAATTGTGATTCCCAAACTTCTGGCGTCGGCCCCCATTTCGATGGCTAGTGCTGTTTCTGCCAACAGCTCCCCAGCATTCGGTCCTACAATCCCGGCACCAATCAATCGATCTGTTGCTGCATCGAAAATCAGCTTTGTTAAGCCCTCAGTTCGAGCAATGCTGATAGCACGCCCACTCGCAGCCCATGGAAATGAAGCTTTTTCTATATGGAAACCTTTGAGCGCTGCTTCCGTTTCGGTCATGCCAACCCAAGCCACTTCAGGATCCGTATACGCTACTGCAGGAATCACAGAGGCTTGAAACTCCACATCCTTTCCAGCGATGACTTCGGCTGCAATTTTTCCTTCATGTGTCGCTTTATGAGCAAGCATCGGCTGGCCTACAATGTCGCCAATTGCAAAGATATTCTCGGCATTGGTCCTGAGTTGTTTATCCACTTGGATAAACCCACGATCATCGACGTGGATGCCAGCGTTCTCCACTCCAATACTTTTACTGTTCGGCCGGCGACCAATGGCAACAAGTATCCGATCGTAAACCTGCACCTCTACGCCTCCTGGCCCCTCAAGAGTTACATGGATACCGTCTGCGCTAGGTTTAATTTCACCAACCTTGGTCTTAAGAAGTATTCGTTCGAATCTCTTTTCCATCCTTTTTTGCAGCGGACGCACCAGATCGCGATCACATCCTGGCATCAAGCCATCACCTAGCTCAACAACACTTACCTGACTTCCAAAAGCGTCGTAGACCGTACCTAACTCCAATCCAATGATTCCACCGCCAATAACCAGTAACCGTTGTGGAATTTCCTCAAGTTCCAACGCGTCAGTGGAATCCATAATCCGAGGATCTTCGGGCAAACCAGGAATTTGAATCGGATGAGATCCCGCTGCAATGATTGCATGCTGAAAATTGACAATAGTCACATCGCCATTTTGAGCCTTGACCTCAAGTTGATGTCGGCTAAGAAATTTACCAATGCCTGATAATGTAGTTACTTGGCGTTGCTGTGCCATGTGGCTAAGACCATTGGTAAGTTGCCCAATGACTCCATGTTCCTTCCAGGCACGCAAGTCACTTAAATCTAGTTCTGGCTTACCGAATCTAACGCCGTGCTTACTCATTTCTTCTGCTTCAGTAATCACTTTTGCCGCGTGCAGTAATGCTTTAGATGGAATGCATCCCATATTGAGACACACACCGCCTAACGCCTTCCCGCGCTCAACCAACACAACCTGCTTACCAAGATCCGAAGCTCGAAAAGCTGCGGTGTAACCGCCTGGGCCTGCTCCCAACACGACTACTTCAGTATCTAAACTTGCTACTGCAGGATTACCTGTTTCATTGGTGGACATATCAAAGACTCTCCTACTTCAATTCAAAAACTGCTATTGCTATTCGCTGCAGCAACCTCAAGCCAATACAGGAGATGCCAAAACATTCGATGCCTGCAGATCTGCATGGTAAGAAGACCGCACCATTGGGCCGCTGGCGGTATGACTAAAGCCCAACTCATCAGCCATTCGTTTAAATTCCTCGAACACTTCCGGTTTTAAATAGCGTGCAACCGGTAGATGTCCTGATGAGGGCTGCAAATACTGTCCGATCGTGAGCATTTCTACTCCGCTACCTCTCAGATCTCGCATTACTTGCAAAACCTCTTCATCCGTTTCACCAACACCAACCATCAAGCCTGACTTAGTTTTCACTTCGGGATATAAGGCTTTGAACTCTTTAAGGAGAAGCAATGAGTGCTGATAGTCTGCCCCCGGCCTCACCTGTTTGTACAAACGAGGTACGGTCTCAAGGTTGTGATTCAGCACGTCAGGTAATGACTTGCCTAGGATGTGTATGGCTTTCGCTAATCGGCCCCTGAAGTCAGGAACCAAAGTTTCAATCTTCGTGGCCGGAGAAGACTTACGCACTGCATCTATACAGTTGACGAAATGTTGAGCGCCACCGTCTCGAAGATCGTCCCTATCGACACTCGTGATGACGGCATATCGAAGATTCATCAATCCGATAGTGCGAGCCAAATTTGAAGGCTCTTCAATATCTGGCGGTAGTGGCCGCCCATGAGCCACATCGCAAAAGGGGCACCGGCGCGTACACATATCGCCCAAGATCATGAATGTGGCCGTACCACGGCTAAAGCACTCACCGATATTCGGGCATGAGGCCTCTTCGCAAACCGTGTGAAGATTATTTTCTCGAAGAGTCCTTTTGATCTCTCGATATCCTGGCCCATGCGGTATTTGCATGCGTATCCATTCAGGCTTATGCAATGGATCAACCGGCACGACCTTGATCGGTATA
Source organism: uncultured Methylobacillus sp. (assembly GCA_946478865.1). The sequence goes on from CAMLDO010000002.1 coordinate 163,158, forward strand.
CGCGCCGTCTTTTCTGCTCCCTTTTCCTTAAGCGGCGTAGAGGTGTTCATTAGCTCCTCCTTGCCCTGCATAAATCCTGCTTGATACATTCGAAACCAATAGATGAGCAATTTCAGCCATGGAGGCATCCACCCCTAAACTTTTTAGTTGAGTCATCACCAAGCCTTTGTAACCACAAGGATCAATATCGCAAAATGGGGACAAATCCATATCCACGTTTAAGCTAATTCCGTGATAACAAAAGCCATTTCTTAACCGCAGCCCTAGTGAAGCTATTTTTTCGCGATTCACGTAAACGCCAGGAGCATCAGGGAGCAACTCCCCTTGTATATGAAATCCGCTTAGCACATCCAATACTGAGCATTCGATCTGATTGGTAAGCTCTTTTACGCCAATATTCAGTCGACTAAGATCAAGGAGAAGGTAAAGGACTAATTGCCCAGGACCGTGATAAGTGATGTTGCCGCCACGATCTGTAGCGACCAAGGGAATATCCTGCCGTGTTGGTGGGCATATATTTCTACCATTCAACCCAACCGTATAAACAGGGAAATGCTCTGTAACCCAAAACTCATCAGGAGTTTCACTACCTCGAGCGGTAGTGAATTCCTTCATGGCTGACCAAATATTGGCATACCTAGAAATGCCTAATTCGCGTATCAGAACTGGGTACTGATTTTCATGCTTTGCCATGATTACAATCCAGGCAATTTACCCACTGAGTTATTCACCAATACTTTTGCGATACTGGTCTGAACTCATCAACTGAGCTATTTCAGTGGGATTAGATAACCGGATCCGAGCGATCCAACCTTTACCGTAAGGATCATCATTCAAGTTAAATGGCTCAGCTTTAAGACTGGTATTCAGTTCAACGACTACTCCGCTTGCCGGAGCAATCAGGTCAGATACAGTTTTCCTAGATTCCACCGTGCCGCATGAGACTCCTCCGCTAATCATGCTTCCTTGAGGTGGGGCGCCGAGTTCGACGATATCTCCCAAGGTATCTTGGGCAAAAAACGTAATGCCAATAAGTGCCTCGTCATCCGACTTCATCAGCAACCAGGTATGTTCTTTGTGATACAAGCAATCGACGGGATATGTCATTTCTGTCACCTCTTTAAATTCCAATTCAGACTTTAGGAGGAGCTAATTTGAGGCTCCTCCTAAAGCTATTAATCAATTACTACCTTGTACCCAGCACCCTTCCATGCCTCGAATCCTCCTGACATCGAAGTTACTGTTTGATAGCCAAGGGTCCTGAGGCTTTGAGCTGCAAGTGCGCTTCTGGCGCCAGACTTGCAATACACGATCATTTTTGATGATCGATCGAACAACGCAGGGTTGCCCCCAGGATTCATAGGGTCGGTTTTAAACTCCAATACACCTCGAGGAACATTGATGGCCCCCTCCAAATGCCCCTGAGAAAACTCTTCGGGCTCACGCACATCGATCAGCATTGGAGATGTTTGCTTAATAATTTCTGAAACCTGATGTACATCGGCCTCTGAAATTTCCAATTTAGCAATTGCCACTAATTGTTGAGTTGTCAGGATTTCCATTTTTGCTAACCCCTATTTGAAGCTCCATGTCAGCCCAGCACCCAACTGCCAAGTACTGGCGTTAACACGTGAGTTGCCAATATCGTCCTTGTTTTCCAAGGCGAAAGCCGCATGGGAGTCAAAGGAGATTTTGTCGGTGAGTTGATAGCCGAAGCCTGCAGAAACTTGATGCTCCCAAATTGCCTCGGCATTAGTTGCTTGGAAATATTGAACAACCGATGGGGTTAAGGGGACAGTCGCGCCGTTATAAGCAAAAGACGGTACCCCGGCGATGCTCGAACCTACGCTACGTTTGATAGGATCTCGAGCATAGCTATAGCCTACGCGCCACTTAGCAGCCCCAGTCGTTAATTGCGCACCCATCGCGTACACGGTCTGATCGCGATAAATATCTTCATAAAGGTCAGCGCTGGACCAGTCCTTATAGATAATGTCCGCGCTGATGAGTAAGTTACCGCCCAGCAGGCTGTTGTTGGAGATCCCTACCGCAAATTCTTGAGGTTGCTCAACATCAACCGACCAGAACCTTCCCTTGCCGGGGCCAATTGGAGCACCATTGTCTACAAACCTATCGTATTCAATTTTGAGAGGGCTTCGATAGTAAGCACCAAAGCTAGTGGCCCCAGCTTGGTACTTGGCACCGACTGTTCCCCTAAATCCGAATCCATGAGTAGACGCAGTTGCGGAAGACAGAGACATCTGCAGAAAGCCATTTGCGAGCGTGGCCATCGCACCGAGAGATAGATTCTCAGTAACCTTGTAGCCAAGGCCAGCATTAGCGTTAAACACCAACAGTTCGGAATTAGGATCCAGGCTACCGTTCACATCTCGGAAATCAGAACCGATCCCCGACTGAGCAGTTAAACCGATACCTGCAACAAGGTTCGGGCTAAATGCTTGAGTGATTGCCACGGTGGGCACGAGGTACTGGTCAGCATTTGAACGGCTGGACCAGGCTACCCCTGTATCACCGCCGTTATGCTTCACATGTACATCGGGGCGATAATAGGTAGCACCAAAGGAAACCGTTGTACCTTCGTTATACTCTGTGAGGGTAGCGGGATTGCCAAATACAGCTGCAGCTCCCTCAATCGTGCGTGCCACGCTTGCGCCACCCATACCACCGGTAGCAGGTAGCATTGTGTTATTCAAATCCGTACCATAATTTGCTGCGTTTGCAGTTGGAATTCCAATTGCCAAACAAGCAAGGCCCCCTAGAATTTTTTTCATTTAATACTCCCAAATTCAATTAGTGAATGAGCTGCTTCAAGCCGCCTCAAGCTCTTTACCCATCGTTGTAAAACTGTGAAGTTCCTTGCCATTCACTACAGCGCGGCCAGAGATGTTCTGAGCACGAGCAAGAATGTCCATAACGGGGCAATGGCTCTCTACGGTTTCAATCAGCTTGCGCACCTCTTCATCACTAGCAGAGCTGACAATTTTGGTTTCGTAGGAAAGATGTTGGTAACCAGGTGGGACAGAGGCATCCAAACCGAGGAGGCCGCGAACATCCAAATAGCCCTTCACATCCACCGAACACTCATCCAGCTTGATGCCCATAAAGGATGCGTAAGCTGAGAACATAATTTCTTGGCAAGTACCCAATGCAACAAGAACGAGCTCAACCGGATTCATACCTGAATCCCCTCCTCCCAACTCTGGAGGCTCATCGATGACCATCGGTGGGAAGTCGCGCACATTGGCTACACACTGCACGTCCTGCTGCAACTTTGTCGCGGCCCTGAATACCACCTTAGCCGCTCCCGGATTGCCATTAATAGCTCCAATCAAATCAGACAATGCTTTTTTCACGGACTCTTGTGACATGATTTCTCCTCATAAATTGGAAATTACGTACTTAAATCAGAACTAATTTGATTTATTAACTTTGCCAATTTCTGATCACGTATATCAATCAGATACACATCGAAGGAATGGCAAATTCCCACATTCACCTCATAGCAAAGACTTTGCCATATTTACTAATTTATTGTTTTTTATAAATAAGATTAGTTTTAAATAGAATTTAACTTAATTAGTTGTGACCTATTTGTCATACGAGCAATTACGTATAAAAGTGAAGTGCCAAAAATGGCAAAGGAAGAATGGAAAGAAATGCATTCTTGATATCTGATATCAAGAATGCATTGAGAGGGAGAAAGGAGGGTTAAGTAAGAGTTGCGAGAAGACTAGAAGCTATATTCAACCTAGAAGCTTTCTTCTTTAATTTCTCTAATTTTTCGATAAAAGGTACGTGACGTTAGTCCAAGCTTGGCTGCCAGAGTTTTTTTGTTTTCATTGCTTTCACTGATGACCCATTGCAGATATCTTGACTCCAGATCGTGCAATGGGATGATTTCTCCATTAAAGAAGTTATTTGAATTGGCATTATTAATACAACCCAGTCCCTCCATCTGAAACTCATCGAGCAAATGCCTTTTATGTATTTTCTCGGTATCGGCCAATAGCATCGCGCGTTCCAACATGTTTCGGAGCTCTCTAATATTTCCAGGAAAGGTATAGTTTGTAAGGAACTGCCTTGCTTCTTCAGTCAACTCAAACTTACGAGTAGGTGACAAACGATGCAATAACGATTCAGCCAGGATACAAATGTCTTCCTTCCTTTCCCTTAAGGCTGGCATATAAATGGGGAAAGCATTAATCCGAAAATACAAATCTTGGCGGAAGCTACCCTCTTCAACCATTTTTTTCAGGTTCCGATGCGTCGCACAAATCAGCCGGAAGTTTGTTCGCAAGACATCGATTCCTCCTACCTTTCTGTACGTGCTGGTCTCTATCAATCGCAACAACTTCACTTGCTGACTCAGAGGAATTTCACCAACCTCGTCCAGGAAAAGCGTTCCACCATTAGCCATTTCCACCAAGCCTTTTTTATCACTGTAGGCTCCAGTAAATGACCCTTTTTCATGACCAAATAACTCACTTTCGAATAGCGTTTCAGTGAGCCCGGAACAATCGACAATTACAAATCCCGCATTACTTCTTTTGCTCTTCTTGTGCAGTACATGAGCAATAACCTCTTTGCCAGTTCCCGACTCACCCAAAAGAAGTGCAGGGGTATCGCTAGGCGCCACCCGCTCAATTAAACCCAACATATGCACAAATGCTTGGCTCTTCCCTACAGCATCATCAGTACTGGGTAGAGCAGAGATATGATTTTGCTTGCGAAGCGTTTCAATATAGAAAGCGGGCTCACCGTCCTCGCCAAGTATTGGCGTGAGTTCGACGTCGACATGTTCGCGGCCACGCGGGGTGTGATGAAGATGAAAAACCCTGTGCGTCGATTTTGTCTCTCGAGCTTCTTTAAGTGGGCAAGCTTCGCCCTGCTGATCGCAGGGCTTCAAATAATGATGTGATACCTCATAGCAATGCTTGCCCTGCATCGGCTTCCCATCACCAAAGATTTTTTGGTAGGCAAGATTCGAATGGATAATCTTGTAATCCTTGCTGAGCACCAATCGTGGCTCTGGCAGTGAATCCAAAAAATCCATCAAATTTTTACTAACTTCATATGATTCAAGCATGATCGCTCTCCATATTTCTTTATTCTTGAATCAGTAAATTGTTCTGTTCGACTTCACTTACCTAGCGCAGGTAAGCACGCTATCCACTTACAGCTCGAGATCTTCTGCTATTGATCTGATTGCGACATGAGCACATTTGTCATCAGCGTCACCGTTTGGTGCCCCGGATACTCCGACAGCGCCGTAAAGGCTTCCACCCGCCTCTACAGTCATCCCTCCTCCAATTGCCAAAACTTTTGGCACATGTCGGATGCCGCTCGACTCTTTTCCACTCTGTGTATTCTCAGCAATCGATGAGGTATTCGATTTAAAACTTGCTGCTGTCCAGGCTTTGTTCGTCGCTGAATCAATCGTATGAGCTCCAGCAAAACGATCCCGTAGCATGACTTGCGTCTGACCGGACCGATCAACAACTACAATCGTGACTTGATAGCCTAGTTTTCTACACTCCATTAACCCTGCCTGGGCAGCCCTCAACGCAGTTTCAGGTGTCATTAACTTGACGGTGTAACTAGCCTCTTCGGCAAAAACCGCCACAGGTGCAGCAAGTAGCGCAACCAAAACGAATTCCAAGAACCTCTTCACAACGACCTCCTTAATTGGATAACCCAGTATTCGAATCCATCCCGATCAATCGGGGCGTATTCAACTTCAGATGCGGTACTGTTTTCTTGTCTTTCATCCAAGCTGCAACCACATCCCATACGGGGGCACCACTTGCTCCTTCTGCCACTGGCGCCCAACCAGCAACCTTGTACTTTTTGGATGCTTCAATTGGAACGCCATTCAAACGCATGTCCTGAATCCGCCGCCCGATCGACTCATTGGGATCTATGGCATATGTCATCCCTCCGACACGCACCATATCTCCACCTTGCTGGTAATAAGGATCAGGGTTGAAGAGATTGTCAGCCACATCCTCCATGACTGTTTTGATCATGCCGCCTGTCATTTCGGTTAATGTCGAATAGGAGTAGGTCGTGGCTGTTTGATCCATCAAATGCTCCATTCGAATTTCTTCGTTAGGCAACAATGATGTTCCCCATCTAAAGCCAGGAGAAAATGCAATCTCTGCATCTTTGACTTCTAGCAGAGCATTAACGATGAGCTGATCAAAGGTCCCATTGAAATTACCGCGGCGATAAAGCGTGCCCTCTGTAGTCGCCAGTTTTTCATTCAATCTACTTTCAAATGGCTGACGAATACGGGTGATCAACTGATCCATTTGGGGATCAGGGGGCAAGAGATTGGAGAACACAGGTAAAAGGCGATAGTTGTAATCTCGGACCCCTCCCTTACCTACATCGAGATCGAGTACAGCGAGAAACTTACCGTTACTGCCAGCGTTGGTAACCAAGGTTTTGCCGCCGGCGTTATCGACAATGACCGGCTGAGGGACACCATCATGGGTATGGCCGCCGAGAATGGCATCTATGCCACGGACACGAGATGCAAGCTTGATATCAACATCCATGCCGTTATGGGAAAGCAGGATTACGGCTTGAGCACCTTTTGCTCTTGCCTCATCTACTATGGCTTGCAAGTTTTCCTCTTGAATACCGAATGTCCATTCCGGCACAAGGTAACGAGGGTTTGCTACCGGGGTATAAGGAAAAGCTTGGCCAATGATGGCGACGGGAACCTGGTTTAGCTCCTTAATGACATATGGGGGGAAAACCTGATCACCGAAATCTGTCGTCTTGATATTCTGTGCAACGAAATCAATTCGATTCTTGAAGTCCTTTTCAACAATCTCCTTGACCCGCTTATCCCCTAACGTCATCTCCCAATGAGCGGTCATCACATTGACCCCCAACTCGAGACACGCGTCCACCATATCCTGCCCCTGGGTCCATAAAGCTGTAGCTGACCCTTGCCATGTGTCACCGCCATCCAACAGGAGAGCATTCGCTCGTGTTGCCTTTAATCTCTTGATCAATGTCGCCAGATGGGAAAAGCCACCGACCTTTCCGTAGACCTGAGCGGCCTGCTCAAAATTTAGGCTTGAAAAGGCATACGCTTCAGACGTACCGGGAGGAATTCCAAAGTACTTGAGCAAATGGTCCCCAACTAAATGAGGTGGGCGCCCAATTGCCTTACCTATGCCTAAATTGACATTGGGTTCACGGAAATAAATGGGCCTAAGCTGCGCGTGACAATCCGTGAAATGAAGGAGGTGCACATTGCCAAATTTGGGAACATCATAAAATTGATCAATGGCATTCCCAGCTAATACGCTTTTATTTTTAAGCATCATCCCGCTCATGGCTGCTGCGCCCATAAGTTGAATGAAGTGACGACGGCTAAGTGACATTTGCGATTGCTCTTTTCTAATGCGTCATTGGTTAACCGGAGATGTGGGATCGAATAACAACCCCATTACATCTCGTATCTGCTGCTCGGTCAGGATTCCGGAGTGACCGAATCGGGGCATGTTGGAACAAGCGTTGAAGGCTTGAGCATTGAATATTTTTGCCCAGGTATATTTGACGACCTCCTCACCAGCACCACGCAACTTGCCATATTGGTAAAGTGACGGCCCGAGATTGCCGAAAGCGATTTCGTCTTTTGAAAGTTGATGGCAGGCGTAGCAATTGCCTCCATTGGGCCCTTTGACCACATCAGAAGACTGCAAACCCCGACCGTTTTGTGCGATTTTTTCCCCCTCTTTCCAATCTCCTATGTATTGATGGTCTGCGGGGTATTGCACCGTGTTGAACTGACTGGAAGTAATAAGCTTCTCTTCCTGAGCTGTGAGCCGTAGGGGGTAGCGGCTGCATATCTTTTGCACTTCGTCCGGCCCCAAGAAGCGCTCCATCGTCACCGGCCCCTTTGCCTTGAAGTCAGCTTTTAAATGGCTCAGCAGACTATCTTTTGTTTCATCGCTGAAAGCTGGCGCTATTAATCCAGCCATCAGCAATCCACACAGATATCTAAGAAATATTTTCGTCATGAGCTACCCCTTATCGCTTAAGCGCTGGTGCGTCATACAAACCACCATCGGCGTTTTTGGCCATGAACATAATCAAGGCTGTGATGGTGTCTGAAGCATATTGAGCTACAGGAAATCGCTGTTGACGGAGGCAGTCGCTAAGCCTATGTTGCATGCTTCGTACTTCACCTTGAGATACACGATATGCAGGCCAGGTACCGTAGGTCTTTTGCGCATCGACCTTGTTCAGCAGGTTAGGTAACTCTTGCAACCTGATGCGTTTTTGATCCTGGGAGTGACAGGTAGCACAAGCAAAGTCGTGTGTTCCCGCCCTATAAAAGAAAAACTGTTTGCCTAGTTCGTAAGCTTGTTTCTCTTTAGGGTGCTCCGTGGAAACAGATATCTTCATGCCCCTTGAAGCCGAAGTAATGTAAGCAACGAGGGCTTCAATGTCAGAAGGCTGGCTAGTAGAGCCAAATGGCACAGCCAGTGCTTCCTCTTGGGTTAGCTTTTGCAAGGTGGTCCGGCAATGGACCAAGCGCTGCTCCAAATCCATTACCTTATCCACATCCTTGAAATACTTCGGAAGTTCGACATATGCCCCCTTAACCACCCCTGGGCCTTTGCCAAGATCACAGAGCTCCAGGGACACATTCGCCGGGCCGGTCTTTTTCTTCCACAGCTCCTCACCACGCATTTCCCAGAGCTCCGCTGGATTTCCATCGGAAAGCAACTCACGGTATTTGGCGATTTCATCTGTTGAGGAGTTTGCTGCCGCAACTCGTACAGCAAACAACATCAGAATTGCCATTACCGCCCATTGATTAATCCGTCTCATCTCAAATGCTCCTTGCAGATGCTCATGAATTTATGAAACGGTGGCCTCATCGGTTCGCGTATCACCTGAGTTATCTACCCAAGTCACAGTCACCTTGTCGCCCACAGCCCCTCCCTTGAACTTGAAGGAAAGAAATGGATCCTTGGAAACCGCGATACCCATCACTGTCTCCAGCACTGTTTTCTCATTGCACTTGGCAGTCAGTATCTTGATGAAATGTGCCGGAATGGGCTTACCCGATGGGTCCTTTCTCAGACCAGTCTCCATGTCGTGGCGAATCAAAACCTTCACCTCCACGATGTCGCCGTTCAATTTAGCTCTAATACGCATTGGCTCAGCCATTACAAACCCCTAATCAATTTCTGTTAAAAATGTAGACGATGGATGACGCATGGAATTAACCACCACATCCGCCCAGAGTCACTTTTACCTCTTTGCTGGAGGCGAACCACTTACCATCAGCCTTCGCCAACGCATAAACCTTGGAGGTTTCGCCCATCTTGACGCGAGTGGTAAATGCAGCTTCTGTCCCTGCCGGGACAGTAAAGGCGATCGACAATGGATTGGGATTCTTCTCGACCAGGATTGCGATGTAATCGGTATTAGGGATTGCACTAGCAACTGACACAGGCACAACCGCACCGTTTTCGGCGATCTCCGCGCTAATAACGGATACGTCATTGCTCATTGTGTAGTGGTCGATACCCAACTCCTTTAGCGCGTTATCAAGGCCCTTAGCTTCAAAATTTTTTGCAGACCACTCAGCTGCTACCGCATTCAGCGAGCCGAAGACTCCTCCCAATACGCTCAACCCGAGAACAGCTGACATCTTTAATACATCTCTTCTTGCCTGATCCATCTGATACCCCTTTCGCTATTTGCTCTTTAAATTAAGCTCAAGTACTACTTGGCCCCTGCCAGAATCCACGTCACTAATGACTGGATATCTGTTTCAGCCAAATGCTTTTGTGAAGGCATAGCAGCACTTCCCCAATTACCGCTGCCACCACTTTTAACCTTCTCTACAAGTCGGCCCAACGCAGTTGGATCAGTCTTGTATCTAGAAGAAATTTCGCTGAACCCTGGGCCAACCAATTTGCTTTGCAATCCATGGCATGAGAGGCAATTACTCTTTCGTGCCAAATTCTGCATTTGTTGATTGACTGCAGACACTGCCTCTGAATCAGGGGTAGCTTGAGAGACATTGCTGGTCTTTTTTGACGGATCTGGAGTATCGGCACCCCGAACCGGACCATAAGTTCGGTTCTGATCCTTCAGATTCCCGTGAGCGCTTTTGGAAACCTCAGGCAAAGAAGAGCGAATTTGCATCTGTGAATTGCAATCTTTCATGCAAGCAACGCTCTTTACGTCAGGCTTCCCATTCACTTCCCACATCCCATGATCACGTGTCATCCCATTCCGATTGGGCATGCGCTTCTGTACTTCGGCGATGTTCTTATCGCTCAGTACGAAATCCTCAGGAACAATTTCGGCAAGGCTCAGGAGATATGCGACTACGGCAAAAACGTCATCATTGGAAAGGGACTTGGGTGCATTCCAGGGCATTGCACGATGGATATAATCCCAAAGCGTTGAAACAGTCGGGACCTTCATGATGGTTGTTCGCTGAGGCTGCTTGTTGTTAGCCAGGGCAGCAACACGCCCCGAGAGAATGTCTTCTTTTGTGGTCCCGCCAATTAACGGGGTAAAAACCTCATTGGACTCGCCAAAAACTCCATGACAGGAAGCACACCGGCTTTCCCATATTTCCTGTCCACGTCCAACGCTGCCCGAACCTACAGGCAACCCCTTGAAGTCGGGACGCACATCAATATCCCACGCTGCAATTTCGCTCTCTGTCGCGGAGCGGCCGATATTTGGATGGCCTTCTGCATATGCAATACCGGACATGAGGCACAGCACATAACCGGCTATCACAACATTAGTAAGCTTGGACATTGCTCAGCTCCCCAGACTCAGCAACCTTCCAAGACTGGATGGCATTATTGTGATAGATCGACTTTGTCCCTCGCACCTCACGCAATTCATTGATCTTGGGTTGCACATAGCCCGTTTCATCAATCGCCCTGGATTGCAGAATTGCCGGGCTGCCATCCCAAACCCAGTCGATATTGAATCGTGTAAGGCATTTCGGCAGCACCGGCGATTCAAGACGGGCTGTTCTCCAATTTCGCCCCCCGTCGACAGAAACATCTACCCGTTTGATCTTGCCTCGCCCTGACCAAGCCAAACCAGAGATATTGAAGAACCCCTGTTCGACAAGCACTTGACCACCTGAAGGCGTAGTAATGACAGATTTACATTCTTGAACCGACGTATATTGGCGATACATTCCACCCGGCATTGCGTCGATGTAATGAATGGATTCGTCCTTTGCTCCATATGGCTGGTCACCTACCTCAATTCGACGCAACCATTTGACCGATGACACACCCTGTACACCAGGAACTACCAATCGCAATGGATACCCGTTCTCGGGCCTTAACATTTCGCCATTCATGCCCCAAACCACCAGAACATCATCAAGCGCACGCTCAATGGAAATCGTTCTTGTCATGCTGGAACCATCACCGCCCTCAGCCAAAACAAATTTCCCGTTCTTTTTGTCGTAGCCACAATCCTCCAGCAGGATCGACAGTGGCACGCCGGTAAACTCGCTACAGCTCAACATGCCATGGGTATATTGAACAGTAGGAACAGCCACATTCCCCCACTCCATCGCAGTGTTGGCGCCACACTCGATGAAATGCATGCGGGATACCGAAGGTAGTCGCATCAAATCATCCATCGTGTAAACCTTCGGATTCTTCACGAGACCGTTGATCATGAAACGATGCGTGCTTGGGTCAATGTCTTGCCATCCTTGGTGATGGCGCTCGAAATGCAAGCCGCTGGGGGTGATGATTCCGAATAGTCCTTGCAAAGGAGCAAATGAAACTGAAGCTGCTGATACCCGGGTCAACCCCGGAGACTCCCTCCGCTGGAGGTTTGCTTCATATTTGGAGGGCATGCCATATGGATTGGTAACAACCGGCTTGCCTAAGGTGGTTGAATGTTCGGGCAAAGACAATATGTTGGAATCGCCCTTGCCAATAGCCTTATCTAATCTACCGGCCACTGCATGGGTGCTTACCATTGCGGCGCTGGCAGCAGCAAAGCTCTTGAGAAGAAACCCACGCCGCGACTCGTCCAGCCCTTTGGATGTGATGTCGACTGCCAAGTCGCGATCCACAAAATTTTCCGGCGCCGGAAGAATTCGGCCTGCTTTTTTAACCTCACCGCCCATACGCATTTCCCTTCGTATCTACGTTTTGTTGCTCGTATGACTTTGTGCTCGCGGACTGCCTTTTATTAGGGTCGGCTAGCATTTGCAGAGCCATAGCAACTCTTGGGCCATAGATACTATTTACTTGAAAATACGAACATTTCTTCGACTTTCAATCGCCTTAATGTCAAGTTCATGAGACATAGATGTCACACTGTCATCTAGGCATCTCGCCGCAATGCCAAATTCATCACAGCAAATAAACCCGGCTGAGACATTTAAAACTCACGTAGAACAGACCAAAAAGTAATACTGCAGCCATCCATTTTGATCTACATACCAATCGGTATGGATACCAGTTGGTATGGTATGCTCTTCCTAACAGTTGTCAATACGATTTATGGAGAATTAGGTAATCCCGAAGGAGGCCGGAATGAGGATAGTGAATTGCAGGTTCGAGCGACATGCCAAGGACATCTTGGCGATATTGAATGAAGCAATCGAGAATTCGACAGCCATCTATGACTACAAGGCTAGATCTCTCGAAAGTATGGTTGATTGGTTCAGGGCAAAGGAAGATAGGCTCTACCCCATTATTGGGCTGGAATCAGCCTCTGGCAAATTGCTTGGATTTGCAAGCTACGGAACATTCCGAGCATGGCCCGCTTATAAATACACCGTGGAGCACTCTATCTACGTGCACCATGCCCATCGTGGTCAAGGATTAGGTGTCTTGTTATTGCAGGAATTAATTAAGCAAGCAGAGCGCCAAGGTATTCATGTGCTGGTAGGGGGTATCGATGCATCAAATCAAGCCAGCATTGCCATGCATGTAAAGGCCGGCTTTATATATGCTGGAACCATCATCCAAGCAGGTTTCAAATTCGGGCGATGGCTGGATTTGGCGTTTTATCAATTAATATTGCCAGCACCTACTGAGCCTGTAGATGGATAGAGTTCTTTTGCGGCACGGCTAATTTGCTAAGGCAAGAGCGCGTTTCAGCTGCTCTCGGAAAAGCCTTAGCACTCGGCCAATCACGCTCAGTTCCTGCTGTGCCTTAGAGAGAATTAATACCCCCTCAACAGTTGAAACATATAACTCCGCCCATACCCTGGCATCAAATGCCTCATTAGGGCGGCAATAAATTGCTGCCTCTTTTAAAAGCCCCTCAACTTCGGATTTCCATTCCATGAAGTAAGGTACTGATCGATCATAGAGGTCCGGATGTGTGTCTTTGAGTTCTGTAGTGAAGACAGCTAACAAACAACCTCTGAATGCAGGATCCTCATACGATTCTATTGCATGTTCTATGTAACCATCCAAAGCCTCAATGGGATTCGAAGCCTTTTGGTATCCAGCGCGATTATGGTTATCTTTAACATCCGCCCAGAATTTATCGAGCACAACTGCGCCAAGCTCATCCTTGCTGCTGAAATGATGGAAAAAACTGCCTTTAGTAACATTCGCAGCAGCACATACGGTTGAGACTGACATCGCTGAAAACCCACGCTCGCTGATCAAATTTCTAGCGATCGAAATCAGATTATCTCGGGAAGAATTAGATTTGTTCATTAAGTTGAATCAACCTCAACTGGTAAAACTCAATTCATAAGCTAAGATACACCATACCAACCAGTTGGTACAGAAATTAGCATAAAATGATGTGCCAACGATCAAGTATTTAACCTGGGTCACACTCGCAGCTGTGGTGTCCGATTGAAGATATAAAAATGGCCCGAATAACCGAGCCATTTTTTTACATCGCTCCGACAGACTTTAATTCCCCATCTAACAGATTTTATTTATTTCGATCACTCACAGCCGCGACTACTCTTCCGATTCGGGCGTCGCCGTGATTTTGTGGATGGACAGGTCGGCACCGTTGAATTCATCCTCGGCGTCGAGGCGGATACCCACCACAGCTTTCAGCAGACCGTACACGACAAACCCGGCCAACAGCGCAATGCTCACCCCCGCCAGCGTACCGAGCAACTGGGACACGAAGCTTACCCCGCCCATGCCGCCCAGTGCCTTCGCGCCGAAAATGCCGGCGGCGATTCCGCCCCAGGCGCCGCATAGCCCATGCAGCGGCCACACGCCCAGCACGTCGTCGATCTTCCAGCGATTCTGCGTCAAGGTAAACGCCCACACGAAGAGCCCGCCAGCGACCGCACCCGTTGCCAAGGCGCCGAGCGGATGCATCACGTCCGAACCCGCACACACCGCCACGAGACCGGCCAGCGGGCCGTTATGTACGAAACCGGGGTCATTCTTGCCCAGAATGAATGCGGCCAGCGTACCGCCGACCAGCGCCATGAGGGAATTCAGTGCGACCAGGCCAGTCACCGCCTGCAGTGTCTGGGCGGACATCACGTTAAAGCCGAACCACCCTACGGTCAGAATCCATGCGCCAAGCGCAAGAAAAGGAATATTGGAGGGCGGGAAAGCATGCAGACGTCCATCCTTGGCATAACGGCCATTGCGCGCGCCCAGCAGGATAACCGCACCCAGCGCGATCCAGCCTCCCATCGCATGGACGACCACAGAGCCGGCAAAGTCGTGGAATTTGGCGCCGAAGGTCGCATTCAGCCAGTCCTGCAGTCCGAAATGACCGTTCCAGGCAATGCCCTCGAAGAAGGGATACACGAGGCCGACCAGTGCGAAGGTGGCCGCCATTTGCGGATTGAATCTGGCGCGCTCGGCGATGCCGCCGGAAATGATGGCCGGAATGGCCGCAGCAAAAGTAAGCAGGAAGAAGAACTTGACCAGTTCATACCCGTTCTTGGCGGCCAGTACTTCCGCTCCGTTGAGGAAGCTGACACCATAAGCGATGCCATAGCCGATGAAAAAATAGGCAATGGTAGAAACCGAAAAATCCACCATGATCTTCACCAGCGCATTCACCTGATTCTTGCGCCGAACGGTGCCAACCTCAAGAAATGCGAACCCCGCATGCATCGCAAGCACCATAATGGCGCCTAATAATACGAACAAAACATCGCTCGCGGACTGAAAAGCCTCCATTGTCTCCTCCGTCAGTTATTAAAATCGGCTTGAAAAAGCAATATTTAAGCCAATCAGGCAAGTGTTTGTTTCGAAATGGAATCAGAAAGAGTACGAAGAAAATTATTGCACCATAAATGTGCCACACATAGTGCAACGCATTATTTTGGTGCCAAAAGGCCTCATCTTTACTTTCTTGCCTTCATCCTCCATCCTTGGGAATCAGGAGGCTTATATGTTTGAATCCGCCGAGCTCGGCCACCAGGTCGACAAGGAAACATACCGCACGCAGGTGCCCGTCTTGCGCGAAGCCCTGCTAGAAGCACAGCTCGATTTGCTCCAATCGAGCCAGTTTCCCGTTCTCATTCTGATCGGCGGCGTAGATGGCGCGGGCAAGGGGGAGACCGTCAACAAGCTCAACGAGTGGATGGATCCGCGCCATATCGACACCCATGCTTTCGGCGAGCCTTCCGACGAAGAATCCGATCGTCCGGCAATGTGGCGGTATTGGCGTGCCTTGCCGCCCAAGGGGAAAATCGGCATCCACTTCGGCTCGTGGTATAGCGAGCCCATTCTGCGACGCGCCTATGACGAAATCGGGAACGATGCTCTCGTGGAAACCATGGACGAGATCGTTCGACTTGAGCGCATGCTGGTTGACGAAGGCGCTCTGGTGCTGAAATTCTGGTTCCACCTCTCCAAAGACATGCAGAAGGCCCGGATCGAGAAGCTGGAAAGCGATCCGAAAACAAGCTGGCGCGTGACGGCACACGAGAAAAAGCATCTGAAGCATTACGACGAACTCAGGCGCGTGTCCGAACAGGTGTTGCGGGAAACAAGCTCGGCTGGAGCGCCCTGGATCATCGTCGAGGGTTTCGATGCCAGTTATCGCAATCTGACGGTGGGGCAACACATCCTGAGCGCGATACGCGACAGGCTTGATCATCCGGAAAAAATTCCACACGAGCTGAACGCTCCCCCGCTTCTTAAAGCCATCGACCAGACCAGCCTGCTTTCCCGGCTCGATCTCGACTTGAAACTGGATGACGAGACTTACGGGGAAAAGCTGGAGCGCTTTCAGGGCAAGCTCAACAAGCTTACGCGCCAGCCGGATTTCAGGAAACGCGGCATTATTTGCGTTTTCGAAGGCCCGGACGCCGCAGGAAAAGGCGGTGCGATCCGCCGTATCACACAGGCCATCGATGCCCGCATCTACCGGATCGTACCGGTTTCAGCGCCCACCGAAGAAGAACGCGCCCAACCCTACCTATGGCGCTTCTGGCGACATATTCCTCGTCACGGCAATCTGACGATTTTCGACCGCTCCTGGTATGGAAGAGTGCTGGTCGAACGTGTCGAGGGCTTTTGCAGCGAATACGACTGGATGCGCGCTTATAGCGAAATCAATGACTTCGAGGCGCAACTCGTCAGGCAGAACTATATCGTCGTGAAATTCTGGCTGCAAATCACCCAGGACGAACAATTGAAGCGCTTCGAGGAGCGCCAGAACACGCCTTACAAGCGCTTCAAGATCACCAAGGATGACTGGCGCAACCGTAAGAAATGGGATGCTTATGAGGCCGCGGTCTGCGACATGGTGGACCGTACCAGCACGAATATTGCGCCGTGGATCCTGGTAGAGGCGAACGACAAGAACCACGCTCGCATCAAGATATTGAAAACCCTGTGCGAGCGGATTGAAGAAGCGCTTTAAGTACCCGTTTGCCGGATGTCCAGCGTGACATGGGAGGCGGCGTCCGGATCGCCTATCCAGAAATAGTAGAAATCGCGCACGACGATCAGGAACAGGACTCTCGTCTCCCGCAGCGCGAAGTAAGGCAGGGTCGCATCGACGGCTACGCGATAATGATGATTGTCCTTCACCGCCGCCGAACGCAATTGCAGCAGCAGTAATTTCACGAGCTTGCTGCGGGTTTCCACCACCGACTTGTCCGCGCCTTCGTCCCGCAACGCGGAGACATAAGCCTTGAGCGGCCATGTTTCAGCCAGCTCGAATTTTTCCTGATCGAGCGCTTTCCACAATGCCGGGAGATCGACTGACGGCATGGGGTCCGGCAACTGGCGAACGCGATATCCGCCGCCGCCATTCATCGCGGCAATCGACTTGAAATCGCTGGCCCAGAAATAGTAGAACTCGCGAGCGATCGTTAGAAAAGCCGGCCAGGCCGTACGCTCAAGATTGTCCAGCGTCGCCTCGACCTGTTCACGGTAAGCGTTGCCATCCATGGAACAACCCTCCAGCCTGGGCAACAACTGGAGCAGCGTGCCGCTGCGCTGCGCCAAATCCTCCGCTGTCGCGCCCTTACCGGCGAGAAATTTAAGATAGGCGTTGTAGGCTTCCTGCTCGCGATTGCTTTTCGTCATTCAGAATGCTGCCGGTTGGGTCGCTTCGGATGCGATCTTCATCATGGTCATGACTGCCGCTTCGATCATCGAGCTGAAGATGGGCAGTAGATAATTCATGGATACCGAGATTACCACGAAGCCGACCGCCAACGTCAAGGGAAACCCTACAGCAAAAATATTCAATTGCGGTGCTGCACGCGTAAGAATGGCCAAGGCCACATTGACCATCATGAGCACCGCCAGAACCGGCAGCGCGATCAATACGCCAGCGCGGAAAATCTCTCCGCCCCACAAGGCGAGCGTTCTCCAGCCTTCGCTCGCCAGCGGATGCAGGCTGATCGGCATGACCTGAAAGCTTTCGACCAGGGCGCTGATGACCAGCAGATGGCCATTGATGGCAAGAAACAGCAGCATGGCAACGATGCCCATGAACTGTCCCATCACCGGGATTTGGGCGGAGTTCTGCGGGTCGAAAAAAGTGGCAAAGCCGAGCCCCATCTGCAAGCCCATGATGTGACCCGCCATTTCCATGGCCGAGAAAATCACGCGCAACGCCAGTCCCATCGCAAAACCGATCATCAACTGCTGGGCCACGATATAGAGTCCGTAGGCTGATGCCGGTGCCACGTTGGGCATGGGCTCGAGAAGTGGCGAGACCAGCATGGTCAGCACGAAAGCAAAACCGACTTTGGTAGAAGCAGGAATGCCACGCGCGCCGAAAAATGGCGCAGTAGCGACCAGGGCGAGAATGCGGAAGAACGGCCAGAAGAAAGCGGCCATCCATGCGTTGGCCTGTGCATCGGTGAAGCTGATCAAGCCTCGCCCCCGCGCGCTCAGCCGATCATGCCCGGGATACCGGTGAACAGCCGGCGCATGTAATCGAGCATCATGGTCAGCATCCATGGCCCGGCCAAGACCAGCACCAGCACCAGCACCAGCAGCTTGGGAATGAATGACAGCGTCATTTCGTTGATCTGCGTGGCGGCCTGGAACAGGCTGACCAGCAGGCCTGTGATCAGCGCCGCTCCCAGCATGGGCGCCGAAACGAGCACGGTCATTTCCAGGGCTTGCTGCGTAAGAGTCAGTACGAATTCCGGTGTCATGCGCGCCCCTAGACGTAAAAGCTCTGCATCAGGGAACCGATGATCAGGTTCCAGCCATCCACCAGTACGAACAGCATCAGCTTGAACGGAAAGGAGATCGTGACCGGCGACAGCATCATCATCCCCATGGACATCAGTACGCTCGCCACCACCATATCGATGATGAGGAAAGGAATGAATATCACGAAACCGATCTGGAATGCGGTCTTGAGCTCGCTGATGACATAAGCCGGCACCAGCACCTTCAGCGGTACCGCCTCAGGTCCTTGCAGCGGCGGCGTTTTGGAAAGCTTCACGAAGAGCGCCAGATCTTCCTGCCGCGTCTGCTTGAGCATGAATTCCTTCAAGGGGCCGGAACCTTTTTCCAGCGCTTGCATGACATTCATCTGGTCAGCCAGATACGGCTGCAAAGCCTCATTGTTGATACGGTCGAAGACCGGCGCCATGACGAAGAATGTCAGAAATAGCGATAGCCCGATCAATACCTGATTGGGCGGTGATTGCAGGGTACCCAGCGCCTGACGAAGCAGGGACAACACAATGATGATACGGGTGAATGCCGTCATCATGAGCAATACTGCTGGCAAAAAGGTCAGCGATGTCAGCAGGATCAGCGTTTGCAGACTAAGCGAATAAGTTTGTCCGCCCCCTGCAGCGGGAGTACTGGTAAACGCGGGAATACCGGTCTCCGCGATCGCGAGAGTCGGCAATAAAAGCAGCAACCCCAGCCACAAGGACTTACGCCTCATTTGACGCCCTTCTTTTCGAGCATTTCTTTCAGGCGTGCATAAAAGGGGCCTGTAGGCGATTCGGCAGTCATCGAGGCAGGCTCATCTGCAGGACGGGGCATGGTATGCAAGGTCGAAATATGCCCTGGGGCCACGCCCAACACCAGACGCGACTCTCCCACATCGACAAGCACCACGCGCTCCTTCGGGCCCACTGCCACGCCGCCGACGACACGCAACGAGCCTGAGGCGGCTACCTGCCCCGGAGCAAGCTTACGCAACAGCCACGCTGTCCCCGCAATCGCAGCCAGGACCAGCCCCAATCCGAACAGCACCTGAAACAGGCTCATGATGGAGGTCATAGCCACCGGCGATGGCGGAGTCGATGCCGCAAAGGCAGCTGTGGAATAGCTGGAGAATGACAGACAGGCAAGGCTTGCCCAACCGCTTGCGTTCCGCGGGGTAACAGCCAGCCTCATCGGAGTTTCTTGATACGCTCGGAGGGAGTGATGATATCGGTAAGGCGGATACCAAACTTCTCGTTGACCACCACGACCTCACCCTGGGCAACCAGGCAGCCGTTGACGAATACATCCAACGGTTCGCCGGCAAGCTCGTTCAGTTCCACGACGGAACCCTGAGCCAGTTGCAACAGATTGCGGATCGGCATCTTGGTGCGCCCCAGCTCGACAGTAAGCTGGATCGGAATATCCATGACCAAGTCGAGATTCTTGGCGGCTTCGGGAGAAAGGCCGGAAATGTCGGCATTGAGGTCGCCGAATACGGCAGGTTTGACATCCTCGCCTGCGGGAGACGCAGATTTTGCAGAAGCCTCCGCCTCCGCCTGCTCGGCCATCGCTGCCGCCCAATCGTCGGCTGTGAACTGCTCGTTGGCGCTGGCGTCTTCTTCTGCCATCTAAACTACCCCAAGAAAAATTGCTTGCGCAACAGATGCCGGAGGCGGCGGTCTAGCACACCAGACCGGCCTCAGCAGCGAGAAATCTTTTGACCTTGAGCGCGTACTGACCATTATGGACGCCATATCCGCACTCCAGTACGGGTACCCCCTCGACATGTGCGGTAATCGAATCCGGAATATCCAGCGAAATCACGTCGCCGATCTTCATTTCCAGCAACTCGCGCACCGTCAGTTCGGCCTCGGTCAGATTGGCTACCAGCTTCACCTCGGTCGACTGCACCTGACTGCTCAGGAAGTTGACCCAGCGCTCGTCGACCTCCATGCGGTCGCCATGCATGTCTTCGTACAGCTGGTCGCGAATCGGCTCAATCATAGCATAGGGCATGCACACGTGAAAATCGCCGCCGACCGGTCCGATTTCAATGTTGAAGGTGGTTACCACCACCACTTCGCTCGGTGTCGCCACATTGGCGAACTGCGTGTTCATTTCAGAACGGATGTACTCGAACTTGATGGGATGCACCGGAGCCCAGGCCTTTTCCAGCTCATCGGTCGCCACCCCGAGCAGATTGCGAATGATGCGCTGCTCGGTTTGCGTGAAATCACGACCTTCGACTCGCGTGTGATACCGTCCGTCGCCGCCGAACAAATTGTCGATGATGAGAAAAACGAGATTCGGATCAAAAATCAGCAGCGCCGTCCCTCGCAAGGGTTTGACGTGCATCAGGTTCAGATTGGTGGGAACGACCAGATTGCGGACAAATTCCGCATACTTCAACAGCTTTACGGGCCCAACGGAGATTTCTGCAGTACGCCGGGTGAAATTGAACAAACCAAGGCGGAGATTACGCGCAAAGCGCTCGTTGATGACCTCCATCGTAGGCATGCGCCCACGCACGATACGATCCTGGCTGGCCAGATTGTAGCTTTGTACCCCCGCACCGTCGCCTGCGAGTTCCTCTTCGGCCGCATCGGTTTCGCCACTCACCCCTTTCAGCAGGGCGTCGACTTCTTCCTGTGACAGGATGTCGTCAGACATATCGCAGTATTTTGCCTGTTCCTAAATTACTGAACGATGAAGGAAGCCGGCAGTATGACCTCCTTGACTCCTTTTTTGGAAACTTCCCCCGGGCGGATTTCCAGTGTTTCGTTCACCACCTTCTTCAGATCCTCCTTGAGTTTGACATCGCTACCCGGTTCCAGCATCTGCTCCATGGTACGGGTGCGCAGCAGACTGCTGATGCGATCACTCAGCTTGGATTTTTTTTCTTCTACCAGTTTTGCGGTTTCTTCGCCAACAACTTCCAGTTCGAGCTTGGGAACCTGGAGATAGTGCGCAGCACCATCTCCGGACTGGATATTGACAGTAAACTTTTCCTCGAAGGGAACCATGACGGTCTTGGCGTGCTCAGCCTCTTCGTGCGCGACACTTTCCTTCTTGTCGTGCCCCTTCTTCCCTTTTCCGCTCCCCGTGAGAAGAAAAGCCGCCGCCCCTCCGGCAATCGCTACCACCAGAATGGCGGCAACGATGATAATCAACATTTTCTTGCTTTTCGCTGGTTTAACCTCTGGCGCCGCTTCGTCTTTCGCCATTACTGCTCCATTTTTTATCTGTAAACGGACGGACTACAGCCATCCTGTCGTTCTCAAGCGGTTTATAACTTTAATTTTCATAAAAAACAAGTGGTTTTACCATTTTATTTATGCGGTTTGTCAGAGGATACGTACAGCCGAGCATGACTCAAACAAAAAGGCGCCATTCAGGCGCCTTTTCACGGATTCCAAACTGGCCAAGAATCGTAATTTAAGCGAAGTAATCCACCATGCCATTCCCCTGGCGTCTCAATTCCGTAATACCCACCGGGGTCATGGAGGAGAACTCGCTCTCAGCCTGCGCAACGCCATTCCACTCTGAACCGTGACGCGGGGTATGCTGCGCCTCCGCTTGTTGTTGTTGCTGCGAAGGCGTCCCCACATTAACGGATACGCTACCGAGATTGATTCCACTTTCGCTGAACATTTCCTTCAATCGCGGAGTTGCCGCTTCCAGAGCTTCCTTAACAGGCAGATGCTGCGTGGAAAATGTGAGCGTAGCCTGACCATCGGTCATGCTGAGTTTCACCTCGAGCGGCCCTAACGCAGGAGGATTCAGTCGCAATTCCGCTCCTTGCTGCTGCTGACCGACCATCCACATGACCCTATCCCCGAGTACGTCACCCCAGCCCGGACTGGAAACCGGCTGCTGAATTGCACCTGCGACCGGAGTCGAAGCAGGAGCGGTGGGTGTGACCCCATGTTGGGTGCGGGTCGGCTGCTCAATCAAAGTGCCGGAGGGCAATGTAAAGCTTTCCGTTCCACTTGCGTCGGCAATTATTTCCTGCTCGCCGGCAACAGGTTGCCGCCCTGCCATGATTTTCTCTGCCAGATCGGCAGCACCCAATGGCGACCGCCCAACGGTTGCCGATACTCCGCTGGCGGCAGGAAGTTCTGCTTCCTCGCCATTAGTCGTAACAGGATTGGCATTAACGGGGACGACAGGAGGTGTTACCAGCGCTTGTTGCACCGGGGTGAGATTCTCGATCAGGCTAGCGTCCGGCATCAGGTCAGAAGATTTGCCTTCAGATAAAATATCTTTAAGATCAAAACCTTGGAAATCAACCTCAGCTTTCCCGTCCGGTCCGATGCCGAGTTGCTGCGTAAGGAGATCGGCAAGCAGGAAAGGAAAACCTGCAGAGGCTCCAGCATCCGCAGTCGCAACGCTGGAGGCGGCAGCATTGGCCGCTGGGACAAGTTGTGCAGTCAGTTGAGTGGAAGGAATCGCCGCCATCATTTCACCTTCTAAATTAGCTTCGGTGCTATTGCAGCAACATCCATACCAACTCTGATTTCTGCCGGCTACGGCTCCTGACTGTCCGTTTTTCTCCTGTGCAGGTTCCGGGCGAACTCGTCCTGCAGGCGCTGATCCAGCCGCTCCTCCGAACGCCTCTCCGCATCATCGTGACGTTGCCGCAAGGTTTGATACGCTTTCACTTCGCGTTCCCGCGCCTGCCACTCATCCTGCCCTCGCACCCACCATTGCCGACAGCGTTCCACTTCCTCCGCCTGGGCACGTATGGCGAGCTCGAGCTTGAGGATGAATGCCTGAAAATCCCGCAACTGGGAAATCGAAAATCCTACTCGTGCCTGCTGATGGAGTCTTTGATTGTATTCATCCAGGAATAACTTCAGCTGCGTCAGCTTGTTTTCCGCATCCTGCCACGCCTGCTTTAGCCGGGCCAGCTCCTGCGCCGCTGCCTGACTTTTGTCTTCTGCGAGATCGATAAGTGGCTGCAGATGAAACGGCTTGGCCATGAGTTAACCTAACGCGTCAGGGACATGCCCAACAATGCGCTCAGCTCCTGACGGCTGCGCGCCACATCAACGCGCTCGTCGACACTTTGCCGCAAGAACGCCTCCAGATGCGGATAAAGCACGATAGCTTCATCCAATTGCGGGTCGGAACCCCGCACATACGCGCCCACATTGATGAGATCACGGCTACGCTGATAACGCGAGTAGAGCGACTTGAAGCGTCGCACCAGATCGAACTCCTGATTACTGATAAGCGAGTTCATTGCGCGACTGATAGAGGCCTCAATATCGATGGCGGGATAATGTCCCTGATCGGCAAGACTGCGTGTTAGCACGATGTGACCGTCAAGAATTGCACGCGCGTTGTCGGCAATGGGATCCATCTGGTCGTCCCCTTCCGCGAGCACAGTATAGAAAGCGGTAATCGAGCCGCCACCGCGAACGCCATTGCCCGCACGCTCCACCAATTGCGGCAATTTGGCAAACACGGAGGGTGGGTAGCCACGCGTGGCGGGCGGCTCTCCAATTGCGAGAGCAATTTCACGCTGCGCCATCGCGTATCGGGTCAATGAATCCATGATAAGCAGCACATTCTTGCCTTGATCGCGGAAATATTCCGCGACCGCAGTGGCATAGGCTGCCCCATGCAAGCGCATCAAGGGCGGAGTGTCGGCAGGCGCTGCCACGACTACGGACCGGGCCATCCCCTCCTCACCCAGGATTTGCTCGATGAACTCCTTTACTTCGCGCCCACGCTCGCCGATCAGGCCAACCACGGTAATGTCGGCATTGGTATAGCGCGCCATCATGCCCAGCAGCATGCTCTTCCCCACACCACTGCCGGCAAACAGTCCCATGCGTTGCCCGCGACCAACCGGCAGCAAGGCATTGATGGCCCGCACACCGACATCCAGCGTATCGCGGATCGGCTCGCGCAACAGGGGATTGGAAGGGCGACTTTGCAACGGCGCGCGGTCCGGCAGACGCAACGGGCCCAGCTGATCCAACGGGCGTCCATTTCCATCCAGAACGCGTCCAAGCATTTGCGGACCGACTGCAATCTGCTTAACCCGGTCTTCGGAACGGCGGCGCAATACCTGGGGAGGATGGCCGTGCTGGGGCCGCGGAGGAGGCTCGGTTTCCAGCAGCGAAACACTGGCGCCGGGAACGACGCCATAGACGTCCGACTCGGGCATCAGCAACACCTTGTCACCCGCGAACCCCACGACCTCCGCATCCACGGATTGACCGTTGGGCAGGGAAATAATGCAAACGCTGCCGACAGGCGCCTTGATACCGACCGCCTCCAGCACCAATCCCGCAACCCGCGTCAGTTTTCCGGTCACCATCCATGGAGAGGCTTGGGAGGCCGCTTCGCGGCAATCGCGCAGGTAGTGGTTCCAGCTCTCGATCAGCTTGTTAGCGTGCGCCATCGTCGTCGAGCCAGCTCATGTTCCGGCCCAGGGAGGAAGCCAGGCGCTGCCATCGGGTCTCGAGGGTAGCGTCGATTTCCGCCGAGGAGGTTTCGATCTTGCAACCGCCGCGCTCAATGCGCGGGTCTTCCGCAACCTTCCAGTTGCCGAGCGAAATTTCGGTCTGCAAATTGGCCTTGACCAGCGAGGCGTCGTCCGGATGAAGATAGATATGCGGATGCTGCGAATGCTGGGGAATGCTTTCCATCACATTCTGCACGATGGGCAGCAGAAGCTCGGGTTTTACCTTGAGCGACTGGCGGAGAATCTGGCGTGACAACTCGAGCGCGAGGGCCAGCAAATCCTCGCTGGTAGACTTGCCCAATTCGCGGACAGCTTCATCCACCCCAGCGAGAACAGCCTGCAATCGCAGGACTTCATCCCTTATCTGCTGCTCCCCTTGCTGGCGCGCAGCGGCGAGGCCTTGCTCGAAGCCTTCCGCATAGCCGTTATCGTAGCCTTCCTGATGCGCCTGGCGATGAATATCCTCCAGCGCCTCAGCAGTTGGCAGCTTGACCTTCTGCACATTGGCTTCCGCCCCTACCTCGACGAGCGGGGACGGCTGCCAACGCTGGTAATTTGTTCTATTGTCGTGCTGCATCGAATCTTCCGCCATGGTCAGGAGCCACGCGCTGTGTAACGGCTATCCAACCGTTTAAACAAAACTTTCCTCGCCCTTGCCGCCAAGCACGATCTGGCCTTCGTCCGCGAGGCGGCGCACGATCTTGAGAATTTCCTTCTGCTCGCCCTCCACTTCGCTGAGTCGAACCGGCCCCTTGGCTTCGAGGTCGTCCCGCAGCATTTCTGCTGCGCGCTGCGACATGTTCTTGAAGATTTTTTCGCGCAATTCCGGCGTGGCACCCTTGAGCGCCACAATGAGAGACTCGGACTGGATTTCGCGCAACAGCAACTGAATGCCACGATCGTCGATCTTGCCGATATCCTCGAACACAAACATTTCGTCCTGGATTCTCTGCGCGAGTTCCTCGTCGAACTCCTTGATATTGTTGATCACGGCGCTTTCCACTGTGCCGCCCATGAAATTGAGAATTTCGGCGGCCGACTTGACGCCGCCCACCTTGGATTTCTTGATGTGATCAGCCCCGGACAGCAGCTTGGTCAACACATCGTTCAGTTCGCGCAAGGCATGCGGCTGCACACCATCCAGGGTAGCCACACGCAGCATGACATCGTTGCGCAGACGTTCGGTGAAGAGCTGCAGAATTTCGCTCGCCTGATCGTAATCGAGGTGGACCAGTATGGTCGCGATGATCTGCGGATGCTCATTCTTGATCATTTCGGCCACCGACACCGAGTCCATCCACTTCAGGCTCTCGATTCCGCTGGTATCGCCGCCCTGCAGGATACGGTCGATCAGATTGGTCGCCTTGTCGCCCAGCGCCTTGGTCAGAATGCTACGTATATAGGTATCCGAGCCCATGCCCAAGGTTGTCCGCTCCTCGGCTTCGGAACGGAAATCACGCAGGGATACTTGAATCTGCTCGCGAGAAATGTTCTCCAGCGTGGCCATGGCCATGCCGATCTTCTGGACTTCCTTGGGGCCTAAGTACTTGAGCACTTCGGCCGCTTCCTCCTCACCAATACTCATCAGGAGGATGGCGCTTTTCAGCACGCCGTCTTCACTCATTCCTTATTCACCCAATCCTTGACCACATTCGCCACGATCTTGGGTTCCTGTCGGGCCATATCTTTCACCAGCTGCAGATCTTCTTCATATGAATGCGCCTTCTTCCGACCGCCTATCGTGACGATCTCGCCCTGCTCGTTCGCCATCGTTTCCAGGCTTTCCCCGCCCTCGAACCTCGGTCCTTCGGCAGACAGCGTTGGCGCCCCTGCATTCTTCAGCTCTGTCACCATGGGTTTGATCACTCCCAGTATGAGGTACATCACCAGACCCGCAACAATCAGGTATTTAACCAGTTCCTTTGCCAGCGCTTGCATGGCGGGATCCTTCCAGAAAGGCAAGGACTCCACGGCTTCAGCATCGGCAAGGTTGAACGGAGCGTTGACCACATTCAATGTATCGCCGCGGTTTTGATTGAACCCCATGGCCTCCCGGGCGAGGTTGTATACCTGCGCCAACTCATCCTTGCTCAGCGGCTGGTAATTCACATTGCCCTTCTTGTCCTTGATCGCCTTGTTGTTTACCACGACCGCGACGGAAAGGCGCTTGACTGAGCCCACCGGCATCTTGGTATGGCTGATGGTCTTGTCCAGCTCGTAATTCGTGGTGGATTCCTTGTGAATCGGGCTGGATGGGACAGGAGTCGCATTGGCACCTCCCGCAGGCGTGCGGCCGCCCGGAGCATTGATAGGCGCAGTTGCAGCACCCGGGGGCTGGTTCGATAGCGCGCCCGGCACGCCGGCTGCGGTTTGGCCGCCATCGCCAGTGGTTTCCGAAGTCTGCTGGCTACGGATGCTGGACTGCTCGGGCGTAGGATTGGGTTTGTAAACTTCCGCAGTTTGCTCGGTCATCGAGAAATCGAGATCGGCCGTGACCTGGGCGCGAATATTATTGGGACCGGTAATCGGGCTGATGATGCTTTCGATACGACGCGCATAGCTCTGCTCTACCTGATGCAGATATTCCAGCTGGCTCGAATCCAGCCCGGTGACCGCGCCTTTATCGGCGCTTTGCGTGAGCATGTTGCCGTTCTGGTCGATGATGGTCACGTTGGATGGCGGCATCTCCGGCACACTGCTCGCAACCAGGTGCACGATACCGGCCACCTGCGCCTTGTCGAGAGCACGGCCAGAATAAAGATTTACCAGAACCGAAGCGGAAGGCTTCTGCTGATCGCGCACGAAGACGGTAGGCTTGGGAATCGCGAGATGGACGCGGGCGCTCTGCACAGCGGAAACGGCCTCGACGGTGCGCGTAATCTCGCCTTCGAGCGCACGCTGGTAATTCACGTTTTCCTGGAACTGGGTAATGCCGAACTTCTGGTTGTCCAGCAATTCGAAGCCTACGGAGCCGCCTTTGGGCAATCCTTCCGTGGCGAGTTTGAGGCGCGCTTCGTACACCATGGTGGAAGGCACGAGAATGGCGCCGCCATCGCCCATCTTGTAGGGGATGTTCTGCCTCTGCAGGGAATCGATGACCGCACCGCCGTCGCGATCGTCCAGGTTACCGTACAGGACACGGTAATCGGGAGTCTGGGCCCACATGAAGGCCGCGACGATGATGGCGATCACTGCCGCCACTGCCACCATCAAGCCGATTTTGCGCTGAGGGGGTAGTTCGTTGAATCCCCGCATCATGGCGGCGAATGATTGCCCAGAAGCTTCGGCCATATTCCTCTATACGATAGCTCGAATACCGTGAAGTATTTTGTGTTGCGTTGGGCGCTATTGTAATGGAAATGATATGGAAATGCGCCGCGAAATGCAGCACCAGAAATGTGAGGATAAAACAGGAAGATAGGCCGCATTCAATGCGGCCTGGAAGCAGGCGGCTAGACCTGCATGTTCATGATGTCCTGGTATGCGGTCACCAGTCGGTTGCGCACCTGCACCATGGTCTGGAAGGAAAGATTGGCCTTTTGCAGGGAGACCATCACGTCCTGAATATTAGCTTCGGAGTCCCCTGCCTGAAAAGCTTGCGCCAGCTTGTCCGCATCTTGCTGAACATTATTTACGCCTTCGACCGCGCTTTTAAGCATACCGGCAAAATCTGCCGCCCCAGCCTCAGCCGTCGGCGCAGTTTTGCCGGAGGCAAGCGCCGCCGTTGCATTCAGCTGACTCAATAACTGGTCGATGCCGTTAGTATCCATTCCTGTCCCTATGCCTTGAACCGCAACGTATTTCGTTGCGTTCCTGCCTCATTATATGCCCGGTCTTTACCAGGGTTGCAATATATCGTTCAATCCAAATACAGCAATGCTCATGCCAACTATTCCGCCTCGCGGTATTGCTGTAATTTGTGCCGCAATGTCCGCTCGCTCATGCCCAGCTTCTGCGCTGCGAGCTTGCGTGAACCATTCACCGACGCAAGCGTAGACATGATATGCGCCTTTTCGAGCGACTTGAGGTCCTGAGCTTCCGGCTCTTCGTCGCTATTACGGTCCGAAATCAAGATTTCTGAAGCGGTATGACGCACGGGAAGATGCAAATGTTCCGGCTTGACGATTTCCGTGGGCGCCAGAATGACTGCTCGCTGAATGACGTTTTCCATTTCGCGCACATTTCCCGGCCAGCCATATTCCTGTAGCGATCGCTCGGCACTTGCATCCAGCCTCATGTTGCCGCGCCCCATCGCCCCTGCCATATCCCCCAGGAATCTTCGCGCCAGTGGCAGGATGTCCTGCACCCGCTCTCGCAAAGGTTTGATCTGAAGCGGAAACACATTGAGCCGGTAATAGAGGTCCTCCCGGAACCCGCCTTTGCTCACTTCGGTCTGCATATCGCGGTTGGTAGTCGCTATAACACGCACATCCAGCGGGATGGCCTTGTGAGCGCCGACGCGCTCCACTTCCCGCTCCTGCAACACCCGCAGCAGCTTGGCCTGAAGCGCCAAAGGCATTTCGGAAATCTCGTCCAGCAACAGGGTGCCGCCCTGGGCCTGCTCGAACTTGCCGGCCTGCGCCTGCGCGGCACCGGTAAATGCGCCCTTTTCGTAACCGAACATGGTCGCTTCGAGCAGGTTGTCGGGGATCGCGGCACAGTTGATCGCAACGAAAGGCTGATCCGCACGCGCCGAGTGCCGATGAATGAAGCGCGCCAGCACTTCCTTGCCCGTACCGCTCTCGCCGGATATCAGTACCGTGGCCGGCGTATTGGCGACACGCACCGCGAGCGAGAACAGCTCGCTCGACTGCGGGTCCTCCATTACCGCATCGCCGTCTTCGCCGAAACTTGCCGGCAACATGTAGCGGGCCACCTGCGCCAGCAGATCCGCAACGTCAAACGGCTTGACCATATAATTGCTGGCACCTTCGCGCATGGCCTCGACCGCCTGCGCAATCACGCCATAGGCCGTCATCAGCAGCACAGGCACATGCGGCCAGCGCGACTTGATCTCGTGCAACAGCGAAATGCCGTTCATGCGCGGCATCTGCACATCGGTAATTACCAGGCCGACGGCGTGCTGCCGCAGCAACTCGACCGCGTTCTCGCCGTCTACTGCAGTGAGCACCCGGTAACGGGACAATGCGAGCGTATCGCTCAGCGCCTCGCGCAAATCGGGATCGTCCTCGACAACCAGGATAGGCAACGGTTTTTTCATGTTGTAGGTTCTTGCTCCTGTTCGCTGACCGGGAAATGCAATCTGAACTCGCTGCCAACCCCTTCCGTGGATTGCAACGATATTTCACCGCCATGCATCTGGGTGACCTCGCGCACGATAGCCAGCCCCAGTCCGGTCCCCTCGGTCCGCGTCGTAAAGAATGGTTCGAACATCCGGTCCTGCAACTTTTGCGGAATACCCTTGCCGTTGTCCGCAACACAGAATGCGAGCCAACCGCTTCCTTCGGTCTCGACCGTGAGAGCGACACGCTGGCCTGGGCGACAGGCCTGCATGGCGTTATTCAACAAGTTGGTCAGCGCGCCGGACAAGGCCTCACGGCTCCCCATCATATACAGCCCGAGCGGCACCTCATCCACTTGGAATATCAGCCCGTGCTGCGCCATCTGCGGTTCCATCACCTGCTGCACATCGGCTATGAGGGCAGCCACGGAAATACGCTCCTGTACATGCTTGCCGCCGCGTACGAAAATCAGCATTTCGCGGATCAGATGCTCCAGCGAGTGCAGCCGCGCCAGCGCCTTGTCGGCGAAGCGCTCCCTGTCCTCTGCCGGCAACTCGCCGCGCAAGTGCGAGGTATAAAGCAGCGCGGCCGACAAAGGCGTGCGCAACTGATGGGCAAGCCCGGCAACCATCTCCCCCATCGAGGACAGCCGCTTGTGCCGCTGCAACTGATCCTGCAGCTGATAGGCTTCCGTGACGTCGTGCAGCAGCAGGATTTCTCCGCCCTGCTCGCCGATACGATTGGTCGAAATCACGACGCGGCGCCCGGTATCGCCCAGCAGCCATTCTCCTTGCGTAGAGGTGGGAACCAGTTCGCGTTCGCAGATTTTCGACCACGCATCGCCGATCAGGTTGCCGGAAAGCATGCTTGCCACCGCCGGATTGACTTCGCTCACCCGGCCTTCGCCATCCAGCACGATGACGCCTCCCGGCAACGCAGCCAGCAAACGGCTCAGGCGCTGGGACAGATTTTCCTTTTCCTCGAGTTGGCGCCGCAGCTCGCCGTTGGCGACAGCCAGCTCCTGCGTCAGCTGTTCGACCTGCTTCTGGAGTTCGCGATAGGCATCGGTCAGTTGCTCCGATACCTGATTGAAGAGGTTGAACGCCTCCTGCAATTCTTCCGAGGTGGAGGGGGCCGCAGGATTCACCGGAATTCCATCCATCCGGCGAGCGCCGCCGCCCGTTCGATTGACACTACATTTTTCATATGGCCTCAAGTATAGTGTTACCCAATCGGAATTTGGACATAAACATAATGATAACGGGTAGAGCAGCCAATCCTGTCATATGAGAGCTAGTGAAAGTTTCCATCACTCCGCCTACCCGATATCTTCCAGAAGCGACCTCGTCGACGCATGCAAAATCACAGCGATGGCGGCATGGGTACGATAACCCTGCTGCAACAACGGCAATGTCATACATTGCAATGCCATTACCGTGCATAATTGCACTATTTTTAAAGAGATATAGTCCATTTCCGGACGGAGCTACTGAAGCATGTCAGAACTACTGAAACGGATCGACGCCCGGACCAAGCTGGCAGGGTCCAACAAGCTGGAGATGCTGCTGTTCTCGCTGGGCAAGGACCAGCGCACGGGGCGCGAGGAGACCTTCGGCATCAACGTCTTCAAGGTTCGCGAGGTGATGCGGATTCCCGAAATCACCCGTGCTCCCGACATGCCGCCATCCGTAGAGGGCATGGTCAGTCTGCGCGGCAGCCTTGTTCCCGTGATCGATCTCATCAAGTACGTCGGCATCAAGAACGAGAAGCCGCCCGAAATCATGATCGTGACCGAATACAACGGTCACACCCAGGGTTTCCTCGTGGAAAGCGTGGACACGATACTTCGCGTCGACTGGTCCGCAATGAAGGTTCCGCCGGAAATGCTCACTGTCCAGATGGGCGGCCTCATTACCGCCGTGACGGAACTCAAGGACAAGCGCATCGTGATGATGATGGACGTCGAGAAAATACTCGCAGATACGTCCAGTTATGCCGACGACATCACGATTGCCGCGCTCGCCCCGCTCAATCTTGGCGAAAAAACCGTGTTTTTCACCGACGATTCGGTCGTGGCGCGCAAACAGATCCAGAAAACGCTGGAAGCGCTGGGCCTCAAGTTCATGTTTGCCACCAACGGCAAGGAAGCCTGGCAGGAATTGCAGAAGGTGGCCGCGCGAGCCGATGCAACGCATCAGCCCGTCAAGGATTTCGTCCAACTGATACTCACTGATGTAGAAATGCCTGAAATGGACGGCTACGTGCTGACGCGCAATATCAAGAGCGATGCGCGCTTTTCCGGCGTTCCCGTGCTGATGCATTCATCGCTGTCCAGTTCGGCCAACCAGCATCTGGGCAAATCTGTCGGCGTGGACGAATACGTGCCGAAATTCGAGCCGCAAAAACTGGCTGAAGTTCTTTCCCGACTGCTGTCGGTGACGAGCAGTCGTGCCTGAACCCGGAGAAACGATGAAAGATATGTCTCTCGACAACGACAACAACCTGCTGGACGCCATCGATGCCCGCACCAAGCTGGCAGGCTCCAACAAGATGGAAATTCTGCTGTTCTCCCTGGGCAGCGATGAAATCTTCGGCATCAACGTATTCAAGGTGCGCGAAGTCACCAACACTCCGAACATCACCAAGACTCCGAATGTTCCTCGCGGCGTGGAAGGCTTCATTTCCTTGCGCGGCAACATCATTCCCGTCATTTCGCTCGCCAGCTTCATCAATCTGGGCGAGACGGTGGAATGCACCAACCAGACCCTGATCGTCACGGAATTCAGCCGCCATACGCAGGGATTCCTGGTGCATGAAGTGGACCGCATCATTCGCGTGGACTGGGACAAGGTCAAGCCGCCGCAGGACATGCTGGCCGGCAACGAAGGCCTGATTACTGCAATCACCGAATTGCCTGACGGACGCCTGGTCTCCATTCTGGATGTCGAGCAATTGCTGGCCGCGGCGATCGGCGAACCGGACATTCCGGAACTGGCTGCCTTCAATGACAACGTCGAACGTTATATTTTCTTTGCGGACGACTCCCAGGTTGCACGCAAGAGCATCGTTTCCGTGCTGGACCGCATGAGCATCAAGTACCAGCAGGCCAACAACGGCATTGAAGCATGGGAAAAGCTTAAAGGCTTGGCCGCACGCGCGCAGCAGGAAAACCGCCCGCTCTATGAATCGTTGCGCCTGATTCTCACCGATGCGGAAATGCCGGAAATGGACGGGTACGTGCTCACCAAGAACATCAAGAACGACCGCCGCTTCGACGGCATTCCGGTCGTGATGCATTCTTCGCTTTCTTCGCAAGCCAACAAGACCATGGGATTGCAGGCTGGAGTGGATGCCTATGTGCCCAAGTTCGACCCGATCATCCTGTCGGAAACCTTGCGTCCCTTACTCGTATAACCTAATAGAAAGTCATGGGGTCATTTAATGGCTGATAAAAACCTTAAGTTTCTGATTGTGGACGACTTCTCGACCATGCGTCGGATCGTTCGCAACCTGCTGAAGGAATTGGGCTTCACCAACGCCGACGAAGCGGAAGACGGTGTGGTCGCCTTGCAAAAGCTGAAATCCGGCAGCTTCCAGTTCGTGGTGAGCGACTGGAACATGCCCAACATGACCGGTATCGAACTGCTGCGGGCGATTCGTGCGGATGGCGATCTCAAGCACCTGCCTGTGCTCATGGTGACGGCGGAAGCCAAGAAGGAAAACATCATCGAGGCAGCCCAGGCCGGTGCCAGCGGCTACGTGGTCAAGCCCTTCACGGCCGCCACGCTCGAAGAAAAACTGAACAAAGTCTTTGAAAAACACGGGTTGTAAGAGGGAGCACTTAGGTGAGTACTGAAAACGGCGATTCCGACGAACTCGAAGCACTATTCGACAGCATTGCGCAGGCCCACATCGATAAGCCTGCAGCTGCCACCGCAGAACCGGTCAAGACGGCTCCGGCCTCTGTCGCTCAAGAGACAGCCCTCGCGGCAACCGAGAACGAGGGTGCGGAAGAAGTGCATGCCCGCATCGGCCATCTCACGCGCGCCCTGCACGACACCTTGCGCGAACTGGGATACGACAAGTCGCTGGAGCGTGCCGTGGGCAAGATTCCCGATGCACGCGACCGCCTGAATTACATTTCAACCCTGACGGAGCAGGCGGCAGTCAAGACGCTCAATGCCGTCGAGGAAACCAAGCCGCTGCAACAGAAGCTCGAATCCGGCGCCAGCCAGCTTTCCGCACGCTGGCAAGAGCTGTTCGAACGCAAGCTGGACACCGAGCAGTTCAAGGCTTTGGTGCACCAGACACGCAGCTATCTGCAGGAAGTGCCTCTCAATACCAAGGCCACCAATGCCCAGTTGATGGATATCGTCATGGCGCAGGACTATCAGGATCTGACGGGCCAGGTGATCAAGAAACTGTCAGACACCGTCCAGCAACTGGAAAACCAGCTGGTCAACCTGCTCATCGCGACGATGTCGGAAGAGAAGAAAAAGGAAATCGACAACTCACTGCTCAACGGCCCGATCGTGAATACGGACGGTCGCACCGATATCGTTACCAGCCAGGCTCAGGTGGACGATTTGCTGGAAAGCCTGGGATTCTGAGTTACTAAGGAAAGATCATGAGTGATTTCGCTGGCATGGAGGACATGCTGCAGGATTTCCTGACGGAGGCCTCGGACCTGCTTTCGGGCGTCGACAACAAGCTGGTCGATCTCGAAAAGCGCCCGGACGACAAGGAACTGCTGAATGATATCTTCCGCGGGTTTCATACCATCAAGGGTGGCGCAGGCTTCCTCAACGCCACGGAAATGGTGAAGCTCTGCCACCGGACGGAAAACCTGTTCGACAAGCTGCGCAACTCGGAACTGCAACTCACACCCGCCATCATGGACGTCATCATGGCTTCCACCGGCGTCGTACGCGACATGTTTGGCGAGCTTTCCTCGTCCAAGCAACCCTCCCCGGCTGACCCGAACCTGTTGTCATCGCTGGATGCCGTACTGGCCGGCGAAGCGCCTGTTGCGGCTCCCGCTGCGCCTCAAGTCGCTGCTACACCGGCAGCCACTGTCGCGGGATTCAACGGTGAGCCGGACTGGAACCAGCTGTTTCACAGCCTTGTCGGCGGCGACACGCACGTAGCGGAAGTTACACCTGTACCGGCCCCAGCCTCTGCGCAGCCCGTGCCTGTAAAGCCGACGCCTGCAGCGCGCCCGGCCGCTGTGGGTTCCGCCGCGGTAGCGGCTGCAGCCAAGGACACCACCATACGCGTCGATACTGCTCGCCTCGATCAGGTGCTGAACCTGTCCGGCGAAATCGGCCTGACCAAGAACCGCCTGACCTGTCTGCGCGCCGCGATCATGCAGGGCAAGGTAGATCAGGAAACGATCAAGGACCTGGACGAAGCCGTCAGCCATCTGGATCTGCTGGTCGGCGACCTGCAGAATGCAGTCATGAAGACCCGCATGCAGCCCATCGGCCGCCTGTTCCAGAAATATCCTCGCTTGGCGCGCGATGTGGCACGCCAACTGGGCAAGGACGTGGAACTGGTGCTGTCCGGTGAAGAAACCGAAATCGACAAGACCATGATCGAGGATCTCAACGATCCGCTGGTCCACCTCATCCGCAATGCGGTCGACCACGGCGTCGATACGCCGGAAGAGCGCGCTGCCGCAGGCAAGCCGGCCAAGAGCCTGGTGCACCTCTCCGCGGAACAGGTGGGCGATCACATTATCATCGAGATCACCGACGACGGTCGCGGCATCCGCGCCGATGTCATTCGCCAGAAGGCGATCGAGAAGGGCCTCATCGATATCGAAACCGCCAACAGCCTGGACGAAAAGCAGAGCCTCAACCTGATCTTCCTGCCCGGCTTCTCGACCAAGGACCAGATTTCGGACGTTTCCGGCCGTGGCGTGGGTATGGACGTGGTCAAGACCAATATCCAGAAACTCAACGGCCGCGTGGACGTAACTTCGGTGGTTGGGCAGGGCTCCACCTTCCGCATCATGCTGCCGCTGACACTGGCGATTCTGCCAGTGCTCATGGTACGGCTCGGAACCCAGCCTTTCGCGGTGCCGCTGTCCATGGTGCGCGAAATCCTGCCGATCCGCTCCGAGGATGTCCAGCGCGTTTCCGGCAAGGCGACCATGATCGTCCGCGAGGAAGTACTGCCGATCCGCACTCTTGCCAGCCTCATCGGCTGGCCGGTCACCGGCGTTCCGTCGTTCGGCGTGCTCATGCAGTGTGGCGAAAGCAATTTCATCCTGGCCATCGACAGTTTCATCGGTCAGGCCGACGTGGTCATCAAACCGCTGCACGATATCAAGCCCAAGGGAATTGCAGGCGCGACATTGACCGGCGACGGCGCTATCGTGCTTGTGCTGGATATGGAAGCATTGCTGAGCGGCGGCTCGCAACAGGACACCAAGGCTGCTCTTTTTGCCTGAACGGGGCAACGGTAGTATCAACGATTCGAGCAACAAACCTGCCGGACATGGGCTCCCCTGCCGGCGACTATAACGGAAAATAAAATGCACGATCATGCATTTATCGGGCGTCAGCCCATACTCGACGCGAAACAGCAAATCATTGCGTATGAATTGCTATTCCGCGACAGCGCCAGCGCCAGCGATGCGGTCATCGAAGACAACCTGAAATCCTGCGCGCGCGTCCTCGTCAACACCATGTCCGACATGGGCGCGCAATGGCTGCTGGGCGACAAGCTCGCATTCATCAATGTCAGCGAAGAACTGCTGCATAGCGAATTCCTCGAGCTGCTGCCCCCGCAGCGCACCGTGCTCGAAGTGCTGGAAAACGTTCCGGCCAGCGAGGCTGTGATACAACGCCTGCGAGAACTGCGCGAGCAGGGCTTTCAGGTGGCGCTCGACGACTTCATCCCGACGGCGGAAACCATTCCGCTGCTGAAGACTGCCAACTACGTGAAGCTTGATGTACATGAGCACGGCCTGGA
The DNA here is from genome assembly GCA_946478865.1 of uncultured Methylobacillus sp. Next base: position 200,510 of record CAMLDO010000002.1, read on the forward strand.
AAAAACCGGCAAGCTCATTGCCCAGCTCAAGTCCCTGCCGGTCAAGCTGGTGGCAGAAAAAGTTGAAACGCACGAAGAGTTCGAAGCCTGCAAGAAAATGGGCTTCCAGTTCTTCCAGGGCTATTATTTCGCTCATCCGGAAACCCTGACCGCGCGCGTCATCAACCCTTCCTACGCCGCTGTGCTGGATCTGCTCAACATGGTGAGCAAGGATGCAGACGTCAAGGACGTGGAAACCGGTTTCAAGCGCGACCCGGCACTGTCGTTCAAGCTGCTGCGCTACATCAACTCGGTGGGCTTCGGCCTGTCGTGTGAAATCCAGTCGATCCGTCATGCGCTGACCATTCTGGGTACCAAACAGCTCTATCGCTGGCTCACGCTGCTTATGGTGACGGCGGGGGAAAATGCCGCGGCGCCAGCGCTCATGAAGACGGCGATCACGCGTGGCCGCCTCACAGAACTGCTGGGCACCGATTTCTTCGACAAGAACGATCGCGACAACCTGTTCATCGTGGGCGTGTTCTCGCTGCTCGATGCAATGCTGGAAATGCCGATGGACCAAGTGCTGGAGAAGGTACTGCTGCCCGAGCCGGTCACCGACGCCCTGCTCAATCGCGAAGGCATCTACGGCCCCTTCCTGCAACTGGCCGAAGCCGTCGAGAACGGCGACGGGCCACGTATTGCGGAACTTGCGGCTTCCCTGCAGTACGATCCGGACAAGGTCAACGACTGCCACATCGCCGCCCTCGCATGGGTGGAAAGCCTGGGCATCTGATCCGTAAAACGGCGAGCACGGCATGACCAACGAACAGGCACTGGCTTACATGCACAATCTTCTCCGCGTGATGCTGGAGAAGAAAGCTTCCGATCTTTTCATCTCGGCGGACTTTCCGCCCGCGATGAAAATCGACGGCAAGATGACGCCGCTCAACGCGCAGCGCCTCACCGGCGAGCATACCCGCGCCTTCGCCAATGCGCTCATGAACGACAAGCAGCGCAAGGAGTTCGCGGACACCAAGGAATGCAATTTCGCGATCTGGCCCAAGGAAATCGGCCGCTTCCGCGTCAATGTATTCGTGCAGCAGGAAAACGTCGGCATGGTGCTGCGCACCATCACGACCAAGATTCCCAATTTCGACGAAATGGGTCTGCCGCAGCAACTCAAGGAAGTGATGATGGCCAAGCGCGGCCTCATCATCCTGGTCGGCGGCACCGGCTCCGGCAAGTCCACCACGCTCGCAGCGATGATCGACTATCGCAACGAGAACAGCCACGGCCACATCATCACCATCGAAGACCCGGTGGAATACGTACATCCGAGCAAGAATTGCCTCATCACGCACCGGGAAGTGGGCCGCGATACCAACGACTGGTTCAGCGCACTCAAGAACACGCTGCGTCAGGCGCCGGACGTGATCCTCATCGGCGAAATCCGCGACCGCGAGACCATGGAGTTCGCGCTCGCCTTCGCCGAAACCGGCCATTTGTGCATGGCGACGCTGCATGCCAACAGCGCCAACCAGGCGCTGGATCGCATCATCAACTTCTTCCCGGAGGAGCGCCATGCGCAATTGCACATGGATATCTCGCTCAACCTGCGCGCCTTCGTTTCGCAACGCCTCGTGCCCAAAAAAGGCGGCGGACGCTGCGCCGCGATCGAAATCCTGCTCAATTCGCCACTGGTGTCCGACCTCATCCTCAAGGGCGAGACCAATATGGTGAAGGAGGCGATGGCCAAGTCGGTCGAGCTCGGCATGCAGACTTTCGACCAGGCGCTGTTCAACCTGTGTGAGGAAGGCCGCATCACCGAGGACGACGCGCTGCGCAATGCCGACTCGATCAATGAGCTGCGCCTCAAGTTCAAGCTGCACGGCAAGAATTCCAGCGCCAAGGATGCCGACTCGCGCATCGACCATCTGTCGCTGCACGAGGAAGAGCCGGAAGAAGAAACAACCGACGATCCGTCGGCTGCGCCCAAGGCATAACCCATGGAAATCGGATTGCTCGTGGCGGTCGCCATTGCCGCCTGGATCTGGCTGGATGGCATCAAGGCGCGTGAAATCGCCGTGGCCGCAGGTCAGCAGGCCGCCGAAAAATACGGCCTGCAATTCCTCGATGAAACCGTCGCCATGACCCGGCTGCGTGCGGGACGCAACAGCTACGGACGCATGCAGTTGAAGCGCACCTACGGTTTCGAGGTCAGCGACACCGGCTCGGATCGTCTTCCGTGCAGTGTCACGCTACTCGGCAAACGCGTGGAGTCCATCGACATTCCACCGCATCGCGACAGCAACGTCGTTCGCCTCTACTGATTTTCCTTCGATGGCAGGCGCCCCTTACCGCGGCCGTTTCGCCCCTTCTCCCACCGGCCTTTTGCATTTCGGCTCACTGGTCGCCGCTGTCGGCAGCTATCTGGAAGCCAGGACACATAATGGGGAATGGCTGGTGCGCATCGAGGATATCGATCCGCCACGCGAGATGCCGGGTGCCGCTGAAGACATATTGCGGACATTGGAAACATATGGATTCGAGTGGGACGGACCGGTGGAATACCAGAGCCGCCGCAGCGCATTCTACGAAGCCGCGCTGGAGCAGTTGAGGCGCGACGGCATGCTCTACCCTTGTGGTTGCACCCGCAAGGAGATCGCCGATTCGGCCGTTGCGGGACTGGATGGCCCCGTCTATCCCGGCACTTGCCGCAACGGTCTGGCGCCCGGCAAGGAAGCGCGTGCCTGGCGTGTGCGCGCCGATACCGAAGACATCATCTTCGAGGATGGAATACAGGGAACGATACGGCAGAACCTGCGGCGCGACGTCGGCGACTTCGTATTGAAACGTGCAGACGGCTTCTATGCCTACCAGCTGGCCGTGGTCGTGGACGATGCAGAGCAAGGCATGACCCATATCGTGCGCGGCTCGGACCTGCTCGATTCCACCTCGCGCCAGATTCACCTGCAACGCCTGCTCGGCTACCCCCATCCGCACTACGCGCACCTGCCCGTAGCGGCCAATGAAGCAGGCGAGAAACTGAGCAAGCAGACCCGCGCCGCACCTTTATCGACTGACAACGCGGTGGAAAAGCTGTGGCAGGCGCTGGATTTTCTTGGGCAGCAGCCTGACCGCTCGCTGCTGGACGCCTCACGCGACGAAATATGGCAATGGGCACGTCGTCACTGGCGCCTTGCTGCCATTCCCCGCCAGCGCAGCATCCTCTGGAAAGAATGACGGACCTGCGAGAGGCCCGTCTGGTTAACGACATTGTGCTGCAACACCCAGCCTAGACGGCGGGTTTTCCCTGCACCTGCGTCACCTGAAATTGCCCCGCGAGCCCATGCAGTCGCTGCGACGTCTGGCGCGCCTGCACCACGGTGTAGTTGAGCTCATCCAGAGCGCTGCGCATGGATGAGGTGACGTTGGCGACGCCCTGCACGCGACTGCCATAAGAGTAGGTTCCCTGCGAAATCTCCTGCAGCAGTTGCAGCATGCGCTCCAGGATTTCCTGCATGCCACTGTTGTCGGTGGCGGCCTCCTCGGCCAGCCGCAACCCCTCCTCCATCCGGCTCATGCCGGTATCCATGTTGACCACGGCGTCCTTGGCCTTGCTCTGCACCGTGGAGATCATGTTGCGGATTTCGCTGGTCGCCGCGGCGGTGCGCTCGGCCAGCTTGCGCACCTCGTCCGCGACGACCGAGAAGCCGCGTCCTGCTTCGCCTGCACGCGCTGCCTCGATTGCGGCATTGAGCGCGAGCAGATTGGTCTGGTCGGCGATCTCGTTGATGACGTCCACGATTTTGCCGATGCGATCCGTGCTGTCGCCGAGATCGCGTATGGTCTGCGTGGAAAGATCGATGGAATGGCGGATGTCGCGCGTACGCAGCTGCACGACCTCAAGCTGCTGCTGCGAACTGCTCACCGCCTGCTGCATCGCGGTGCGGATTTCGTCTGTGGTGCGGTTGGCGGACTGGATATCCTCCATCTGCTTATTGAGCAGCGCGAGAATATCCTGCACCGCGTCCAGCACTTCGCGGCTGGAGTTGGTCGCATGCTGGTTGCGCTGCTGCATGCTGTCGTGGTTCCCGTTGAGCTCGTCGGCCGTCATAATGACCCGGCTCACGGTCGAATCCAGCGTATCGATGAAGCTGTTGACCCATTGCGCCATGACCGCGATCTCGTCGGTGGCCGCCTCCTTGCGCTCGAAGCGCTGAGACAGGTTGCCGCCGCCTTCCGCGAGATTACGGATAACGCGTGCCATAGTACGCAGACGCTCCGTCATTGGACAAATGGAAAACTTGTAGAAGAACACGGAACCCACTGCAAGCAACCCCAGGTGCAGCAACTCGGCTTTCATGCCATCGAGGCCGAGCGTCAGAGTCGCAATGAAACTCAGCAGCCAGAATCCGAACACGATCGCGAAGAAACTGCGCTTCTGGCGATAGGCGATCGAGCGGAAACGGTTGGCTTCTTCGAGATCCGCCTCGCACATCATGCCCCAGATATCGGGCGAGCCTGGCATCTGGAAGGTGGCGCCCTTGCCGATCACCGGGATATGGCGATAGTCGGAATAACCCGGATAGGTGACGAACATGTTCTCGCCCTTGCGCATCGTCTCGCGAATACCGGGATGCAGTTGGCCGGTGGCGGGATCGTTGAACACGAGTTCGAGTTCAGTGTGACTCTTCACTGTAACGGTGCCAAAAGCCGTGCGTACGCCCTGTTTCAGGTTGTCGCCCAGGCTGAAGGTATTATCCTCGAAGCGCGAGCGCGATAGTGCCGTACCCGGCCGTACCGATGAATCGAATACCGGTTGCACCATGAACAGATAGTTGTCGCCGGACTCGATGAACACGTGTCCGGCCTCGCGCTGGATGATGTCGCCGATAACGTCATTGGGTACGCGGGCGCACAAGCAGCCGACCGCCTGGCCTTCCTTCACGAGCGGCTGGTAGAACATGAGCGTGACCGCATCATGGAATTTGGAGCTGCTCGGCCCGATGGCCAGTGTCTGCGCATCGACATATGGGCCGTGCAGGAACTGTCCTTGCAGGCCGCGCTTGACGGCCTCCGGCAGCAGGTCACGCTTGCCGATGCGGGCGGGATGCGTGGATGCCAGCACCACTCCGGAAACATCGATGACGAACAGTTCGGAGCAGTCGAAAAATGCAGGCTTTTTCTTCTGCAGAATCGAGGACCCCTTGGGCGGAAAGTCTTCCAGGATTTCCTCGGAGAAGTGATCGAGCATTCCCCACTGCTGTTTCGCCCAGCCGCGCAGCATTTTCACGCGCGTGCCGGCGATGCCTTCGAAGGTCTGCTCCAGCACTGGATAGCGGCGCTTGTTGAGAAAACATGCCCAGCGCATGGACAGCTTGCCAGTTTTGCCCAGCCAGGGCAGCCATCGACGCTCCTGCGCGGTCAGGCTCATTTCATTACTTTTTAACACTACCTCTCTCCTTTGAGTTGGCCCCATCCCCCTTGATGGCGCCAACTATGGTCTAGCAATCCGCATGCCACGGAACCAATGCGTCTCGCTAGGAGTCGCAGGAGTTTGATAAGATGCGGGCTTCTGCCGCACCAAAGAGTTCGCAATGCCCATCACCGACTCCTGCCTCACCCGCTTCATCTTCGACCAGGCCCCCATCCGCGGGGAATTCGCACACATCGGTGAAGCCTGGCGCACCATCGTTGCCAAACACGACTATCCGGCGCCGCTGAAAGGCCTGCTGGGTGAATTGATGGCCGCCGGCGCGCTGCTGGCCGCGACGCTCAAGCTCAAGGGCTCGCTGATCCTGCAGATTCAGGGCACCGGCCCGATCTCGCTGCTGGTCGTGGAATGTACGGGCGATCTCAAGATGCGCGCCACGGCAAAATGGCGGGGCGATATCCACCAAGCGAAACTGGCCGAACTGCTCGGACAGGGCAGCTTCGTGATCACGCTCGACCCCAAGGACGGCAGCCAGACCTATCAGGGCATCGTGCCGCTGGAAGGCAATAGCGTCGCGGAAGTGCTGGAAAACTACATGACGCGCTCGGAGCAGCTGGAAACGCGCTTGTGGCTTGCGGCGGACAATACCTGCGTGAGCGGCATGCTGCTGCAGAAGCTGCCGGGGCAGGAGTCGCCGGATGACGATGCCTGGAATCGCGCTGGCCAGCTGGCCGCCACCCTGACGCCGCAGGAGCTGCTGGAGCTGCCTGCCATGGAATTGCTGCACCGGCTGTACCACGAGGAAGACATCCGGGTGTTCGAAGCGCAGGAGGTCGCGTTCGAATGCAGCTGTTCGCGCGAAAGCGTGGCCAGCATGTTGCGCATGCTGGGCCATGATGAAATCCGCACCATCATCGAGGAGCAGGGCCAGGTCGAGGTCCACTGCGAGTTCTGCAACGAACGCTATGCCTTCGATCCGGTGGATGCGGAACAGGTCTTTGTGACCGCCGCGCAGCAGGCGCCTGCAAGCGGCGCGACGCACTAGCTTCTGGCAGACGTCAGGAGCATATTTTCCAGCACGTCGACAGATACCGGCTTGCTGAAATAGTAGCCCTGGAATTCGTCGCAGCCGATTCGGTGCAGATAATCGTACTGGAAAGCGTTCTCCACGCCTTCCGCAATCACCTTCAACCCCAGGCTTTGCCCCAGCGCTACGATAGCGCGCAGGATAGGCTGGTTGGCGGGATCGGTTTCGAGGTCATCCACAAATGCCTTGTCGATTTTGAGGCGGTCGATGGGGAAATGCTTGAGGTAGGACATGCTGGAATAGCCGGTGCCGAAATCGTCGATGGCGAGCCCGACCCCCAAAGTTTTAAGCGCATGCAGGGTTTCGATGAATTTTTCCGCATCGTCCGCCAGCATGCTCTCGGTAATTTCCAGTTCCAGACAGGCCGCATCCAGTCCTGATTCGCGCAGCACCGACTCCACCATTTCGACAAGTCCCCGCTGCTGCCGGAATTGCCGCTGCGAAACGTTGACGGCCACCGGCAAGGGGTAGCCCAGCCGCTCCTTCCACTCCCGCGCCTGACGGCATGCCGTCGTCAGCACCCAGCGCCCGATTTCCTCGATCAGCCCGGTTTCTTCTGCCACTGGAATGAAGCTGGCCGGAGGCACCATGGTTTCGCCGGGCGGTTGCCAGCGCACGAGAGCCTCCAGGCCGCAGATACGGCCGGTGGCAAAATCGATCTTGGGCTGATAATGCAGCCGCAGCTCATCGTTCTCGATCGCGCGGCGCAGGCGGTATTCAATGTCCAGCCGCTCCAGCAGCACGTCGTTGAGCTCGCGCGTGTAGAACTGGAAATTGTTGCGACCGGCCTGCTTGGCCTTGTACATCGCGGAATCCGCGTTGCGCAGCAACGTGTTGTAGTCGCCGCCGTCATCCGGATACAGGCTCACGCCTATGCTGCAGGTCACTGCGTAGTCGCGTGCCTCGATAACGAACGATTCGGAAGCCACCGCCAGCACGCGCTGCATGCTCTGCGACACGTCCTCCACCTTTTGCAGCCCGGTGATGAGCAGCACGAACTCGTCGCCTCCGAGACGCACCACGGTATCGGATTCGCGCACGCAGCCGCTCAGGCGCTGCGCCATGGTCACCAGCAGCTCGTCGCCGATATGATGGCCCATGCTGTCGTTGATCATCTTGAACTGATCCAGGTCGACGAAGGCCACGGCCACCTTGGTGTGGTAACGATCCGCAAAGCTGATGCACTGCTGCAACCGATCGGATAGCAGGGTGCGATTGGGCAGGCCGGTCAGGCTGTCGTGCGTCGCCTGATACTCGATCTGCTGCTCGTAGTTTTTGCGCTCGGTAATGTCCTCGACCGTGCCTTCGTAAAACAGCAGCCGGCCTTCGGAGTCGCGCACCTCGCGGGCGTTTTCGGTAATCCAGATAACGTCACTGTTCTTGCGGTAGACCTGAGCCTCGAAGTTGTGCACCCGCCCTTGCGCCTGCATCAGGTTGATGAATTCCTGACGTTTTCCCGGCTCAACATAAAGCTGCTTCTGGATGTCCGAGATGCCCTTGATCAGGTCTTCGGTGGAATCGTACCCATAGATGCGGGCCAGGGCCGGATTGAAATTGAGGTATTTACCCGAGGGCGTCGTCTGGTAAATGCCTTCGATTGCATTTTCGAAGATGGAGCGGTAACGCTCCTCCGCCGCAAGAGCCACTTCTTCGCTGTGCTTGCGTAGCGTGATGTCCTGTATGAAACCCTCCAGCGCTTCGACCTCGCCGCTCTCGTTGAGCAGCGCCTTGCCGCGCTCCAGCACCCACCGGATGCCGCCATCGGCATGCACGATGCGATACTCGATCTCGAACGACTCGCCCGCCCGAGCGTTTTGCATGATCTTGCCGCGCACCGTTTCGCGGTCGGCGGCATACGTGATCTGCTCGTAGGAAATGCGATGGTTGTAGAGCATTTCGGCCGGCTGATACCCGGTAAGGTTGCGACATCCCTGACTCACGAACACCATGGTCCAGTCGGGGTCGCACAGGCAGCAGTAGACCATGCCTTCGAGGTTATCCAGCAGCGAGTCGAGCATGCGCTCGCGGTCTTCGAGCAGAGACCGCAAGCTGGGGCTCAGCCGCAAATGCGTAGCCTGCGGCGCGTGGCGTTCGAGTTCAGCCAGCGAAAATTGCATCCCGGGACAATTCATGACGCATAATCAAGCAGTATTTGTGCCTGCATCAATTTACGTCAGAAGGCGTTTCCAGAACGAAGATGTTAGCCGGAAGCGCTCAGGCAGTGCGAGCGCACCAAATCAGTGCGAAATCTGGCGTACACGTTCAAAAAAGCAGACCGCCGCAGCCGCCGCGGCATTCAGGGATTCGACCTTGCCCGGCATCGGAATGGTCACGCGATGGCTGGCGGCCTGCTGCAACTCCGGCGACAGCCCCGCCCCTTCGTTGCCGACCAGTATCATGACGCTTCCCGTCAAGTCGAGGTCATAGAGCGATTCTTGCGCCTCCAGACTGGTGGCGACGGAGATTCCCGCAAAAGCGGCGACCGTTTCCACTCCCGGCACACGCTCCTCGATCTGCATGACGAAATGCGCGCCCATGCCTGCGCGCAAAGCCTTGGGCGACCAGGCATCGGCGCACCCCAATGTCAGATAAGCTGTCTCGACCCCTGCAGCTGCGGCCGAACGCAGAATGGCGCCGAGATTGCCGGGATCCTGGATATCTTCCAGCAGCACGCAGAATTGCGGCTGTGCAGCAGATGCCGATTGCGGGATCGCCACTACCGCCAACAGGCCGACCGGCGTTTCCACGGGCGAAATCTCGTTGAACAGCAGGTCGGGGAGCACCGCGATATTGAACGACGGCACCTTTTTCAGCAGTACAGCGCACTCCGGATGCCCCAGCCCGCTTTCCGAGACCACCAGCAGGTCGGGTTCGTGGCCGGCGGCGAGAAAGGTTTCGATGAGATGCACCCCGTCCAGCAGCGTGCGGCCCGCCTTGCGGCGCTCACGCGCCGATTCGGTCAGCTTCTTCAGTTGCTTGTAGGTGGGATTGTCGCGGGATATGATGTTTTTCATTGGATACCTTCCGTATCCGCCCATTATAAGTTCCGGAACTCCGTAAAACCCACCCATGCAACTCGAACGTATCCTCCATTCGCAAGGCTTCGGCTCGCGCAAGCTGTGCCGCATCCTCATCCTCAACGAAGAAGTGACCGTCAACGGCGAGCCGTGCGACGATCCTGCCGCCGATTTCGACACGGCCAATCTGCATTTCACGGTCAAGGGCGAAGCCTGGGAATTCCGCGAGAAAGCGCACCTCATGCTGCACAAGCCTGCGGGCTACGAGTGCTCGCTCAAGCCCGCGATCCGTCCGGGCGTGCATGCCCTGCTGCCGAGCCCGCTGCGCGAGCGCGGCGTGCAGAACATCGGCCGGCTGGACGAGGACACCACGGGGTTGCTGCTGTTTTCCGACGACGGGCAATTCATACACCGCATGAGCTCCCCCAAGTGGAAAGTGCCGAAAATCTATGAGGTGACGCTCAAACACGCCGCCGATGCCACGATTGCGCAGACGCTGGTAAAAGGCGTGCAGCTGCATGACGAGCCCGAGCCCATCGCAGCACTGGACTGTACCCTGGTGGACGCACACACGCTGCACCTCACCCTGGGCGAAGGCAAATACCATCAGGTGAAGCGCATGGTGGCCGCCGCGGGCAATCGCGTGGAAGCACTGAAACGCATCGCCATCGGCCGTCTCACACTGCCGGACGACTTGCCGGTAGGAAAATGGCGCTGGCTGAGTACGGAAGACATGGAAAAACTCACGCGCGAAGACAGAAAGGAAGAAGCATGATTCCCGCGATCACATCGCTCTACGCCGCACTGCTGGCGTTGCTGTTCATCTTCCTCAGCAAGCGTGTCATCAACACGCGCCGCCAGGAGCGCGTTTCCATCGGCGACGGCGGCAATGCGCGCCTGCGCCGCGCCATCGCCGTGCACAACAATTTCGCGCAGTACGTGCCGTTCGCGCTGCTACTGATCGCTTTCGTCGAATTGTCGGCGGCACCGGTGTGGCTGGTGCATCTGCTCGGGCTGTTGCTACTGGTTGCCCGCTGCATGCACGCTTACGGTGTCGGCCGCGAACCGGAAAATTTCCGGCTGCGCACCTGGGCGATGGTGCTCACTTTCGCCGTGCTCGCCATCTCCGCAGTACAGCTGCTCACGACGACGCTGATCCGCTGGATTATCGCGGCCTAGAGATACTCCCGCGCCCAGCGTGCGATATCCTGCGCGCCCATCGCCCCCGCCTGCCGTGCTACCTCGCGCCCCTTGTGGAACAGGATCAGCGTGGGAATGCTGCGAATCCCGAACTGATTGGCGAGCGTCTGCTCGATGTCGGTATTCACCTTCGCGAGCTGCACATGCGGCTCCAGCAGCTCCGCCGCCTGGACGAATGCGGGCGCCATCATCTTGCATGGCCCGCACCACGGCGCCCAGAAATCCACCAGCAACGGCAGATCGCTATGTTTCGCCCAGCGCGCGAAACTTTCAGCCGTCAGCTCGATCGGTTGCCCGCTGAACAGCGGCTGATGGCACTGGCCGCACTTGGGCTGCTCGGCCAGGCGTGCCGCTGGCAGGCGATTGATGGCCTGGCAGTGCGGGCAGACCAGATGGGTGGCATCTTGCATGAATTTCTCCGGAGATGTTTAGCTGTAGATAAGCGCCATCTCCGGAAATTCAATCCCTCACTGCGTTACAACACGACCTGCGCGCCCAGCTCCACCACCCGGTTGGGCGGCAGCCGGAAGTAGGCGGCCGCGCTGCCGGCATTGCGGAACATGGCCGCAAACAGTTTCTTGCGCCATGAGGCCATATCCGGTCCGCATTGGGGGATCACCGTTTCGCGGCCAAGAAAATAGGATGTCTCCATCGCCTCGAAAGACAGCTCAGGCTCCGCGCACAAGGCCAGCGCCTGCGGTAAATCGGGTTTATCCATGAAGCCATAGCGCACGCGCAGCTTGTAGAAACGCTCGTCGATTTTTTCCAGTTGCAGGCGCTCGCTGTCCGGCACCGTCGGCTCGTCCACCGCGCCCACGTTCACCAGCACGATCCTCTCGTGCAACACCTTGTAATGCTTGAGGCTGTGCATCAGCGCGTGCGGCACGGTATCAACGTTCTGCGTCATGAATACCGCGGTGCCGGGGACGGTCTTGATATCCGCACCCGCGATATTGCGTACGAAGTCGTCCATCGGCATCGCATCGGAAACCAAGCGCGCATGCAGCAGTGCGCGGCCGCGTTTCCAGGTAGTCATGAGCAGCAGCAGGCCAAAACCGAAGCTCAGCGGGAACCAGCCGCCGTCGTGAATCTTGACGATATTGGCCGAGAAGAAGGCGATATCCACCGTCATGAAAATGCCCAGTACCAGCACGCTCGGCAGCCAGTGCCAGTGCCAGAGATGACGCACGACGATAAAGGCGAGAATGGTGGTGATCACCATGGTCATGCTCACGGCGATGCCATAGGCAGCCGCAATGCTGCCCGACGAGCCGAAGCCGAGTACCAGCCCGACAACGGCGAGGAACAGCATCCAGTTCACCCCCGGCATATACACCTGCCCCTGCGCCGTGCTGGAGGTATGGCGCAGTTCCATGCGCGGACTGTAGCCCAGTTGCATCGCCTGCTGCGTGATCGAATACACGCCGGAAATCACGGCCTGGGAAGCAATCACCGTCGCGCAAGTCGCCAGCGCCACCATGGGATACAGCGCCCATTCCGGCGCCATCAGATAGAAGGGATTGCGGATCGCATCCGCATTCTGCAAGATCAGCGCGCCCTGCCCGAAGTAGTTCAGCGTGAGCCCCGGCAGCACCAGTCCGAACCAGGCCAGTTGCACCGGTTTGCGCCCGAAGTGCCCCATATCCGCATACAGCGTCTCGGCCCCGGTCAGCGCCAGAAAAACAGCCCCCAGCGCGAGGAAACCCAGCATGGGCTTGCTGTTCAGAAATTCGACGGCATACGCCGGATTGAGCGCCTGCAGCACTTGCGGGTTATGGGCCACATTGACGATGCCGAGCAGACCCAGCGCGGAGAACCACAGCAGCATCACCGGCCCGAACAATGCGCCCACCTTCGCCGTGCCCTTGTATTGCCAGGCGAACAGCCCGAGCAGCACCAGCAGGGTCACCGGAATGACGTAGGGCTTCAATAGCGGCGTGGCGATTTCCAGCCCTTCCACCGCAGACAATACTGAAATGGCAGGCGTGATGACACCGTCGCCATAGAACAGCGCCGCGCCGAACAAGCCCATCATCATCAGCCAGGGCGCATAGCGCTTGCCTTCCGCTCCGCGCATCACCAAGGCCATCAAGGCCATGATGCCGCCTTCGCCCTTGTTGTCGGCGCGCATGACGAACGCCACGTATTTGATCGAAACCACAAGGATCAGCGACCAGAAAATCAGCGACAGGATACCAAGCACATTGTCGGGCGTAACGGGAACCGGGTGATGCGCGTTGGCGAATACTTCCTTCATGGTGTAAAGCGGACTAGTGCCGATGTCGCCGTAGACGACGCCGAGCGCAGCCAGGGACAGCGCAGCCGTTGAGGCTTTGGGTGCGTTCATGGATTTATCCTTGCAATGGGATTGTTATAACTGGAATCGGTAGCCCACGCCGGTTTCGGTGAGGATATGGCGCGGACGCGTGGGGTCGTCTTCGAGCTTCTGCCGCAAATGGCCCACGAAGACGCGCAGATAATGGCTGCTCTCGACATAGGACGGCCCCCATACGTCGCGCAGCAGCTGGCGGTGCGTCAGGACCCGGCCTTCGCCCGCCAGCAGCGCACACAGCAGGCGATATTCGATCGGCGTCAGATGCACCGGCTCGCCATTGCGCATCACACTGCGGCGCACCAGATCGACCTCGATAGAACCGAAGGCGGCGGACGTACGGCCGTCCTCGGAAAGCCGGAGCCTGCGACGCAGCAATGCCCGGACGCGCGCGAGCAATTCGCCCACGCCGAAAGGCTTGGTGAGATAGTCGTCGGCGCCGGCATCCAGCGCGAGGATCTTGTCGGGCTCGGAAGCGCGCGCCGAAAGAATCAGCACCGGCAGCGACGACCACGCACGCAGGTCGCGGATCACCTCGACCCCATCCCGGTCGGGCAGGCCGAGATCGAGTATCACCAGGTCGGGCTTGCGCGTACCGGCCTCCACCAGGCCTGCTTCCGCAGTCTCCGCCTCGAACACCTGAGCACCTTCCTGTTCCAGCGCTTCACGTACGAAGCGGCGGATCTGCCTTTCATCCTCGATCACGATTACCCGCGGCAAATTCGCACTCATGGCATTTCCTCTGCCCACTCCTCATCCTCGATGATGGGTGGTTCACCAACAGGCAGAGTGAAAGTAAAGCGAGTGCCGGGATCGCAATGGGCCGCGGCTATCGTTCCGCCATGCGCTTCCACGATGGCGCGGCAGATCGCCAGCCCCAGACCGACGCCTGGAATGGCCGACTCCGGGGCACCGCGCACGAACATTTCGAAAATGTGTCCTTGTCGGTCAGACGGTATACCTCGACCGTAATCGCGCACGGCGATCTCGACCATGCCATTGTCGCGACGCGCCGTGATCTCGATGGAGCTGCCAGCGGGAGAATATTTGGCGGCATTTTCCAGCAGGTTGCAGAACACCCGCTCAACCAGTACCGCATCGAACTCGAGCAATGGCAGGTCGGCTGGCAGGTCGACCCGCACCGGATGATCATCCAGCGCGCGTTCCAGCAGTTGGAGACTGGCACCGACAACCTCCTCCAGCGGCTGCCATTCGCGCCGCAACTTGATTTCACCCGCGTGCAGACGAGCCATATCCAGCAGGTTTTCCACCAGCCCGGCCAGCCGCATCGCCTGGTCGCGCACCGTTTCGGCCGTGTCCTTCTGCTTGCCGTCGAGCGTCGGACGAGACATCGCGAGGGAGTCGGCGAGGCCGACCAGTATCGTCAGCGGCGTGCGCAAATCATGCGATAACGCAGACAGAATCGAACTGCGTAGCCGCTCGGATGCCATCTGTAATTGCGCCTGCTGCGCCACCTCGACATAGTGCAGACGCTCGACCGCGATGGCGATCAACGAGGCGACCGCCTCCAGCAACGGGAGATCCCTATCACTAACGGCCAGCGAAGCTAGCGGCGCCACCGCCAATACGCCACGCATCCGGGTCGCGCCCTTGAGCGGAAGATATCGGATACCGTCCGCCTCGCCGAGTGCGCGTGCCTCCTCGTAGGCATCCTGCGCCAGATGCGGCTCCAGCCAGACGCGGGCGGCACCGTGCGGCAGCAGCTGCCCTTCGCTGTCGGGCAACAGCAGCATCGCCTCGACGTGGGCTTCGTCGCGTAGAAACGCGGAGGCTGCTTCGATGACCTGCCCGAGCCCGATGGCACCCGCCAACGTTCTTGCGGTTTCATATAACGCACGCGTGCGCGCCTCCTCACGTCTTGCCGCTTCGGCCTGCTTGCGCAGTAGCGCAGTCAATTGCCCCGTAATGAGGGCCACTACCAGCATCACGCCGAAAGTGAGTAAATACTGAATATCGGAGACCGCGAAGGTGAGATGGGGAGGAACGAAAAAGAAATCGAACAGGCCAACGCTGAGAAAAGCTGCCAGCACGGCCGGCCCCTGCCCCAGGCGCCAGGATACGAGAAACACCGCCAGCAGAAACAGCATGACGATATTGACCGTATCGAACCAGTGCCGGAGCATGCCTGCCAATAGTGCGGTGCCGAGGCATGCACCTATGGCAAGCAGGTAGTCCGTGTAATTGCGGCGCAGGGTCACCATGCGGCAAGCTCATCGAGAAAGCGATGGCGTATTGTTGCACTGCCGATGTAAAGAAGTTGTATAAAGATTTCTGGCTATTCCGCCAGCCCTGCGTATAATGCGCGGCTTCCGCGCGTGTCAGCCAATCAGCGCGCGGTCAGTTTTTTCATTCGATCTCAACGATCCCGTATTCGTCAGTCTCGATTGGTGCCGCGCTCGCGGCAGGCCGTCGCAGGAGTAATTACAGTTGTCCCAAGAAATCCAATTTGCCGACCTCGGTCTGGCTGAACCTTTGCTGCGCGCGATTTCCGACGCCGGCTATACCAAACCAACCCCGATCCAGGCACAGGCGATCCCGCAGGTGATGAAAGGCGGCGACCTGCTCGCAGGCGCTCAGACCGGCACCGGCAAGACCGCCGGCTTCACGCTGCCCATCCTCCATCGCCTGAGCGAGAACCCGCTGCCGTCCAAGCCCGGCCGTCCGCGCTGCCTGATTCTCGTGCCGACGCGCGAACTCGCGGCGCAGGTCGAGGAATCGGTGCAGACCTACGGCAAGTACCTCAAACTCAAATCCATGGTGATGTTCGGCGGCGTCGGCATCAATCCTCAGATCGACCGTCTCAAGAAGCCGCTGGATATCCTCGTCGCCACGCCCGGCCGCCTGCTCGACCACGCAGGGCAAAAGACGCTGGACTTGTCTGGCATCGAAATCCTCGTGCTGGACGAAGCCGACCGCATGCTGGACATGGGCTTCATCCGCGACATCAAGAAGGTGCTCGCGCTGCTGCCCAAGCAACGCCAGAACCTGCTGTTTTCCGCGACCTTTTCCGATGAGATCCGCGAGCTGGCCGAAGGCCTGCTGCACAACCCCGGCTTCGTCGAGGTCGCACGCCGCAACACCGCGTCCGAAACGGTAGATCAGACCGTGCATCTCGTTGCGCAAAGTCACAAACGCGAGCTTATGAGCCATCTCATCAAGCACCACGACTGGAAACAGGTGCTGGTCTTCACCCGTACCAAGCATGGTGCCAACCGCCTTGCGGAAAAGCTGGTAAAGGACGGCATTCCCGCTGCCGCGATCCACGGCAACAAGAGCCAATCAGCGCGCACCAAGGCGCTCGCCCAGTTCAAGGACGGCAGCATTCCGGTGCTGGTCGCGACCGACATCGCTGCACGCGGGCTGGATATCGACCAGTTGCCGCAGGTGGTGAATTTCGAGTTGCCCAACGTGCCGGAAGACTATGTGCACCGCATCGGCCGCACTGGCCGCGCAGGCGCAAGCGGAGCCGCGATTTCGCTGGTGGATAGCGAGGAAATCAAGCTGCTGAAAGGCATCGAGAAGCTCATCAAGAAGGAGATTCCCCGCATCGTCGTGGAAGGCTTCGTCCCGCCGGTAAAGGCAGAGCCGGAAGCGCCTCGCCCACAACAGCGCCGCCCGCAAGGCAAACCTCGTACAGAATCCACTGGCAACTCCGTCGAACGCAACCGCCATGGCCGCAACGGCAATAACCAGCGTGATCGCCAACATGATCGACCGCAATCGGCGCGCGCTGCCCAGCCCCAGAACGGCCAGCCGCGCCAGAACCAGAAGCCGAAGTCGCAACCTCGCATGTCGGAAGCCGCCCGTAATCAGGCGAAACCGCAGCCGGCGCTCTTCAACCCTCAGCCCATCGCACGCAAGCGGTAATCATCGAAACGGCCCCTCGGGGCCGTTTTCTTTTGTGCGTTACCAGTAAGTCTCGGTAGTAATGTGTCCCGGATCGCGGCGGCGGTGTTTTTTCATGCCGCGGGCAGATAGCGTGGCAATGACGTCATCCACCATCGCCGGATTGCCGCAGAGTACGACCTGGGAAGTTTCGGCATTAAGCGGCACTCCGGCACGCGCTTCCAGCGCGCCGCTCTCGATCGCTTGGGGGATACGGCCGGGCATGGCAAAGCTGCAGGGCTCGCGGCTGACAAAGGGAACGAATGCAAATTGGCCGGGATGAGCTGCTGCAACGGCGTCGATACGCTCGCGATAGCACATCTCGCTCACGGTACGCACGGCATATACCAGCACCACGTTTTCGTAGCGCTGCCACACCTGTTCGTCGTCAAGAATGGCAAGAAAAGGACCCACGCCAGTACCGGTCGCGATAAGCCACAAGGTTTTAACCTGGGGAATTTCGTCCAGCACCATGAACCCGTTCGCTCGGGGCGAAACGAGGATTTCGTCGCCGGGCTCGAGGTGGATAAGGCGCGGTGTCAATGCTCCCTGCGGGACATGGATGTAATAGATTTCCAGTGGCGGTCGTGCGGGTGGGTTCACCAGAGAATAAGGCCGACCGACGATCTCGCCGCCGACATCGAGCCCGATCTTGACGAACTGGCCCGCGCGATACGGTTCGATATCTGCCTCGATGAAGAGAGTGTGCAGTTTGTCGTTCCAATGCCTGTGCTCGACGACCTTGCCTTTCAGCCATGCGGACATGGTGCTCCTTTCCCAGAATACGAACTCCTATGACAGCACCGGGTCGTAAAAATATCAAGCACGCACCAAGGAGATCATCATGCCTAGAGGAGCCAGCCCCAAGCGCGAGCGCGAATACAAAAAGCTCGAACATCAATTCGAACAGGAACATCGTTACCCCGGCCGTGAGAAGGAAGTCGCGGCGCGTATCGTCAACAAGCAACGTAAACTGTACGGCGAGACCAAGGAAGAAAAGGCCAAGGACGCGCACGGCAAATCGCCGGACCGCAACCTGCCGCTGCCCGATTACCAGAAAATGACGATACGCGAAGTGGAACGCAAGATGGAACCGCTGTCGGCGGCGGATATCCGCAAAATCCGCAATTACGAAACCCATCACAAGAATCGCAAGGGCTTGCTGGCGAAAATCGACCGCCGGCTGGCTGCGCACTAGCGATTCCGCAAATGAAAACGGCCTGGATACCAGGCCGTTTCGTCATACCGTGGCTAGACCACGGCATTGCCTTCCGCCACTAGCGGTTCTTGTGGCTTTGGCTGCCCGCCTTGGCGTGCTGTTCGCGGCTGCCGCCACGGCTCGGCGAGCTCTTCGATGAGGACGAAGAAGAAGAGGAAGAGTTCTTGTGGCTTTGGCTGCCTGCTTTCGCATGCTGTTGGGAAGAACCGCCACGGGTAGACTTTTGTTCAGTCATCATTCACTCCTTGGTTGTTTGTAAAAAACGCTGCCTTGTCGTGAACAGCAACGTGAGTTCATGCTACCCCCGTCCAGCCCCAGGTTTTATAACCCCGCGTCCGATTTCCATGTCGGAATTTCATTACATCCCCATTGTTTTTAAAGCCCTTTTCCTTCCTACAGCATTATCGGAATGACGCCGACATTTTTAATCCTCCGAGACCTTAAGATGAGCTTACCCATTTAACGCGACCACTCAGGAGAGAGAAAAATGCAACACACCCAAACCTCACGTTCCACCTCCACCTCCAAGAAAACCTCCGAATCCACGGAAGCCATGTCCCTGCTCATGGACGACCACAAGAAGGTGCAAAAGCTGTTCAAGGAATTCGAAAAGATTTCGGAAAGCGGCAGCAAGAAGGAAAAAGCGCAACTGGCACAGCAGATCTGTCAGGAGCTGAAAATCCACACCACCATCGAAGAAGAGATTTTCTATCCTGCCGTGCGCGAAGCCATCGATGCTTCAGACATCCTCGACGAAGCCGAGGTGGAGCACAACACGGCCAAGACGCTCATCAGCCAGATCGAAAGCTGTGAGCCCAGCGACGACCACTATGACGCGATGGTGACCGTGCTCGGCGAGTACGTGAACCACCACATCACAGAAGAAGAAAAGGAAATGTTCCCCAAGGTGAAGAAAAGCAAACTCGACACCGCCTCGCTCGGGGAGGAAATGCTGGAGCGCAAGCAGGAGCTGATGAGCCAGCTCAGCAAGCACTGACCGCTACGCGGTTTCCCAGTACCTCAGCACCAACTGCACATTGCGACTGCCGTTGTATTCGTTGACTTGGAGGCGGTATACCGCGCGTATGCTCGCCGGCATGGTGTCTATGCAGTTGAACAGGATCGCCTCGAAGCGCCGCCCGGATTTTTCCAGGCGGAGCTTGAGGTGGCGTTCTCCCACGATGCGCTGCTCGGCGACCTGGAACGCGTCGTCGAATTCAGGCGCGGCAAAGCCTTGTCCCCACACGTGATTTTCCAGTAGTTCCGCCAAGCCGAGATCGATCTCGGCAGGATCGATGGCGCCATCGGTCTCGATGATCGCTTCAAGATCGGCCGGCGTGAGCAAGCTCCGCACCACCTCCTCGAACGCATCCTTGAAGCGCGCGAAACTCCCCTCTTCGATCGTCAACCCGGCCGCCATCGCATGGCCGCCGAACTTGAGCAGCAGGCCGGGATGGCGCTTGGATACGAGATCCAGCGCATCGCGCAAGTGCAAACCAGAGATGGAACGGCCCGAGCCCTTGAGCACGCCGTCGCTGCCGGGCGCAAACGCGATCACCGGGCGATGGAAGCGCTCCTTGATGCGCGAAGCAAGAATACCGATCACGCCCTGATGCCATTCCGGCTCATAAAGACTGAGCGAATAGTGCGCACCGGGGTCGATGAATTCGAGGCTCACCAGCGCCGACTCCTGCATGTCTGCCTCGATGTCGCGCCGCTCGCGATTGAGCGCGTCCAACTGCTGCGCGAACAGCATCGCCTCTGGCAAGGTTTCCGCAAGCAGGCAGGCGATACCCAACGACATGTCCTGCAAGCGTCCGGCCGCGTTGAGGCGCGGCCCCGCGCCAAAACCAAAATCCTGCGCAGTGGCGCGGCGCGGGTCGCGCCCTGCGATGCGCAATAGCGCCTCCACACCCGGACTTGCCTTGCCTGCGCGGATGCGGCGCAGGCCCTGCTCCACGAGGATACGGTTATTGTCGTCGAGCCGCACCAGATCGGCCACGGTACCCAGCGCGACCAGATCGAGCAGCTCGGTCAGATTGGGTTCAGGTTTGGCATCGAAAGCACCGCGTGTACGCAGTTCGCCGCGCAAGGCCAGCATGAGGTAAAACGCGACGCCCACGCCCGCAAGGTTCTTGCTCGGGAAAGTGCAGCCCGGCTGGTTGGGATTGATGATGCAGGCCGCCTCGGGCAACTCGTCGCCGGGCAGATGGTGATCGGTTACCAGCACCGCGATGCCGCGCTCGTTGGCCGCACGCACGCCGTCCACGCTGGCGATGCCATTGTCGACGGTGATGATGATGTCCGGATTACGCTCCGCCGCGAGCGCCACGATTTCCGGTGTTAGCCCGTAACCGTACTCGAAGCGGTTGGGCACGATGTAGTCGATCTCGGCGCCCATGCCGCGCAAGCCCTTGACCGTAATCGCGCATGCGGTCGCACCGTCGCTGTCGTAATCCGCAACCACCAGCAGGCGCTTTTTCTGCGCGATGGCATCGGCCAGCAACGACGCCATGGTCGCCAGCCCCTTCATCTGCGCCGGCGGGATAAGGCCGGACAGCGAGTATTCCAATTGGCTGGGTGAAAGTATGCCGCGCGCGGCGAGGATGCGGGCCAGCACGCGATGGCGCCCGGACTGCTGCAGCAGCTCCGCTTGAGCCGATTCGTACTGGCGGGCGACGATACTAACCAAGGTAATGCTCCAGAGGGCGCGTACGGCGCCAGAATTTAAGGAAATCGCGCCGGGCGAGAGAATAGCTCTGTACCTGCTTTCCGGCGAGATGCACGCTGAGCGCAAGATTGCCGCCACGCACGGCCTCGAGCAATGGCGCCAGCCAGTCGCGCTCCAACCGGGACGTCAACCCGGGCAACACGACCAGATGTTCTGCGCCCTTTTCCGCTTTGCCCAGCCAATCCTGCGCCGTGGCTGGCAAAGGAGAACATCCGCCCGCATGGGCCAAGGCCAGACCTCGGGGCAATGCGTCATCCGTCCAGACCTGAAATCCGGGTGCCTTTCCTCGCACCAGTTCCCCGCCTCCCCACGGCCATACACTGTTCACCGGCGACACTCCCTGCTCTTCCAGTTCCGCGTTCACCGGATGTGCGTGCAGCAGCATCTGCAACTCGTTGAGCAGGCGGTGCCAGTGCAGGCCATCGGCGCCGGTCGGCAGAAACGGCTGGATATCGCGATGCAGCACAG
Organism: uncultured Methylobacillus sp.; assembly: GCA_946478865.1. The sequence continues at coordinate 221,889 of CAMLDO010000002.1, forward strand.
CAGCAAGCGGATGCGTGCGCAGATTCGGCTTTTGCGCCAGGCGCAGATACCAGCGGCGCGGCGCGGCGACGAAGAATCGCATGCCGTCTGCCTCGAAATGCGCGTTCAGCGCATCCGCCAGCTGCCGGGCTTGCGTCAGCTGCAGCGCATCCGTGGGTTCTGCCAGCGCGAAACTGTCACGCTGCAGCATCAGGGAAACCGGGTCGGCACACAGCCAGTAGCCGCTCTCCGCCGCCAAGCCATCGCCCAGCGCGGCGAAGGGCGCGACGGGGACATCCTGCTGCGCAACCACTCCGAACCGATCGCACAGCCACTCCGCCGCATCCGCCGCATCCGCCTGCTGCTGCCCTTCGCAGCGCGCAAAGCGCAACAGCGCCGACAACGACGGATACCCGGAACTGGCATCCGCCTCGCGAAACGGAACCAGCAAATGACAATGCATGGATGAGCTCATGTTTTCACGCGGCAAAGTACGCTAGTATGCGCAAAATTCATAGAAAGTTACGTGCATGGACCTGATCCTGTGGCGGCATGCGGAAGCAGAAGATGGTTTTCCCGACATGGCGCGTGAACTGACGCACAAGGGGCACAAGCAGGCGCAAAGCATGGCGGCCTGGCTGAAGCCGCGCTTGCCGCAGGGCACGCGCGTTCTGGTCAGTCCCGCATTGCGCACGCAGCAAACCGCAGCGGCGCTCGGCGTGGATTTTAGCACGCTGCAGGAACTCGCTCCGGATGCCGCGCCCGAGGCGGTACTGGCGGCAGCCGGCTGGCCCGACCACGCAGCCAGCGCCTTGATCGTCGGCCACCAGCCGACGCTGGGCGAAGTGGCTGCATTGCTGCTCGACAGCGATACCCCCTCGCTCAGCACACGCAAGGGCGCCGTATGGTGGTTCGCCACCCGCCGCGGCGATCCGGAGGATATCGTCCTCAAGGCAATGATCACCCCCGAGATGGTGCAAGGCTAGGCCCAGATGGTCGCTTCGCGCTCGCTGCTGATGCTGTGCGCTGCCTGGCCGCTGCTGGCCCATGCCGAAGCGCCACCCCAGCCGGATGAATCCGCCTATATGGACGAAGCGGCCTATCTCGGCGAGATGCCCACCGTGCTCACTGTTTCGCGCCTCGCGCAACCGGTGGATGAGAGCCCCGCCGCAGTCACCGTAATCGACGAGGAAACGATACGCGCCGCCGGCATCGTCGATCTTGCCGATATTTTCCGTCTCGTGCCCGGCATGTATGTCGGCCACAACGCCGGCTACTTCCATACCGTCAACCCCACCGTGAGCTACCACGGCCTGAGCGATGCCTATTCGCGCCGCATGCAGGTGCTGGTAGATGGCCGCTCGGTGTATGCACCGTTGTATGGCGGCGTGCAGTGGAGCGACATACCGCTCGCCATCGAGGATATCGCGCGCATCGAGGTAACGCGCGGTCCCAACTCGGCGAGCTACGGCGCCAACTCTTTCTTCGGCGTCATCAACATCATCACCCAGCACAGCTCGGAAACGCTGGGCAATACCGCGGTACTCACCGCCGGCGGCGACCGCAAAGGCGTCACCCTGCGTCACGGGGGCAAGACCGATGACCTGAGCTACCGCATCACCGCGAGCCTCAAGAACGACGATGGCCTGCAGCGACGTGAGGACGACAAGCGCATCCGCATGCTCAATTTCCGCGCCGACTATCGTGCGAGCGAGCGCGACGAGCTGGAATTCCAGTTCGGCTACAACGGCGGCGACCGGCAGGAAGGCATGCTGGAGGAAGACCCCATCCTGTTCCTGCCGCGCACCAAGGAAGTCACCAGCCACTTCCAGCAGGTCAACTGGCGACGAGCGCTGGATGCCGACGCCGAACTGCGCGTGCAGGCTTACCACTCCTACGACAAATCCGACGATGACGTGGTCTCGGCTGATTTGACCGCTCTGCTTCCCGTACCCCTGCCCTCGCCGCGGCTGCGCTTCAATCACGAAGTGATCACCGAACGCTACGATCTGGAAGCGCAGCATAGCTTTAGCCCAAGCGCGAACACGCGCATGGTGTGGGGCAGCAGCGTACGGCTGGACCGCGTGCAGGCGGAGCAATTCCTCGGCTCCGGCGACAACGACTACTTCCGTCTCGGCCGGCTGTTCGGGCATATGGAGTGGCGCCCCATGCCACGGCTTGTGCTCAATGCCGGAGCGATGCTGGAAAACAATAACATTACCGGCTCGGACGTCACTCCGCGCGCCAGTGCGAGCTGGAAGATCGCGCCTGGTCACACCGTGCGTGCCGGAATCTCGACCGCGACGCGTACGCCCACGCTGCTGGAAGAAAAATTCAACTGGCGCGTCGACGTACCCACCTTGGCCGGCGTCACGTTGCTCGACCAACAGTACTACGATAGCGGGGGACTGTCGCCGGAGCGCATCACTTCGCGCGAGCTGGGTTATCTCGGCACTTTCGGCCCGCTATCCCTGGACACGCGGTTGTTCCATGACAAGATCAGGGACGTGATTGACGAATATGCCACTGGAAGTTATCCAATACCGCCAGGGTTTATTGACATCGACAACACAGCTTTCAGCTTCCGCAACAGCAGTGACATCAATGTGCACGGGTTCGAGATGCAAGCGCAGCTGCGACTGGGCACGAAAACCCGGGTCATTGCCAACTATGCCCATGTGCGCATCGACCCGGACATGGACACCACTTTTATCAGCGATGGCGAACGTCGACGCTTCAAGGAACTGAGCGAGGCAATGCCGATCAACAGTGCCAGCGTGCTCGCCTGGCACCGCTTCGGCAGCGGCTGGATGGCGAGCCTCGGCTACTACTACTCCGGCGAAGCTAAAATGCCCAATGACGGCAACCATGTCGAGGCCGCGCGCCACTGGGACATGCGTCTCGCGCGCAGCTTCAGGCTGGGCAAGACCAATCACGAGATTTCGCTGACATCGCAGAACGTGTTCGACCAGGACTACCAGGAGTTCGCCCGTTACAACACGCTGGAGCGCCGTACTCATCTCCAGTATCGCGTGGATTTCTAGCGACGTGCGGCGCGTTTTACTGATCCTGTTGTTATCTCTGGCCGCGCTGCCGCTCTTTTCCTCTTCCGCCCTCGCTTTTGATCGCATCACCGTGCTGGTGAGCGGCCCTTCCCCGACCGGCGATGAATTTATCCGCGCACTGCGCGATCAGTTGGGCGAACGCGGCAAGCGCCAGCTCAGCGTGCGCAACATCGCAGAGCCTCCAACCACAGATAAGGGCACACTGGTGATCGCGATCGGCGTGCAGGCAATGCAACATGCCGTACGCCTGAAACAAGGGACTGCGGTGCTCGGGGTGCTGATCCCGCATCCCGCCTTCGAGCGCATACGCGCCACCAGCCCGCATGACAATGTGTCCGCGATCCTCCTCGACCAGCCGCCGGCGCGGCAGATGCAACTGCTGCTGCACCTGCTGCCGGATATCGATACCGTAGGCATTCTGCTCGGTCCCACCTCGGCACGTGTCAGCGAGCATCTCGCCCAGGCCGCGCGCGCGCGCAAGCTGAAGCCGCAAATCGCGACGATACAGGCAGAAAGCGACCTGCTGCCGGCGCTCAAGCCGCTACTGGAAAGCTCCGGCGCGCTGCTGGCGGTGCCCGATCCGCTGGTACACCAACCCGGCACCGCGCAAACCCTGCTGCTGACCAGCTACCGCTACAAGAAGCCCGTCATCGGCTATTCGCAGGCCTACGTCACCGCCGGAGCGCTGGCCGCGGTTTACAGCAGTCCGACCGATATCGCACGCCAGGCAGCGGAGCTCGCCCAAACCTATTCCGAGCGGCAGTCGCTGCCAGCACCCCAACCTCCCCGCTATTTTTCCGTCGGCGTCAATCGCCAGGTCGCGCGTTCGCTCGGCCTGGAGGTCCCGGATGCCAATGCGCTGACGGAAGCCCTGACCAAGGAAGAGCAATAGCATGAAACTCTTTGCCCATATCCGCAGCCGCGTATTGGTGCTGGCGATCCTGCCGGCACTGATGATCGCGGTGCTGCTGACTGCACACGCCACCAAGCAGAGCCTGAGCGAGCTCGACAACGGCCTGCACGAGCGCGGGCGTACCATTGCGCTGCAACTGGCCGCAGCTGCCGAATATGGCGTGGTTTCCGGCAATGCCGCCATCCTGCGCGCCCTGGTACAGCAGACGATGAATCAGGGCAACGCTATCCAGTCGGTCATGGTGATCGACAATCTGGGCCGCACGCTGGCCGTGAGCGGCAAGCCGGTATTGCCGCAGACCGTGCATGCCGAGAGCACCGCTGCCACGCCGGGCGAATGGGACGGCGAAGGGCACATGATGTTCAGCGCGCCGGTTACACGCGGCGAGGTACAGATCGACGACTACAACGACCTGCTGGATGTGAACGAAGCCACCCGCAACCAGGTGGTCGGGCAAGTGTATGTGGTACTGGCGACAGCCAACCTGGCCGAACTCAAGGAGCGCCTTGTCGGCCATAACCTGCTGATCGGCCTGGTCGGGCTCGCACTCAGCGGGCTGCTCGGCTGGCGCATTGGCCGCGGCATCGCGCTGCCCATCCATACGATGGCCGGTGCGGTGGACAAGATAGCCGACGGTCAGCTGGATGCGCGCGTAGCCGAAACCTCCCCCGGCGAGCTGGGCGCGCTGGAGCGCGGTTTCAACACGATGGCGTCCAGGTTGCAGCAGGCGCACGGCACGATGCAGGAGCGCATCGACGAAGCCACTCAACAGCTGCGCTATCAGGCGCGCCACGACGTACTGACCGGGCTGGTCAACCGGCGCGAGATCGAAGCGCGGCTGGAGCGGGCGCTGGGCGATGCGCGCGAAAACGGCACGCAGCATGTGTTCTGCTACATGGATCTCGATCAGTTCAAGATCGTCAACGACACCTGCGGCCACCATGCCGGCGACGCGCTGCTGCGTCAGCTCAGCCTGATCCTGCGCCAACGCGTGCGTGAAGTGGATACGCTGGCGCGGCTGGGCGGCGACGAGTTCGGGCTGTTGCTGGAAAACTGCTCCATCGTCGATGCGCGCCGCATGTCGCAGGAGCTGCTGGACAGCATCAACGCCTTCCGCTTCGTGCACGAGGACAAGATTTTCGGCCTGGGCGTCAGCATCGGCATGGTCGCGATCACCGCGCAGACACCGTCGGTGGAAAGCCTACTGAGCGCCTCCGACAGCGCCTGCTTCGCCGCCAAGGACAACGGCCGCAACCGCATCCATCTGTTCGAGCCGGAAGACGGCGAGTTGGCGCGCCGCCAGGGCGAGATGCAGTGGATCGCGCGCATCAAGCAGGCGCTGGAGGAAAACCGTTTCTGCCTTTACTGCCAGCCCATCCTGCCGCTGGCCGCGGAGCAGCATCAGCCGCGCTATTTCGAGATTCTGCTGCGCAAGATCGGCGACGAAGGCAAGATCATCCCGCCGATGGCTTTCATCCCGGCGGCGGAGCGTTTCCACATGATGCCGGCGATCGACCGCTGGGTGATCCGCCACGCCTTCTCCGCCTACCGCCGCCTGCTCGACAGGCACGGCAGCGAAGTGCAGTGCGTATTCACCATCAACCTCTCGGGCGTTTCGCTAGGCGACCCCGAGCTGCTCGCCTACATCATGGACCAGTTGATCCTTCACGGCGTACCGCCCACCGGCATCTGCTTCGAGATCACCGAAACCGCCGCCATCGTCAATCTGGCGCAAACCATGGAGCTTATCAAGACGCTGAAGGAAGTCGGCTGCGGCTTCCTGCTGGACGATTTCGGCAGCGGCATGTCGTCTTTCGCATACCTGAAAAATCTGCCGGTGGACTTCATCAAGATCGACGGCACGTTCGTGCGCGACATCGCCACCAACCCGATCGATCTCGCCATGGTGCAATCCATTCATGGCATCGCCCGTGCGATGCAGATCAAGACCATCGCCGAATTCGTCGAAAGCACGGCCGCGATGGAAATGCTGCAGGCGATGGGGGTACACTACGGCCAGGGATACCATCTCGGCAAACCGATTCCGGTCGAACAAGCGATAGAGCAACTAGACCGGAGCTCGCTCAACATCTAAGCCGCCTCGCGGCTCACGGAATCTTCATCGTGCGCACAGTATTGATCGCAAACCCCAAGGGCGGCAGCGGAAAGACCACGCTGGCCACCAATCTCGCCGGCTATTTCGCGACGCGCGGCCGCCGCGTGCTGCTCGCCGACCTCGACCGCCAGCAGTCGGCGCTGCAATGGCTGAGGCGCCGGCCGTACAAACTGCCGCTGATCCAGGGCGTGGACGGGCGCAAGGAGAAGTTCGACGATCCCGGGGCGGAGTGGACCATCGTGGATTCGCCCGCCGGCATGCATGGCGACAAAATGTCCGAGGCCGTGCGGATCGCCGACTGGATACTCGTGCCGATGCAGCCCTCGGCATTCGACATGGGCGCCACGCGCGACTTTCTCGAATGGCTGCGCGAGGAAAAAGCGATACGCAAGGAGCGCGTCCCCGTGGGGCTGATCGGCATGCGCGTGCATGCACGCACCCATTCTGCCGCCGCACTGAATGATTTCCTCAAGACCGCGGGCTTTGCCGTGCCTGCGAGCCTGCGCGACGCCCAGGTATATGCGCTCGCGGCGGAACAGGGCGCGAGCCTGTTCGATATCCGCCCTTCGCAGGTTGCGCGCGACCTGCAGCAATGGGCGCCCCTGCTGCACTGGCTCACCGCCGCGCAAAAGCATGGCTAACGAAATCGAGCTCAAACTGCGCATCCGCGCCGCCGACCTTCCACGCTTGCGCCAGCATCCAGCGGTGAAACAGGCGCTGGTCGGCAAGCCGGTCACGCGTCGCCTCACCAGCATCTATTACGACACGCCCGAACTGACGCTGCTCGACAAAAGCCTGAGCCTGCGCGTGCGCCGCATGTCAGGCGGCTGGTTCCAGGCAGTCAAGGGTGCCGGGCATTCGCTCGCCGGCCTGCACCAGCGCATGGAATGGGAAGACATCATCGCGCACGGCGAGCCCGACTTCAGCAAGATCACCGATCCCGCCCTGACCAAGGTATTCGACGATCCCGATCTGCGCGCAGCCTTGCGCCCCATTTTCACGACCGATGTGCGCCGCACCGAATGGCAGCTCAAGCCCGATGCCGATAGCGATATCGAAATGGCGCTCGACCTCGGCGACCTCATCGTCGACGACAAGCGCGAGCCGATCTGCGAGGTCGAGCTGGAACTGAAATCCGGCGAGCCGATCCGCCTGTTCGAGTTCGCGCTCACGCTGCTGCAGGACATCCCGCTCTGGATCGAGAACGTGAGCAAGGCGCAGCGCGGCTATGCCTACTACCGGCCACAGCTGGCGGCAGCGCGCCACGCGAAAGACGTGCGGCTCAAGCACGGCATGTCGCCGGCGGAAGCCTGCCGCGCGATCCTGTGGGAGTGCCTCGCCCACTTGCAGGGCAATCACGATGCCGTGCTGCACGAGCAGGACAGCGAAGGTATCCATCAAATGCGCGTCGCTCTTCGGCGCATGCGCTCCGCGGTGGCCATGTTTGCTGCCTTCATGCCGCCAGCCGACCATCTGAAAGAGGAGCTCCGCTGGCTGGCCGGAACCTTGGGCGCCGCCCGCGATCTGGATGTCTTCATTGAGGAAACGTTGCCACCGCTGCAAGTCGCGCTCGATCATCCCGGCCTGGAACAGCTCGCGAACCGGGCACGCAAACAGGCGGACATTGCCCGTCAGGAAGTGCGCATTGCCCTGGAGTCCCAGCGCTATCAGCGCCTGTTGCTGGAGCTCGGCGTCTGGATGGAGCGCCCTGTCCCCGACATCGAAAAGCAGGAGCTGGCTCCTTTTGCACGCGACCTGCTTTCCCGGCGCTATCGCCAGTTGCGCCGGCGCGGCAAACACTGCACAAAACTGTCCGCGGAGGAGCGCCACGCACTGCGCATTTCCGCGAAGAAGCTGCGCTACGCATCCGAATTCCTCGCAAGCCTGTATAAACCGGAACCCGCGCGCCCGTTTCTGCGCCAACTGACGCGCCTGCTCGGCCTGCTCGGCGAACTCAACGATCTCGCAGTGACGCAGCGGCTGCTGGAAAACCTCCAGGGCGGTCGCACGAACGTTCCGATACGCGAAGCCCGTCTGCTCGTCCTTGGATGGTGCTCGGCACAAAGCCAGAACCAGCTCGGGCAGCTCAAGCGCCGCTGGCAGCGTTTCGCACGAACCGCGCCATTCTGGCTCTGAGCAACGAGTGATATGATTCCTTACCCTTGACACGCAGCTAGGAAACAACATGAATCTGGAAAAGGTCGCTTTCGGCTTCTTCATCGTGCTGGCGATGACGCTCAATTTCGGTTTTTTCATCGGTGATTTGGGCAATCCCGAATACCATCACCCTTACGAGCTCTATGCCGCTATCGTCGTGAACCTCATCGCGACCGTGCTGAAATTCGGCGACCGTACCCAGATCGGCGCGATCCATCTGTCCACCAGCCTCGTGGCCGACCTGCAGCTCATCGCCGGCGCGATCATCTGGGCCGCGGCCGGTCATATGGGCAGCATGGATATTTCCACCAGCACCATGGTAAGCATCGTCTCGCTCTCCGGCGGCGCCTTCCTTGCCAACGTCACTTCCGTGATCCTGCTCATCATCGAAACCATCATGCTGCGTCGTTGATCGCAGCGGGACCTCGTGAACAGCATCTTTTTCCTGATTCTGCGGCGCATGCGCGCGCCGCTGATCACCGTCATCGTCAGCTACGCGATCTCGGTGCTCGGCTTCACCCTCATGCCGGGGACGGACCCCCAGGGCAACCCCTGGCACATGAGCATCTTCGAGGCGTTCTACGTCGTCAGCTACACCGCCACCACCATCGGCTTCGGCGAAATCCCCTACGCTTTCAGCGCAGCGCAGCGCCTGTGGATGACATTCTCGATCTACCTGACGGTGGTCTCCTGGTTCTACGCGCTGGGGAAAATCATCGCGCTGGTGCAGGACCCGGCCTTACGCCAGGCCATCACGGTGGCACGTTTCGCGCGCTCGGTGCGCCAGTTGCGCGAGCCGTTCTACATCGTCTGCGGCTACGGCGAAACGGGCGGCCTGCTGGTCAATGCGCTCGACGGCAAGGGCCTCCGCGCGGTGACGCTGGATATCGATCAAGAGCGCATCAGCGAGCTGGAACTGCAGGACTATCAATACCCGGTACCGGGTCTCTGCGCCGATGCGCAACTGCCCGACATTTTGCTGCTGGCCGGCATTCAGCACCCGCAGTGCGGCGGTGTCGCGGCGCTTACCAACAACGATCATGTCAATCTCGCGGTCGCAGTCGCGGTCAAGCTCATCAACCCCGATCTCAAGGTGCTCTGCCGCGCCGAGCATACGGAAACGGCCGCCAACATGGCTTCGTTCGGCACCGACCACATCATCAATCCCTATGAGTTGTTCGGCGAACACCTCGCGATGGAAATTCACTCGCTCGGTACCTATCTGCTGCACGAATGGCTGACCGGCGTGCCGGGTACCGCGCTGCCCTCGCCTACGCCGCCGCCTGTCGGCCACTGGGTGGTGTGCGGCTACGGCCGGTTCGGCAAGGCGGTGGTGAAGAACCTCGCGCAGGAAGGCGCCAGCACGCAGATCGTCGAAGCCCGGCCCGAGGCGACCGGCTGCGAAGGCAACAGCATTCGCGGCAGCGGCACCGAGGCGCGCACGCTCATCGAGGCGGGGATCGAGCGCGCCGTCGGTATCGTCGCGGGCACCGACAACGACATCAACAACCTCTCCATCGCGATGACGGCACTGGAGCTGAAGTCCGACCTGTTCGTCGTGATCCGCAAGAACCGCCGCTTCAACAGCTCGCTGTTCCGCCAGTTCAACGCCGACATCACGATGCAGATGAGCGACATCATCGCGCACGAGTGCCTGGCACACCTCATTACGCCCATGCTGGCGCAATTCCTCCAGTCGGCGCGCAGCCAGAGCAATGTCTGGGCTAATCAGCTCATCAGCCAACTGGTCGAAATCATGGGGGAGAGCGTTCCGGAAACCTGGGGCGCCTATATCAACCCCGAACGGGCGCCGGCAGTGATGCGGCTGCTGAACCAGGGCCAAACCGTGACGCTGGAACTGTTGACGCGCGATCCTTTCAACCGCGACCAGTCGCTGTACCTCATGCCGCTCTTGATGATGCGCAACAACCAGCCACATCTGCTGCCGCCTCTGGATACGCCGCTGCAACCGGGCGACCGCATCCTGTTCTGCGGCACCGCGACCGCCAAGGCGGTGCATCCGCTGCTGGTGCTGAACCTGAAAGTACTGAGCTACGTCAAGGAGGGGATCGAAGTGCCGGACGGCATCGTCTGGCGCTGGATCGGCCGTCTGCGCGAAAAATCCTGATGCCCGTCGCCGCATGACGGCAGGCATCGCCTACATCAAGAATCATGGACATACAGCCCCTACGCAACCCCGCATTTATCAAGCTTCTGGCTTTCCGCATCCAGATCGTGCTCTCCTACCAGATTGTCGCCGTCGTGGTTGGCTGGCACATCTACGAGCTCACGCGCGACCCGCTCGCGCTCGGGCTGATCGGCCTCGCGGAAGTCATTCCCTACTTCGGCTGCGCGCTGTTCGCGGGATATGCGGTAGATCACCATTCCCGCCGCATGTTCGGCGTGCTGGCGTGCGCGATGCTGTTTTTGAATGCGCTCACGCTGCTGGGGGTGGCAGCCGGGCTCGTCGCCGGAGATCCCACGCTGTGGATCTATGGCTCCATCGTACTGACGGGCATTGCGCGGGCCTTCATCGGTCCTTCGTACAATGCGCTGTTCGCGCTCATCCTGCCGCGCAAACAGTACGCCCGCGCGGCAGGCGTCGGCACCTCCATCTTCCAGGCGGGGCTGGTGATCGGGCCGGCGCTCGGCGGCGTTCTGGTAGGCTTTGCCGGCAAGAGCACTGCTTACGCAGTCGCCACGGTGCTGGCGCTCTCCGCCGCCGCGATGCTGCTCTCGCTGCGCATCAAGGAACCGCCGCCTGCCGAAAGCGCGCCTATCCTCACGAGCATTGCCGAGGGCCTGCGCTTCGTCGCCAACAATCAGATCATGCTCGGCGCGCAAGCGCTGGACATGTTCGCGGTGCTGTTCGGCGGTGCTGTCGCGATGTTGCCTGCCTTCATCCACGACATCTTCCATTATGGGCCGGAAGGGCTGGGCATCCTGCGCGCGGCCCCGGCCATCGGCGCCATTGCGACGGGCCTCTATCTCGCGCGCCATCCGCTCGACAAGCATGCGGGCCGCTGGCTGCTGACCGCCGTCGCCGGCTTCGGGCTGTGCATCATCGGGTTCGCGCTCTCGCCGAATTTCTGGATGGCAGGGGTAATGCTGCTGCTTTCTGGCGCCTGCGACGGCGTGAGCGTGGTGCTGCGCAGCACCATCATGCAGCTCATGACGCCGGACACCATGCGTGGTCGCGTGGCGGCCATCAACGGTATCTTCATTGGCTCGTCCAACGAACTCGGCGCCTTCGAATCCGGCGTGGCGGCGCGCCTGCTGGGCCTGGTGCCCTCGGTCATCTTCGGCGGCATGATGACGCTGGGCGTGGTCGCTGCGACCGCCAAGCTCGCGCCCAAGCTGCGCAAGCTCGAACTCAGCCACCTGCATTAGGCCAAAAAAAAAACCGCCAGTCCTGCTGGCGGTTTAGGTGGCTGACACTTGCTCAGGTCAGCCGACTCGTTCCTGCAACGAATTCAGCAAATCTCAATCGCGATCACGGTGCTTGTCCCAGCCACGATGCCAGCCGTTGTCGCGATAGCGCGGCTCGAGGTAGCTGACTCGCTCATCGTTATCCGGCGCTACAGCGACGCGAACGCGGATGTTGCGGCCCGGATCGTAGGGCATCACTGTGGTGTAATCGCGGCCGTCGAAGCGATAGGTCACCAGATAGTTGCGCGTCACGGTCTGCCAGTCATCCACGGTCACGCAGCGTTCCACCGGGCGGCTGCCGTAACTGCGGCGGTCGCTGTTATCGATGCGGTCGCCCACGATGGCACCTGTAGCCGCACCGACCGCGGCACCTGCAACGCGGCCGCTACCCTTGCCGATCTGGCTGCCGAGCAAACCGCCGGCAATGCCGCCGATGATGGCACCGCCGATATCGCGGCTGCCGGAATTGGAATAGGACTCGCGGGTGTACTCGGTACGGCACTCCTCGCGCGGAACATTGACGCGCTCGGTCTGAGGCGTCACGGAAATCACCCGGGCGGTATCGTAATAAACGTCATCGGCTGCTGCAGGCAGCGAAATGGCGCTTGCAATCATGATGGAAGCAGCAGTCTTGTTGATCTTCACGTGGAACTCCTTCTCTCGTTATCCGCCAATTTCTGGCGCATGAGCAGATAACGCGACATCTCAAGCTGAAGTTGACCCGTGAATCCAGAGAAATACGTAAAAGTATGTAAAAGCCCCGATGCCCGGAATGAAAAACGCGGGCTCATGCCCGCGTCCAGATATGCAATGCCTCCGATCAGGAGCCGGTCCATTGCCGCACACGGCCGACATCGACATGTACGAAATCGGAAACCGGGTAATAGCCCACGCCGCCCGCCTTCATCGACAACGCCGCGCGGTGCAGCGAGGAAAGATCGCGCCCCGGCAGGCGGATATCCACCGCCAGCCCGTCCATGTGCAGCGAATGCTTGGCGACGCCGCTGCTGTTCTTGGCCAGCATGGCGTTGGTTTTGGGCGAACGATAGCCGGAAATCACATGGAATGGCTTGTTCACATCGAGCTTGAGCGCAAGGTTGTGCAGCAGGTCCAGCAGCTGGGTATCGATGGGATTGACCACGCCGGTGCGGAAATCGCGCAACAGGTTGTAGATTTCCGCCAGCCCTTGTTGCTGATAACTGCCATCGGCCCAGTAGGTGGCGTTCAATTGCTCGCCGGTATGCAGATGATAAAAGGACAATGTACGCTCCGGGGGGGAAGCGATATTGGCCAGTGCCTTGCCTGGAGCGCTGGCGGCCAGCAGCGCGGCGGCGCCCAGTTTGAGGAATCCGCGGCGGCTCAGCACCGATTCGGACAGTTCGTCTTGCTCTTTCATGGGTTCTCCTGTCGGGCCGCACGCGTTACATCGCGGGCCACACCTTCACGCGCAGCGATCACCTGCGCCACCTTGTTCCAGTCGATATAGGAATCGACGTGGGCAGTAGCAGCCAGTTCCTTGATTAGCCCATTCGCATCAATACCTTGGCGGTAGATGTCGCGATGTGCTTCCAGATAGATCTTGTTATCGGGCGCGCGATACAGCAGCACCGGCTGGTAGATGATGGAGCCGGTATCACCCTTGTTTGTTGTTGCGAACATTTCTGCGGCGTCATCGGGGTGCAAGCGTATGCATCCGTGACTCTGGAAATGGTAGATACTTTCGGGCGCAATCGTGCCATGAATGCCGAGACCGGGCAAGCTCAAGCCCATCCAGTAACGGCCCAGAGGGTTGTCCGGACCGGGCGGCACCTCGCTGCGCACCTCCTCCCCCAGCAATTCCATTTCCTTCTGGATCGAGGGCGGAACAAACCACGTCTTGCCCTCCTTCTTGCTGGTAATTTTGAAATCGCCGCGGTCCGTCGGCCAGTCGCGCCGCCCCATTCCCACCGGATAGGCTTTATCCACCTTGCCTTCACGCAAACGGAACAGCATGCGTTGCGGAGCGTTGATGATAATGCCATCGGCATGACCTGCGGGAACGATGTGTCGATTGTCGAGCCGCAATTCCCGACCGATCTTGAGCGGTCTGGCCGGATCCAACCCGTTCTCGCGCAGGAGCACATCAGGCTCCACGCCGTAGCGTGCGCCGATTTTCCCCAGGGTGTCGCCCGCCTTGATTCTGTAGGTATAGACCCCGCCGGTCATCGCCACTCCCGGCAGCGCCTCGGCCAATGCCGCCGCGCTCCAGGCCAGAAATACCGTCAGCAAAAGATACCGCATTTGGGTTATTGATGAGAATAAAAGTTTCTTCATAATCAACGCAGTTTCAGCCACACCCATCAACAGCCAATAAAAACAGGGAGAAGCATTATGGTTAGAGAGGTTGAACGTTCAATCGCAGCATTTCTCGGCACCCTGCCGGAACAGGTCAGGATGTGGGATGCCAAGCTGGTATCGGCGATGGTGCAACACCCCAGCCACTTCGAAGCCTTCAAGGCAGGAAATGATCTCGACAAATGGCTGATTTACATGTCACTCCGAACGCGCGTACTGCAGGCGGGATAACTAGCCGACCGCAATCTTCATCACCACCTTGCGAATAGGCCCCGCGCCCACCAGCGGCGCGTGGGCATCTTCCGGGAAGAACACGCAGAAAGCACCTGGCGGCACGACCACCCATGCAGCAGGCGGATCACGGAAGAACGCAATGTCGCGTTTGTCACTATATTCGGCAGCTGGTTCCCGACAGTCGCACAATGGCTTCCAGCCCATCTCGTCCAGGCCCTGCAGCACGAACTGGATATCGATGTATTTGCGATGACACTCCAGTTGCGCCTCCTCACGAGTGCGCGCCTCAGCTTCCTCGACGATGGCAAACAGGGATTCGCCTTCAAGCGGATAGCGGCCGGGCGTCATCGTGGCAAAATCGGTGTCGCGCAAAAAGACGAAGGCACGTTCGAACAGCGGATGCAGGCTGGCGTAGCGGTCGGCATTGGCGAGTACGTCGAAAATCATTTTGAATCGGCGCTCAGGTTTTGCAGCAACTGGAGCCCGAAGCCTACGCCAAAACCGGTGGTATCGCTCGCCACCGCGCCCAACCCGCCCTTGTGATTGACCGCAGCAAGGTCCACATGCAGCCAGGGCACGTCGTTCTCGATGAATTTCGCGAGGAAACGCGCCGCGAGAATATGGTCAGCTTCGCCATCCAGCGTGCACTGTTTCACGTCGGCGACCTTGCTTTCCAGTTCGGACTCGTAATCCTCGTCGAAGGGGAAGGCGCACACGCGCTCGCCCGCCTCCTTGCCCACGCCCACCGCCTTGCACAGCAGCTCCGGGCGGTTGCCGAGCACGCCGCTGTAACGCGTGCCGACCGCGGTGACCATGCTGCCAGTCAACGTCGCGAAATCCATCATGAAATCCGGCTTCGCGCGCGATGCGAGCGTGAGCGTGTCGGCGAGCACCATGCGTCCTTCGGCATCGGTATGGATGATCTCGATAGTCGTGCCATTGAGCGCGGTTACCACATCGTTCTGCTTGTAGGCCTTGGGGCTGATGTGGTTCTGCGCCAGCGCAAGCCACACGTCGATCTTTACTTGCAATTTCAACCGCGTCGCCGCAAGCAAAATACCTAGCGCGACGGCGGAACCGTTCATGTCCTCGTGCATGCCGTGCATGTAGCGCGCCGGCTTGAGGTTATGCCCGCCGGTGTCGAAGCAAATCCCCTTGCCCACCAGCGCGTAGGATTTCTTCGCCTTCTTCGGCGCATAAGTAAGGTGCACGATGGCAGCATCGTCGATTTCCGAGCCCTGCGCCACAGCGACGAAAGCACCCGCGCCGAGCTTGCGCAGCTTCTTCATGTCGTATTCTTCATGCGTCCAGCCATGCTCGCCAGCCAGAGCCTTGATCCGGTCGCGATACAGGCCGGGTGTGAGATCGTTGGGCGGCAGCGTAGTGAGGTTGCGCGTGAGCGTGTTGCCCTCGGCCAGCGCTTCGGCAGCGGAAACATCACCCGCATAACCAAACAGCGCAATCTTCTGGAGCGCGCGGCGCTCATCCTTTTTCTTGCGCACGGGCAGATGTGCGCCATTCACCGATGCGACATAAACCGCTGCGCGTGCCGCGGTTTCCCGCTGCGCGTCATTGCCGTAAACGGCAATCGCAAGCTGCTCGGGCTGCTCTTCCAGCAGCGCGCCCACTGCCTTGCGCAAGGCAGTATGGCGCTCGAATGTCGAATGCTCGTCCTTGAGCACCACCCAGGCCGCGACCGCACCATTGGGCAGGTCCGCCACCAGCGGGCTTTTGCCGAGATCCTCGTATTTTTCCTTGCGGCGCTTCAGCTTGGCGTCCAGCGTTTCGGCAAACGGAAGCGCGTCCGGGCGCTGCGCAGGCAGCACGAACAACAGATGCGTCGCCTTGCCCAAGACTTTCTCTGTAACCGTTTTTCCGTTTAAAACCACACTGGGAAGCATTGCCTGTCCTTTCTATAACCTTATGTTTTGACAGGATTTAAGGGTTAGACCAGCCTCCCTCCACCCTGTCTTTAAACTTGACCTAAACAGTCAAAATAGCGAAGATAGCGGCTTTTATGTTCAGCAAATCCAGCCGTATTCGCTTGTAAATTATAGCGATGCGAGCCCCAGGAGAGAATTTAGATGACCAATCCCACCCCCGACATCGACCCGCAGGAAACGCAGGAATGGCTTGATGCCATCGACGCGGTGCTGGAACAGGAGGGAACCGAACGTGCGCACTTTCTGCTGGAACAGCTGATCGACAAGGCGCGTCGTTCCGGCGCCTATCTGCCGTACAACGCGACGACCGCCTACCTCAACACCATTCCCGTGCACCTGCAGGAAAAGCTGCCGGGCGACCCCGCGATGGAGCGCCGCATCCGCGCGCTGATCCGCTGGAACGCGATCGTTACAGTGATGCGCGCCAATGAGAAATCGCCGGGCGTGGGCGGCCACATCGCGAGCTTCCAGTCCGCAGCGACGCTGTATGACGTGGGCTTCAACCACTTTTTCCGTGCCGCCAACGACAAGTTCGGCGGCGACCTGGTCATGTTCCAGGGCCACTCTTCGCCAGGCATCTATGCCCGCGCCTTCATCGAAGGCCGCCTGACCGAAGAGCAGATGGAGAATTTCCGCCAGGAAACCGGCGGCAACGGCCTGCCCTCCTACCCGCACCCGTGGCTGATGCCGGACTTCTGGCAATTCCCCACCGTGTCCATGGGCCTGGGTCCGTTGCAAGGTATTTACACCGCGCGCTTCCTCAAATACCTGCACGACCGCGGCATCGCCGACACCAGCGACCGCAAGGTGTGGGTGTTCTGCGGCGACGGCGAAATGGACGAGCCGGAATCGCTGGGCGCGATCTCGCTCGCCGCACGCGAAAAGCTGGACAACCTGATCTTCGTCATCAACTGCAACCTGCAGCGTCTGGACGGCCCGGTGCGCGGCAATGGCAAGATCATTCAGGAACTGGAAGCCGATTTCCGCGGCGCCGGCTGGAATGTGCTCAAGGTGATCTGGGGTTCCTACTGGGATCCGCTGCTCGCGATGGACAAGGACGGCCTGCTCAAGCAGCGCATGGAAGAAGCCGTCGACGGCGAATACCAGAACTTCAAGGCCAAGGGTGGCGCGTATACCCGCGAGCACTTCTTCGGCAAGTATCCTGAGCTCAAGGAAATGGTCGCGGCCATGTCCGATGCGGACATCTGGCGCCTCAACCGCGGCGGCCACGACCCGCACAAGGTGTATGCCGCCTATGCAGCCGCGTCCAAGCACGTCGGTCAGCCGACCGTGATCCTGGCCAAGACCGTCAAGGGCTACGGCATGGGCGCCGCCGGCGAAGCGCAGAACCCGACCCACCAGCAGAAGGGCCTGGACGTCGATTCGCTCAAGGCCTTCCGCGACCGTTTCGATATTCCGATTGCCGACGCCGAACTGGAAAAGCTGCCGTTCTACCGCCCGGCCGAAGACAGTCCGGAAATGCAATACCTGCGCGAGCGCCGCGCTACACTGGGCGGCTATGTGCCGGCCCGTCGCCGCAAGGGCAATGAGCTCACTACGCCAGAGTTGTCCGCATTCGACAACATGCTGGGCACCACCGGTGACCGCGAGATTTCGACCACGATGGCCTTCGTGCGCATCCTGTCCACGCTGGTCAAGGACAAGAACATCGGCAAGTACGTCGTGCCCATCGTCCCCGACGAAGCGCGTACCTTCGGCATGGAAGGCATGTTCCGCCAGTTGGGCATCTACTCGTCTGTCGGCCAGCTCTACGAGCCGGTCGACTCCGACCAGGTGATGTTCTACAAGGAATCCAAGACCGGCCAGATTCTGGAGGAAGGCATCAACGAAGCCGGTGCGTTCTCGTCCTGGCTCGCCGCCGCGACCTCCTACAGCGTCACCGGCGTACAGATGATTCCGTTCTACATCTACTACTCGATGTTCGGCTTCCAGCGTATCGGCGACCTCGCCTGGGCCGCTGGCGACAGCCGTGCGCGCGGCTTCCTGCTGGGCGCAACCGCCGGCCGCACCACATTGAACGGTGAAGGCCTGCAGCACGAGGACGGCCACAGCCACATCCTGTCGGGCACCATTCCCAACTGCGTGTCCTACGACCCGACTTTCCATTACGAGTTGGCGGTGATCGTGCAGGACGGCCTGCGCCGCATGGTGCAGAACCAGGAAGACGTGTTCTACTACCTCACGCTCATGAACGAGAACTACACCCACCCCGACATGCCCAAGGGTGTCGAGGAAGGCATCATCAAGGGCCTGTATTCGTTCAGCAAATCCAAGGCCAAGGGCCCCAAGGTCCAGCTCATGGGCAGCGGCGTGATCCTGCGCGAAGTCATCGCAGCCGCCGAGCTGCTGGAGAAGGATTGGGGCGTATCCGCCGATGTGTGGAGCGCCACCAGCTTCAACGAACTGCGCCGCGATGGTCTCGATGCGCACCGCTGGAACCTGCTGCATCCGGAAGACAAGCCGCGCGAAAGCCATGTCGAGCAGTGCTTCAAGAAGGCTGAAGGCCCGGTCATCGCTTCGACCGACTACATGAAGTCGTTCGCCGACCAGATCCGCGCCTTCGTGCCGCAACGCTTCGTCACGCTGGGCACGGACGGTTTCGGCCGCTCGGACAGCCGTGAAGCGCTGCGCAAGCACTTCGAGGTGGATCGCCACTACGTGGTGCTGGCCGCACTCAAGGCGCTTGCCGACGAAGGCAAGCTGCCGGCGTCCAAGGCTGCGGAAGCGATCAAGAAATACGGCATCGACATTAACAAGCCGAACCCGTTGACGGTTTGAGCCGCCAAGCCGCCATTAAAGAGCGGCTCGACTAAAAAGTTAAGGGAACACTATGAGCCAAACCATTGAAGTGAAAGTGCCCGACATCGGCAATTTCGATTCCGTCGATGTCATCGAGGTGCATATCAAGGCGGGAGACACCGTCAGTCAGGACGATTCACTGATCACGCTGGAATCCGACAAGGCGTCGATGGATATCCCCTCGCCTGTCTCCGGCACGGTCAAGGAAGTAAAGATCAAGGTCGGTGACAAGGTTGCGCAAGGTGTACTGATCGCCCTGGTGGATGCCGAAGCCGGCGCTGCCGCGGCCCCGGCTGAAGCGCCCAAGGCCGCCGAGCCCGTTCCGGCTCCGCCGCAGGTGAACAAGGTCGCCAACGTCGAAGTGCCGCCGCCCTCGCGCGAGGTACCCGAAGTGCCCAAGCCCATCCAGCCGCAAGCCACGCCGAATCCGGTGGCCGCACGCGCCGAATTCGCACCCGGCAAGAATCCGCACGCGAGCCCGTCCGTCCGCAAGTTCGCCCGCGAACTCGGCGCGGACTTGGCGCGCGTTACCGGCAGCGGCCCCAAAGGCCGTATCAGCAAGGAAGACGTCACCGCCTGGATCAAGAACGAGCTGACCAAGCCGCGCACCGAAGCTGCTGCGGGCGGCCCGGGCCTGTCCGTGCTCGCCATGCCCAATATCGACTTCACCCAGTTCGGCGAGATCGAAAACCAGCCGCTGCCGCGCATCAAGAAGATTTCCGGGGCCAACCTTCACCGCAACTGGGTCACCGCGCCGCACGTCACGCAATTCGACGCGGCCGACATTACCGACCTGGAAGACTTCCGCAAGTCCATGCAGGACGAAGCGGCCAAGCGCGGCGTCAAGCTGACCATGCTGGCCTTCCTCATGAAGGCGGTGGTCAACGCGTTGCGTGCCTACCCCAACTTCAATGCTTCGCTTTCCGCCGACGGCAGCGAGCTCATCCTCAAGAAGTATTTCCACATCGGCTTCGCCTGCGATACGCCGGACGGCCTGGTCGTCCCGGTGATCCGCGACGTGAACCAGAAGGACGTACTGGATATCGCGCGCGAGCTCGGCGAACTGTCCGCCAAGGCCCGCGAGCGCAAGCTCAAGGTCGAGGAAATGCAGGGCGGCTGCTTCACGATTTCCAGCCTGGGCGGCATTGGCGGCACCTCGTTCACGCCTATCATCAACTGCCCGGAAGTGGCGATTCTCGGCGTTTCCCGCTCCAGCATCGAGCCGGTGTGGGACGCCAAGAGCAAGAGCTTCGAGCCGCGCCTGATGCTGCCGCTGTCACTGTCTTACGACCATCGCGTCATCGACGGCGCCGACGGCGCGCGCTTCACCAGCCACCTGCGCGTCATGCTGTCCGACGTGCGCCGCCTGCTGCTCTAATTGATCAGAACAGCCAGGGGCTGGGACCGCCGGGAGATAACGGTGCGCCCAGCCCGCTGGCGATGAAAACGAGGTTTTTATGAGCCAAATCATCGAAGTACAAGTCCCGGACATCGGCAATTTCGATTCCGTGGACGTTATCGAAGTGCACATCAAGCCGGGCGACACCATCGCGGTGGACGACTCGCTCATCACGCTGGAATCCGACAAGGCATCGATGGACATCCCGTCCACGCACGCCGGCACGGTCAAGGACGTGAAGATCAAGGTCGGCGACAAGGTCGCCAAGGGTTCGTTAATTCTGACGCTGGAAGCTGAAGGCGCTGCTGCCGCACCGGCCAAGACCGAAACTGCCGCGCCTGCCGCAGCAGCCCCCGCACCGACTCCTGCACCTGCGGCCAGCGGGCCATCTGATCTGCATGCCGAAGTATTGGTACTAGGCGCCGGCCCCGGCGGCTACACCGCCGCCTTCCGCGCCGCAGACCTCGGCAAGAAGGTCGTGCTGGTCGAGCGCTATCCCACGCTGGGGGGTGTCTGCCTCAACGTCGGCTGCATCCCGTCCAAGGCGCTGCTGCATGCGGCCAAGGTGATTACCGAAGCCGAGGAAATGGCCGAGCATGGCATCAGCTTCGGCAAGCCGCAGATCGATCTGGAAAAACTCAAGACCTGGAAATCCAAGGACGTGGTCAGCAAACTGACCGGCGGCCTGACCCAGCTCGCCAAGCAGCGCAATGTGACCGTGGTCAACGGCCGCGGCGAATTCACGAGCACTAACCAGCTCGCCGTGACGAGCGCAGACGGCAAGGTGACTACCGTTTCCTTCGATTACGCGATCATCGCCGCGGGCTCGCAAGCCACCAAAATGCCCGGCTTGGCTGAAGAACACAAGAACGACCCGCGCATCCTGGATTCCACCAGCGCGCTGGATCTCGATGGCATTCCGAAGCGCATGCTGGTCGTCGGCGGCGGCATCATCGGCCTGGAAATGGGCACGGTGTACGACGCCTTCGGCGCCAAGGTGAGCGTAGTCGAATTGTCCGACGGCCTCATCCCCGGCTGCGACCGCGACCTGGTCAAGCCGCTGCACAAGCGCATGGAAAAGCGTTTCGAAAAGATCATGCTGAAGACCAAGGTCTCCAAGCTGGAGCCCAAGAAGGACGGTATCCACGTCACCTTCGAGGGCGATCAGGCCGTCGAGCCGCAGGTCTACGACAAGGTGCTGGTCGCGATCGGCCGCCGCCCCAACGGCAAGAACATCGGCGCCGACAAGGCCGGCGTGTTCGTCAACGAATACGGCTTCATCCCGGTCGACAAGCAGCAGCGCACCAACGTGCCGCATATCTTCGCCATTGGCGATATCGTGGGCCAGCCCATGCTGGCGCACAAGGCGGTGCACGAAGGCAAGGTTGCCGCTGAAGTCATCGATGGCCACAAGGTCGAGTTCCAGGCGCTGGCAATTCCGTCCGTCGCTTACACCGACCCCGAAGTGGCTTGGGCCGGCGTCAGCGAAACCGACGCCAAAGCCAAGGGCATCGAGATCGAGAAAGCCTCCTTCCCCTGGGTCGCCAGCGGCCGCGCGCTGTCCATCGGCCGCACCGAGGGCATGACCAAGCTGATCATGGAAAAAGACACGCGCCGCATCATCGGCGCCGGCATCGTCGGTCCGAACGCCGGTGAACTGCTGGCGGAAGCGGTGCTCGCGATCGAGATGGGCGCGGACGCCGAGGACATCGGCCTCACCATCCACGCCCACCCGACGCTGTCGGAAACGGTCTGCTTCGCCGCTGAAATGGCGGAAGGCACGATCACAGACCTGCTGCCGCCGAAAAAGCGCTAAGCAGCTCGACTGTGCGATCCAAGAAAAACGGCGCGTATCGCGCCGTTTTTCATTCTCCCGACCTTCTCGTTGTGCTAAATTCGCCGCATGAATTCTTCCGCTCTGCTTTCCTCTCTGCAATCGCAATTCCCTGCTGACCGTTTGTTCACCGACCTGGTCGATTGCTATGCTTACAGCTACGACAATTCGCGCAACTTCAAGCCACCCATTGCGGTGGTGTTTCCGCTGACTACTGAAGAAGTACAGACCGTCGTGCGTCTTTGCAACGAGCACAAGGTGCCGCTGGTTCCCCGTGGGCGCGGCACGGGCACCGCAGGCGGCAGCGTGCCGGAACAGGGCGGCGTGGCGTTGTCGCTGGAGCGCATGAACCGCATCCTGTCGATCGACCCCGACAATCGCATGGCGATCATCGAGCCGGGCGTGCTCAACCAGGAATTACAGGATGCGATCCGCCCCAAGGGCTTCTTCTGGCCGCCGGACCCGTCCAGCGCGCCCTATTGCTCCGTCGGCGGCAATCTCGCCACCTGCGCGGCCGGGCCTCATGCAGTCAAGTATGGTGTTGCACGCGATCACGTGCTGGGATTGAAGGCCGTCACAGGCAAGGGCGAGCTCATCAAGACCGGCTGCTACACCACCAAGGGTGTGGTCGGCTATGATCTAACGCGGCTTATCGTCGGCTCCGAAGGCACGCTCGCGGTCATCGTCGAAGCGACGCTCAAGCTCACGCCGCTGCCGCGTGCAACGGGCGGGCTTACAGCACAGTTCAAGGACACCGTGAGCTGCGCGCATGCGATCGCAGCCATCATGGCGCAGCCGTTCGTGCCCTCCGCGCTGGAATTCCTCGACAACAACGCGCTCAACCTCATTCGCAACCGCCATCCGGGCATGCTGCCGGAGGAAATGCGTGCCCTGCTCATGATCGAGGTGGACGGTTCGGAGAGCGAAATTGCCGAGGCTTCGGAAGCCATCCTCCAGGCTTGCCAGGTGGAGGGGCTCATCGAGGCCAAGCTGGCGCATGACACCAAGTCGTTGTGGGCCGCGCGCAAGGCGCTGTCCCCTTTGTTACGCGACGTGGCGCCCAAGAAAATCAACGAGGACGTGGCTGTACCGGTATCGCGCCTGCCCGAGTTGCTGGGCGGCATTGAGGCGCTGGCGTCGCGCTACGACATTGCCAACGTGAATTTCGGTCACGCCGGCAACGGCAACATCCACGTCAATCTGCTGGTCGACCCGGGGAATCCGGACGAGATGGAGCGGGCCGAAGCCTGTCTGGACGAGGTGTTCTCGCTCGTGCTGTCGCTCGACGGCACGCTCTCGGGCGAGCACGGCGTCGGCATGGCGAAGCGTCCCTTCGTACCACGCGAGATCGATCCCACGACCATCGCGGTCATGAAATCGGTCAAGCAGGCATTCGATCCCGCGAATATCCTGAATCCGGGGAAGCTGTTCCCCGGATAGTCGGTTAATGGGCGGTCAGCTGCTTTCTGCGGCTACGCCCAGATACGCGGTCTATCATGCGCTTGGCCACGACGACGGCGGCGGCAAACGCGACCTGCTTCACTACGGTTCTCATCAGTCCCATCATTTCTCCTTTCAGGCTGAGCCCAGGTTCCCAGGCGATTAGTTCATAGGTGATTATTTACACTCCACCTGCTTGAGTTCGCTATAGGGAAAATCCGGCTTCTGGCGTCGGATTTCTTCGGCCTTGCTGTCAGGAACCTTGTCCAGCGCGATCAGGAATTGACGCCCCTCCTGATTGCGCACCGCCTTGACCACATCGGTAACGCCGCGATTGCGCATGTCGCCCGCGAGTCGTGTCGCCAGATTTTCATCCTTGAACACGCCGAAGGAGATCGCGTTGCGCCATTGCGCGTCCTTGACGATGAAGGTGTTGTCGATTCCCAGACTATGCAAGGCCTCGTTACGCGCCTGCGCCTCTTCGAAACTCGGCAGTGGCGGGATGTAGACCCAGTAGCGGATCGCTTCGCGATTGGCCACCGTTTCCACCTTGGATTCCAGCCCCAGCTTGTCGATGACGGTGCGGGCGCGCTCGATGCGCTTGCCGGTAAAGCTTCCCCATTCGTAACAGGCTACTTGTTCGATTGCAGGAAGCGCCGGTTGTTCCGTCAACGGCACCGAAACCGGATCGGGCACCGCTGTTTTGGGCATGGCAGCCACTTCCGACTCGGTCAACAGCTTCATCTTGTCCGCCGCAATCGGCTCGTGGCCGGGCTGCATGCCCCCGCTCAATGGCTTGCTCAGCTCGAAATAACCGAACAACAGCCCGTTTACGGCCAGCAACAGCCAGAACAACCATTTCCACTTCATACCGTTGTTTTCTCCAAAAGCAGCAGGCCATGCAAGACCAGATGAGGATTGAGGATGGCCGGCACCGGCAGGGCGGCAGCCAGTGTTTCCGCATCGCCGCCGCTCAGGATGCAGACAGGCGCGCGCCCTTCGCGCAACGCCAGCATCTGCTCCATATGCCGTATCGCGCCGGCACAGGCGGCGAGCAAGCCGGTCTGGACAGCATCCGCTGTCGAGTCCGGGAAATCGCGCCAATGTCCGGCCGGAGGCGCAACGGCCGCAGTGCCACTGACAAGCGAGACGCGCATCAGCCCGATTCCGGGAACAATCAGTCCGCCCAGAAATTCGCCCTGCCCCGACAAGGCATCGACTGTCATGGCCGTACCGGCATTCACAACGATGCAAGGCGCGTGATACGTGTTCCACGCACTGACCAGCGCCGCCCAGCGGTCACTGCCCAGCGTTTCGGGAGCCTGATATCCATTGCTGACACCGCATGCGGAGGCCTGCGGCTTCGCCCACAGCGCAGGGAGGTTAAGCCCTGCCAACACAAGCGAAATACGCGATGCCACTGTTTCGCCCGCCACATTGGAGATCACGGCTCTCCGCACGCCCTGCAGGGTTTTCAACTGCTCGCCCAGTGCAGCAGGGTCCAGATTATCCGCCATGCCTTGCTGCACGAGCAGGCCCTGATCATCGAAGACGCCCCATTTGGTGCGCGTGTTGCCGGCGTCGATGGCGAGGATCATGCGACTGCCCTCATGCTGATTTCCCCTGCCGTAAAGCGCTGCACGCCTTCTGCAGTACGCACGAGCAAGGCACCATCTGCGGCAATGCCTTCAGCAATGCCCTCGATCACTCGTCCGTCCGGCATCAGCATGCGCACGGTATCGTTGTGATAGGCGTGATGCGCGGTCCATTCGTCGCGCAGTTGCTCGAAACCGCCGCGCTCGAACGCCTGCAACACATCGGCCAGATGGCGCAATAGCGTGGCCAGCACCACATCGCGCTCCACCGGAATATCGAGCAGGCGAGACAAGTCAGTCGCCGGCTGGTCGATGGCGCGGCGCATCACTTCCGGCAAGCGCAGGTTGAGGCCAATGCCGATCACGGCCGCGCTCGGTCCGTCCATGTCGCCCTGCAATTCGATGAGGATGCCCGCGAGTTTCTGCTGATCGCTCAGCACGTCGTTGGGCCATTTGAGTTGTGCATCCGTGGCACCCAATTCGCGCAAGGCACGCATCATCGCCACGCCGACGGCCAGGCTCAGCCCGGACAGCGCACCTGCCCCGCAGTCGAAGCGCCATAGCACGGAAAATGCGAGACTGTTTCCCAATCCCGCCTGCCACACGCGACCGCGCCGGCCACGCCCGGAAGTCTGCAATTCCGCCACGGCACAGGTAGCATGAGGCGCCCCTTGGGAAGCGGCGTGCATAAGGTGGCTGTTGGTCGAATCGATACGCTCGTGGATTTCGAGCGTGTAGGTATCGGCGTGCGGGCCAAGCAGCGCCAATATGCGCTCACGGTCGAGAAAGCTCACCGGTTCCGGCAGGCGATAACCCTTGCCGCGCACGGAAAACAGCTGCACGCCCAGCGCTTCCGCGTCCTGCAGCGCATTCCACACCGTCGCGCGCGTGACGCCGAAATGGCTCGCAATATCCTCGCCCGAGTGAAACCGGCCGTCGGACAACAAGCGCAGGATGGGAAAGGTCAACGAATTCATCTGCCCGATTATACCTGCCGAGCGACCATCTCCGCCGCGCCGCCACGGTGTAAAATAACGCCCTAAACCAACCTGACAGATTCGACATGTCCGAAGAAAAGAACACCTCCGCTCCCGCCTCCAACTTTTTGCGCAATATCGTCGAGCGCGACCTCGCGCAGGGCGCCTTTGCCAGCCGCCACTGGGCCGGTTCGCCGGGCGATGCCGCACACCAGAATGCAGGCGAGCCCGACCCGGCCAAGATCCGCACGCGTTTCCCGCCGGAACCCAACGGCTACCTGCATATCGGCCACGCAAAGTCGATCTGCCTCAATTTCGGCCTGGCGCGCGATTATGGCGGCGTTTGCCACATGCGCTTCGACGACACCAATCCGGAAAAAGAAGAACAGGAATACGTCGATTCGATTACCGACTCCGTCAAGTGGCTGGGCTTCGGCTGGGAGGCCTATGGCCGCTCGCACCTCTACTTCGCTAGCAATTACTTCGACTTCATGTACCGCGCGGCGGAATACCTCATCGAAGCCGGCCACGCCTATGTGGACCAGCAGAGCGCCGAGGAAATGCGCGTCAATCGCGGCACGCTGACCGAACCCGGCAAGAACTCGCCGTGGCGCGATCGCCCGGCTGCCGAAAGCCTCGCCATGTTCCGCGAGATGCGCGACGGCAAGCATCCGGATGGCGCGATGGTGCTGCGTGCCAAGATCGACATGGCCTCGCCCAACATCAACCTGCGCGATCCGGCGATCTACCGCATCAAGCACGCCACCCACCACAACACCGGCGACAAGTGGTGCATCTACCCGATGTACACCTACGCCCATCCGCTGGAGGACGCGCTGGAAGGCGTGACGCACTCCATCTGCACGCTGGAATTCGAAGACCAGCGCCCGTTCTACGACTGGGTGCTGGAGCGCCTCGCCGAAGGCGGCCTGCTCGCGCATCCGCTGCCCAAGCAGTACGAGTTCGCGCGCCTCAACCTCACTTACGTCGTACTCTCCAAGCGCAAGCTCATCGAGTTGGTCGAAAAGCAGTTCGTGAGCGGCTGGGACGACCCGCGCATGCCTACCCTCGTCGGCACGCGCCGTCGCGGCTATACGCCGGAAGGCTTCCGCCTGTTCGCCGAGCGCATCGGCGTGTCCAAGGCCGATTCGTGGATCGAATACACCATCCTCGAAGACTGCATGCGCGAAACGCTCAACGAATCTGCCGAGCGCCGCATCGCCGTACTCGACCCGATCAAGCTGGTCATCGACAACTACCCGGAAGGCCAGTCCGAAGACTGCTTCGCCCCCAACCACCCGCAAAAACCGGAACTCGGCAAGCGCGTTGTGCCGCTCAGCCGCGAACTGTGGATCGAACGTGAAGACTTCATGGAAGAGCCGAGCAAAGGCTACTTCCGCCTCTTCCCCGGCAACAAGGTACGCCTGCGCTACGGCTACGTGATCGAATGCACCGGCTGCGAAAAGGATGAAAACGGTAACGTGACTGTCGTGCACTGCACCTACCTGCCCGACACCAAGTCTGGCACGCCGGGCGCAGACAGCATCAAGGTCAAGGGCAACATTCACTGGGTCTCCGCCTCCCACGCCTACACCGCCGAAGTGCGCCTCTACGATCGCCTGTTCAAGGACGCCCACCCCGGCGCTGGCGACCGCAACTACCTGGACGACCTCAACCCGGATTCGGTCAAGACGATTACCGCGCAACTTGAACCAGCACTCAAAGATGCCAAGCCTGAAGAACGCTTCCAGTTCGAGCGGCACGGGTATTTCGTGGCGGATCGCAAGGATAGTATGGAAGGGAAGCCGGTATTCAATAGGACGGTGACGTTACGGGATGCCTGGCAGAAATAATGCTGGGAACAAAGCAATTTCAAGTTATGAGAACCCCTGTTGAGGTTGGCAAAGCCTATCGTTTGCTCAACCACGGTCCCACCGTGCTCGTTTCCACCGCTCATGGCACCCAACGCAACATCATGGCCGCTGCCTGGAACATGCCGCTGGATTTCGACCCACCCAAGATCGCCATCGTCATCGACAAGAACACCTATACGCGCGAGCTGATCGAAGCTTCCGGCCAATTTGCGATCAACGTGCCCAGCCGGGCGCAGGCGGAACTGGTGGTCAAGGTCGGTTCCAGTTCGGGACGCGAACTGCTGGGCAAGGATCACGACACCAAGTTCGCCGCGTTCGACCTGCCGACTTTCCCTGCCTCCAAGATCGAAGCGCCGCTGCTGGAAGGCTGCGTGGCGTGGCTGGAGTGCAAGGTGATTCCCGAGCCGCACATACGCGATGCGTACGACCTCTACCTTGCCGAGGTGATCGCGGCGCATGCGGACGAGCGGGTGTTTTCGGACGGGCGCTGGCATTTCGAGGGGCATGACGAGCTACGCACCATCCACCATATTGCCGGCGGCAATTTCTTCGCGAGCGGCGAAGCGTTCAAGGCATAAAAAAACGGGCGACCTGGTCGCCCGTTTCGTTTTCCCCACTCGCGCTTAAACCTTGAACTGCGCGACCTGCTTCTGCAGACCTTGCGCGAGGTCCTTCATCTCCGTGGCGGTTTCGGCGCTCTTCTCGGTCGCGGCGCTGATTTCTTCCGACATCTGTGCGACCTTTTCCACCTGCTTGGCAATTTCGGTGCTGGCGGCGCTTTGCTCGCGAATCGCGTTGGAAATGCCAGTCACGGCGTGGCCGACCTGCTCCGTGCCGGAGCGTATCTGCTGGATGGATACACCCGCCTGCTGCGCCATTTCGACTTCGCGGTTGACGCGCTCGACGCCGACTTCGAGGCTCTGGATGGCCTGTTTGGTGCCGCCCTGGATTTTCTCGATCATCGCGGCGATCTCTTCCGTGGAGCGCGTGGTGCGCTCGGCCAGCTTGCGCACTTCGTCCGCCACCACGGCAAAGCCGCGCCCCTGCTCGCCGGCACGCGCCGCTTCGATGGCCGCATTAAGCGCGAGCAGATTGGTCTGGTCGGCGATGTCCTTGATGACCTGCACGATGGAATAGATCTGGTCGGATTGCTGACCGAGCTCTTCCATGATAATCGCGGAGGCATGCACGGCTTCGGCGATATGACGCATGTCCTCGGTCACCTGCAGAATGACCGCGCTGCCTTCGTTGGCACGCGCGCTGCTCGATTGCGAGACGTCCTGTACCTGGCGCGCGTTGTCCGAGACCTGCTCGATGCTGACCGTCATTTCCTCCACAGCCGCGGCCATCGAGGACGCCGCTTCGCTCTGGTAGGAGGTGCTGCTGGATAACTGCGCGGAGGTCGAGGCGAGCAGTTCGGAGAACTGCAGAACGCGGGCGGCGCTCTCGTTCACTCGGCGGATGCTGGTTTGCAGACTGTCGACCAGCGCGTTGAACGCCTGTGCGGTACGGCCGATCTCGTCGTTGTTGGTCACGTCGAGACGGCGCGTGAGGTCGTTGTCGCGCTGGATGTTGCCTATGGTGTCATGCAGCAGCTTGAGCTGGCCGACGATATCCATCATCACCTTGTAGCTGAGTGCGAGCGTGATCAGCAGGATCACGCCGCTGACGATCAGGTTGAGCAGCAGCGAGTTCTTCGCGGCGCCGGCCTTGTCCGCGGCATATTCCTGCACATCGGCCGACATGACCTTTTCCACGCCGTGAATCGACTCGATGCGTGCCGTCATGGTCGAGAACCCGGCAGCAGGGTCGACGCCGAAACCGCCTTCGGCCACCTTGCTCAGCACCAGATTGCGCAACGCCTCAACATCTGCGAAGGCCGTGGCACGCGAAGCGGATTGGTAGAGCGTGATCATCTTGTCGGACGCGTAATCCCGGAACAGGTGCAGATAAGCCTGCTGGGAAGCGATATGGCCGAGCAGCGCCTCGTATTGCGCGGCGTCGATCTTGTCGGCGGAAAACACGGCCGTCAGCAATGCGCGCTCCTGACCGCTGCGCTCCTTCATGTTCAGGAAAGCCACGTAAGCGGTCATCATCTTGGTGATCGAGACATCGCTGCTTTGTTCGGCGATTTCGGGAATCACATTCTGGATGGTGCTGATCGCCTGCGTGTAACGCGCCGCGGCTTCCTTGGCCGCAATCGTCAGAGCGCTCGCGTCTTTGCGGGTTTCATCCAGCATAGCCAAGGCATTCAGCGCTTCTTCCATCTGCTTCTCTGCGGCAGCGGGCAGGCCACTTTCGCGGGAGCGGGCAAACTCGGTTTTGACCTTGGCGAGAGCCTGGTCCGTCGCAGCACGATAATTGGGCAAATCCTGCGCGAACCGAACGCCGCCGGATTGGATGAATCCCCCGGTGGAGCCGCGCTCGACCTGAAGGGTATGGGTGAGATCGCCAAGGCTGACGGACAGATCCATCAACACTTCGGTAGTCGAAAGAGCCTTCCATTCGTCATAGTGATTCTTGGCGTTCCAGCCGGTATAAAACACGACACCGAGCAAGGGCAAGGCAAGAGTCAGTACGAGCTTGGCATAGATGCTCATGTTCTTCATGGAAGTGCTCTCTCCTGTTGTTGTAAGAACAAGAATTGTTCTCAATTTGCAAGGGATTATAGCGATAATGGGATTCACAAGAAGAAAATTCTTATAGCCACATGAATTTAGTGGGTATTTGATCTGATCACTGACAAGGAATCAGTTCAGGCAAATGCGAGATGGGTAAATGATTCAATAATTTCTACCCAAGCCTTACCTTCGGCCTTATTATTTGATAAATAGCAAAAAATAAAGGACCGGTCGTTGCCATGCGTCGTGTGCTGCTTGTCTTGATCCCGCTCGCTGCCGCAATCGGCATCTTCTGGTGGGTCGGCAAGCCGGAACCCGTTCCGGTCGTGCTGGCGGAGGTCAGCCGCGGCAAAGTCGAGTCCTCTGTATCCAATACCCGCGCGGGCAGCGTCGAAGCTTGCCAGCGCACCCGTCTCTCGCCGATTTCCGGCGGACGCATCACCTACCTCGGCGTCAAGAAAGGCGACCGCGTCAAAAAAGGCCAGGTTCTGCTCAAGCTGTGGAACGAGGACCAGCAGGCGCAAAGCAAGCTCGCGCAGGCGCAGGTGGAAAGTGCACGCCGGCATGTGAATGAGGTCTGTGCAATTGCCACCAATGCCCAGCGCGAAGCCGAGCGCATGACGCGGCTGCGCGAACGCGGTTTCGTCTCCGAGGGCAGCGAGGAAAAAGCACGCTACGAAGCCGAATCGCGCAAGGCAGCCTGCGAAACCAGCCGCGCCGACGTAGAACAAGCGCAGGCGCGGCTCAAAGTCACCCGCGTCGAGCGCGGCCGCACTGTACTCATCGCGCCTTTCGCCGGGACCATCGCGGATATCGTGGGCGAACTCGGCGAATACACCACCCCATCTCCGCCCGGTGTCGCCACTCCGCCGGCAATCGACCTCATCGATGATTCCTGCCTTTACATCTCCGCTCCCATGGACGAGGTGGACGCTCCCAAGATACATGCCGGCCAGCCGGCGCGCATTACCCTGGATGCGCTCCCGGGGAAAGTGCTGTCTGCACGCGTCAAACGCATTGCTCCGTATGTCGTCGCCGTGGAAAAACAGGCGCGTACCGTCAATGTGGAAGCAACGCTCGATCAGCGGCCGAAACCGGGAGAGTTGCTGGTTGGCTATAGCGCCGACCTCGAAGTAATCCTCGACACGCGCGACAACGTATTGCGCATTCCGACCAGCGCCTTGCAGGAGGGCAACAAGGTACTGGTATACAACGCCAAAACAGGCGTGCTGGACGAACGTGCCGTCAAAGTCGGGCTAAGCAACTGGGAATTCACGGAAATCGTCTCGGGGCTGGCGGAAAAAGACCGCATCGTGGTGTCGCTGGAGCGGGAGGGCGTAAAGGCAGGCGTAAAAGCTGTTCCG
Source organism: uncultured Methylobacillus sp. (assembly GCA_946478865.1). Next base: position 253,983 of record CAMLDO010000002.1, read on the forward strand.
GAACAGAAGCCGACGGCGAAGTAGCGCATGAGCCTGATCGAACTGCATGGCATCGAGCGGGTTTTCCAGCTGGGCGACAGCGAGGTTCGCGCCCTGCATGACGTTAACCTCGCCATCGAAGCAGGCGAATACGTGGCCGTGATGGGCCCCTCCGGCTCCGGCAAATCCACGCTGCTCAACCTGCTCGGCCTGCTGGATCGGCCCGATGCGGGCACTTATAGACTCGAAGGCAGAGATGCCACCACTCTTTCCTCCGCGGATCAGGCACGGATTCGCAGCGAGCGCATCGGTTTCGTCTTCCAGAGCTTTCATCTCGTTCCGCGCCTTACCGCGGCGGAAAACATTGCGCTGCCGCTGATGCTCTCCGGCATGCCAGCCACGGAACGCAAGCAGCGCGTCGTCGCCGCACTCAAGGATTTCGGGCTGGAAGACCGGGCTCACCATCGCCCCGACCAGCTTTCCGGCGGTCAGCGCCAACGCGTCGCCATCGCCCGCGCCACGATCATGCGGCCCGCGATGCTGCTCGCGGACGAACCCACCGGCAACCTGGACCGTGCTACCGGCGAAGAGGTGATGGCGCTGCTGGAGGGCTTGAACGCGCAAGGCGTAACGCTGATCATGGTGACTCACGATCAGGTATTGGGAGCGCGAGCGCAGCGGCGGCTCACCATGCTCGACGGCTCCATCGTGGGAGACGAGCGGAAGACGGTCTGATGCGCCTGCTCGACACGCTTTCCTTCGCCAAATCCGCCACTTCCGGCACGCCGTTGCGCACCGGGTTGCTGATCCTGGCGATGTCCATCGGCGTCGCAGCCCTCATCATGCTCACCGCGCTGGGCGATGGCGCACGCCGCTACGTGGTAGAAGAATTTTCCGCACTGGGCAGCAATCTGCTGATCGTTTTGCCCGGCCGCTCGGAAACGGGCGGGCTCAATCCCGCCAACCTCGTCACCTCGACTCCTCGCGACCTGACTCCGGAAGATGCCGATTCGCTCACGCAGATTCCCGGCGTAAACAAAGTGGCGCCCATCGTCGTGGGCAGCTCGGAAATCAGCGTGGGCGGAAAACTCCGCGAGGTGATGCTGGTCGGCACCAACTCCGAATTTCTGGCGGTGCGGCATCTCACCCTGGCGCAAGGGCGTTTCCTCCCGGCAGGAGATAGCGGGCTGGGCGCCAATGTGGCAGTCATCGGCGCCGTAATACGCGACGAACTGTTCGGCACGGAGGCGGCCTTGGGCAAACCGATACGCGTAGGCGATCGACGCTTCCGCGTAATCGGCGTGCTGAGCACCGGCGGACGCGGCATGGGCATGACCACGGACGAACTGATCATCGTTCCGACGGCGACCGCCTTGTCGATGTTCGATACCAATACCTTGTTTCGCATCCTGATCGAAGGACGCAGCCGCGGTGTGCTGGACGCAATGAAAGACCGCATCGAGCAACAGCTGGCCGAACGGCATGACGGCGAAAAGGATTTCACGCTGATCACGCAGGATGCCGTACTGCAGACCTTTGACCAAATCCTGCGCGTGCTTACCTATGGTGTAGCTGGAATCGCGGCCATCAGTCTCGCCGTTGCCGGCATTCTCGTCATGAACGTGATGCTGGTTTCGGTAACGCAGCGCACCGGCGAAATCGGCCTGCTCAAGGCTTTGGGCGCCACCGCTGCGACGATACGCAACGTCTTCCTCGTTGAAGCGGCCATGCTGTCCTTGGTCGGCGCCATCCTCGGCCTGCTGCTGGGCGAAGCTGGCGCGTGGATCTTGCGCCTGCTCTACCCGGTCTTTCCCGCTTATCCTCCGCTGTGGGCACTGCTGGCAGGCTTGGCGACTGCGCTGGTGACAGGAATCCTGTTCGGGGTGATGCCCGCCCGCAAAGCCGCCCTGCTCGATCCTGTGCAAGCCTTGTCGAAGCGCTGACCATGCTGTGGGCTGACGCTTTCCGCTTTGCATTCCAGGCCATCGTCGCGCATCGGCTGCGTAGCGCGCTGACGCTGCTGGGCATCGCGGTAGGTATTGCCGCAGTGATTCTGCTCACCTCCATCGGCGAGGGCGTGCATCGCTTCGTGCTGGCCGAGTTCTCGCAGTTCGGCACCAACGTGATCGGCATTTCGCCGGGCAAGACCAAGACCGGTGGAGCGCACCCGACCGGGATACCCACCACCGTGCGGCCGCTGACGGTCGAGGATGCCGAGTCTCTGAAGCGCTTGCCTCATGTCACCGGATCCACGCCTACCGTCTGGGGGAACTCCGAAGTCGAAGTGAACGGACGCCTGCGCCGTACCACTGTCTATGGCGTGGATGCCGACTTTCCGCTGGTCTTCAGTTCGTCGGTCCGCATCGGCCGTTTCCTTCCAGCGGAAGAAGGCGGAAGCGCCCGCGCGCTGGTAGTGCTCGGCTCCAAGTTGCGTGACGAGCTATTCGGCAATGCCAATCCGCTCGGAGCTCGGGTGCGCATCGGCGGGATGCATTTTCGCGTGATCGGCGTCATGGCGCCCAAGGGGCAGTTTCTGGGCATCGATCTCGACGACACCGCGTTCATTCCCGCCGCCCGCTCCCTGGAACTCTACAACCGCGATGGCCTGATGGAGATTCACGTCACCTACCAGGAGGGCGTTTCCGCCGACAGGATAGTCGATACGGTCAAAGCCACCTTGATCAAGCGCCACGGCCGGGAAGACTTTACGATAGTCACGCAGGAGGACATGCTGGCAACGCTGTCCAATATCCTGGATATCCTGACGGCGGCAGTCGGGGCGCTCGGCGGCATTTCGCTGGTCGTCGGCGGCGTCGGCATTGTGACCATCATGACCATTGCCGTAACGGAGCGCACCAATGAAATCGGCCTGCTGGTTGCACTCGGCGCGCCGCGCAGGACCATACTGGCATTGTTTCTCGGCGAGTCCATCGTGCTGGCAGCCGTCGGCGGAGCGCTTGGATTGCTGCTCGGCGCGGGATGCGCGCAGTTGCTGCACCTGCTCCTGCCGGACATGCCGGTCCATACGCCCTGGGAATTTGTCGTCGGCGCCGAACTGGCTGCCGCCGTCATCGGGCTGCTGGCAGGTGTCTTGCCGGCACGTCATGCCGCGAACCTGGATGCCATAGAAGCACTGCGGGCAGAATAACTTCCGCGCGAGTCATGAAGAATCTAAGGACCAAATCGATGAAAAAACGTCACCGCCTTCGTTCGAAGAAAGTCGGTCTGCCGCCGGGCACCCTGCTGCCGCTGGGCGAGGTAAAAACCAAGCATACCGAATTGGCACTGTTCCGCTATGACGGCCAGAAGCTGGTTGAAGCGAGTTCGAAATCGCTCGCGGAACTGGATATCGCCCAGCACGACAACGATGTGCTCTGGTTGAACGTCCATGGCCTGCACGATCCCGATCTGATGCGCCAGATCGGCCAGGCTTTCAACCTGCACCCGCTGGTCATGGAAGATATTCTGAATACCGATCAACGGCCCAAGGTGGATAGCTACGAGGACTATCTGTTCATCGTCACCCGCTTTTTCAGTTACGACAAACAGACGCTGCAGATCAGCTCTGAACAAGTCAGCATCGTGCTCGGCAGAAATTTTGTGCTGACCTTCCAGGAACGCCCCACCGGCTCTTTCGATCCGATCCGGGAGCGGCTGCGCGCCAACAAGGGACGTATACGCGCCTCGGGCGCCGGCTATCTCGCTTATGCCCTGCTCGATGTGATCGTGGACCGATACTTCATCGTACTGGAGCAGATCGGCGATGACTGCGATTTTCTTGAAGAAAACCTGCTGCACCAGTCAGGCGAGCATTTGCTGCAAAACATCCATCTGTTGAAGCGCGAAACGATGGAGTTGCGACGCGCGGTATGGCCGCTGCGTGAAGTCATCAATAGTCTGGTGCGCAACGAGTCGGGTTTCTTCGAGCACGAAAGCGTACTGCACCTGCGCGATGTATACGATCATACAGTCCACTTCATCGAGTCGCTGGAAGCCTTGCGCGACCTGCTGGCCGGCATGCTGGACATCTACCTTTCCACCCTCAGCAACCGCGTCAATATGGAAGTGCGCGCGCTGACGGTCGTCGCGATGCTGTTCATGCCGGCAACCTTGATCGCCGGGATCTTCGGGATGAATTTCGTGCATATGCCATGGCTGGAGCATCGCGACGGCTTCTGGTTCGCCATCGCGCTCATGGGCGGCATCGGCAGCTTCATGGCCTTGATCTTCTGGCGCCGTCAGTGGCTGAGTCGAAGAATGTTGTAACTCTTCAGCTATGACCTAGAGCGCTTCGGGTTTGATACGCGGGGCGAAATAAGTGCGCAACTTCTCCAGCTTGGGCCCGATAACGGCCTGGCAATAAGGCTGATAAGGGTTCTTGTCGAAATAGTGCTGATGATATTGCTCGGCAGGATAGAACACCGCCGCCGGCACCACTTCGGTCACCACCGGATGGCTCCACTCCCCAGCCAACGCTTCGATCACTTCCCGGGCAGTATCCCGCTGCGCATCGTCATGGTAAAAAATCGCCGAACGATACTGGGTACCGATATCGTTTCCCTGCCGATTGGGGGTCGTCGGATCATGCAGCGCGAAGAATACGGTCAGCAAATCGCGATAGCTGATCTGCTCGGGGTCGAAATGAACCTGAATAACCTCCGCGTGACCAGTGGTTCCAGTACATACCTGCTTGTAATCCGGATTGACCGTATGACCGCCCATGTAACCCGACACGACCTCGTGCACCCCTTGCAATCGCCGCAGCGGCGCTTCCAGGCACCAGAAACAGCCTCCCGCCAGGGTTGCAACTGCCTCTTTGCTGTTTTCGCTCATATCTCATCCTTTACCGTTCATCCGGCGATACTTGCCTGTGCAAGTATGGCTATGCTTACAATTACCCTACCTTTTCACAAGGAGTCAGGTGATGTCCATTATTCGATATAAAAAAAGCTTCCTTACACTTGTCGCGGCAGCCCTGCTGTTGCCGGTAGCGCCCACTGTATATGCAGACCCGCCGCCTTGGGCACCTGCGCATGGCTGGCGCAAAAAGCATGACCCCTATTATCAAGGCTACTCCGGTACAAACTGGGAGCGCGATTACGGCATCATCAACGGTAAATGCAATCGCGAAGCCATTGGAACAGTGCTGGGCGGCGCAGTAGGCGGCGCAATAGGCTCCAGCGTAGGGAAAGACGGCAATAAAGGAGTGGCCATCATTCTCGGCACCGTACTGGGGGCCGTAATCGGCAATCGTATCGGCAAAGCGATGGATGATTCCGACCGCGCCTGCATCGGCCATGCTCTCGAACTTGCCGCCGACCGCAGAACCGTCAGTTGGACAGGGGCCGAAGGCATAAATTACATGGTGACCCCCATTTCCAGCTATGACCGCGGCGGACAAAAGTGCCGCGAGTACCGCTTGCGCGTGAACGGTGCCAACGTCAGCGAAGACCGCCGTGAGAATGCCTGCCTGGTTAGCGAAGGGCGCTGGGAAGTTGTCGAGCGCTAATCATCCTTCATTCCGTCAATCCAAGCCCTCATATCGAGGGCTTTTTTATGGCGACCGGCCCGCTTGACCTATTTTTAAAACTTTCAGCTCATGCGTGCATCCAAAAAATGCTGCACTCGCTTAAGGACATTACATGCGCAAGATACTGGAGGGCTCGCCGCTCCCACGAGGAGCGACCTATGACGGCAAAGGCACCAACTTCGCCATCTTTTCGGATAACGCTACAGGTATCACCTTATGTCTGTTTTCAAATGACGGCGCCAAGGAAGTCGAACGCATCGAACTGACCGAATGTACCAACGGCATCTGGCACGCCTATCTCCCCGACATTCATCCGGGACAGAAATATGGCTATCGTGTACAGGGGCCGTGGGATCCGTTGCAGGGGCAGCGTTTCAATGACCACAAGCTGTTGCTCGATCCCTATGCGCGAAAGCTTTACGGCGACATCGTATGGAACGATGCGCTTTACGGCTATGTGGTCAGCCCGGCCAAGGATGCCGACCTTAAAATGGATACGCGCGACAGCGCATCCTTTATGCCCAAGGCCGTAGTGGTCGACCCGGCGATTCTCGTTAAAAAGCCCAAACCCAATATCCATTGGCCGAAGACCATCATTTATGAGGCCCATGCCAAAGGCCTGACCATGCTGCACCCGCTAGTGCCGGACGATATTCGCGGGACATTCAAGGCGCTCGCCCACCCAGCCTTGATCGAACATATGCACAAGATCGGCATTACTTCGCTCGAATTGCTGCCCATTCATGCTTTTGCACAGGATCATCATCTGCAGGAACGCGGCCTCCGCAACTATTGGGGATACAACACGCTTTCCTATTTCACCCCCGAGCCCAGTTACCTCCATAGCGGAGAACTGGAAGAGATCGCCAAGGTCGTCGACAAGCTACATGAGGCCGGGATCGAGGTGATTCTGGATGTCGTGTACAACCACACCTGCGAAGGCAATCATCTGGGCCCGACTCTTTCCTGGAAAGGGATCGATAATCTCAGCTACTACCGTACCCTGCCCGGCGAACCGCGCTATTACGATAACCTCAGCGGATGCGGCAACTCTCTCAACACCTCCCATCCGAAAGTGCTACAGATGGTCATGGACAGCTTGCGATTGTGGGCCTCCGTCTATGGTGTGGACGGATTCCGCTTTGACCTCGCATTGACGTTGGGACGTTTCGAGACCGGGTTCTCATCCCACCATCCGTTCTTCCATACGATCCTTCAGGATCCGATACTTGCCGGCTGCAAGCTCATTGCCGAACCTTGGGACGTTGGGCCTGGCGGATATCAGTTGGGATCGTTCCCCCCCGGCTTCTCGGAATGGAATGGCGATTATCGCGATGTTGCGCGCAGCTTCTGGAAGGGAGACGAAGGCTGCCTTCCTCGGTTTGCAGGGCGATTTGCCGCCTCTAGCGACCTGTTCGATGCCCAGCACAAACGCCCCTGGTCGAGCGTCAATTTTGTCACCGCACATGACGGCTTTACCTTGCATGACCTCGTTGCCTACAACGAAAAACACAATGAAGCGAACGGCGAGAACAATAGCGACGGCGCCAATGACAACCGCAGCTGGAACTGTGGTGTCGAAGGCGAGACTTCCGATCCGGAGATCAAGCAGCTCCGCCTGAGACAGAAAAAGAACTTACTGGTTACGCTGTTTCTGTCCCAAGGCGTACCCATGCTGCTTGCCGGCGACGAAATGTGCAATTCACAGCATGGCAATAACAATACCTATTGCCAGGACAACGAAATCGGCTGGATTGATTGGAGCAGTGAGGAAACACTGATCGATTTTGTAGCGACATTAAGCAAGATACGAAAAGAGCACAATGCCATCTCAAGGGCAGAGTTTCTTACCGGGCTAAACGAACATGGGAATTCGGATGTTGCATGGTTCAATGTGACAGGACATCTCATGACAATTGAGAACTGGGATGACCCATTCAACAAGTGCCTGATCGTCAAACTTCTCGCCAAAAACAAAGCGGAGAAGAGCATACTCGTCATGTTGAATGCCGCGCATGTCGAAGTGACTGCCGTGGTTCCCGACTGTGAAATCAGGAATTGGCATTACTTGATCAGTTCGGCGAACGAAGCCATTGATGTGAGGCGCAAGCAGAAGGTACAGCTGAAGCCACGCTCGATTTACGTCTACGAAAGCGTAGCCAGTAAATAATCTGGATTGGGATTACTTCGGCAATTACCCTCTTCAGGCAATCAAAGGGCTTTTTTCCGACGCTCCAAAC